>JAJEEA010000215.1 GCA_022821235.1 Vicinamibacteria bacterium
TCCGGCTGGGGGACCTCGCCGTCGACCACGAGCTGCGCCGGGTGACGGTGGCCGGCCGCCGGGTCGACCTCACAGCCACCGAGTACGAGCTGCTGCGGGCGCTCTCGGCCAACGCGGGCGGGGTGTCGACGGCCGACGCCCTGCTGCGGCGGGTGTGGGGGGGGGCGGCGGGCGGGCGGCCCCAACCTGCTGCGCGCCTTCGTCAGGCGGCTCCGCGGCAAGCTCGGCGACGACCCCGGCCGGCCCGCCTACATCTTCACCGAGCGCGGGGTCGGCTACCGCCTCGCCGACCCCGACGACGGCGACCACCTGGCCGCCCCCGGCGACGGCGACCACCTGGCCGCTCCCGGCGACGGAGACGACCTGGCCGCCCCCGGCGACGGCCCGCGCTGACCCCGCGAGCGGGACGGCGGCAGCATGGCTCCACCCGCGGCGCCCGGGGGTCAGCCCCAGGCACCGGCGGCCCTTCCACGACGAGGACCGCCGCCGGCGCCCCGCTCACGGCGCATCGAAGGTCAGGCCGAGCCGACCGGCCGCGCCGCGGCTCCCCCGTTCGGGGCTCGCGGGCAAGGCAGTCGGCCCAGTCGTCCATCAGCCGCCGCCGGCGCGGCGCTCACGGCGCATCGAAGGTCAGGCTGAGCTGACCGGCGGCGCCGCGGCTCTCCGTCCGGGGCTCGCGGGCGAGATAGTCGGCCCAGTCGTCCATCAGCCGCCGCCGGCGCTCGAACAGGTCGGAGCGGGCGTAGGCGGCCTCGACGCGGTTCCGCACCACGTGGGCGAGGGCCGCCTCGACCACCTCCCGCGGGTGGTCGGTCTCCTCCGACGCCCAGTCGCGGAAGCTCGACCGGAAGCCGTGGGGGACGGCGCCGACGGCGAGGTCCTTCAGGGGCCTCGACAGCGCCTCGTCCTTGAGCGGCCGGCCGCGGGCCCCCGGGAACACCAGGGGGCCACCGTCGCCGAGCCCCCGCGCCGCCCCCAGCAGCTCGGCCGCGCGCCCGCACAGCGGCACCCGGTGCTCGCGGTTGGCCTTCATGCGCCCCGCCGGCACCGTCCACACCCGGCCGGCCCGGTCCATCTCGGTCCAGCGCGCCCCGCGCACCTCGCCCGACCGCGCCGCCGTCAGCACGAGGAACTCGAACGCCAGCTTGACGATGGGCCGCACCCCGGCCCGCCGGACCGCGGCCACCGCCGCCGCGACCTCGCGGTGGGGCAGGGCCTGCATGTGCTCGACGCTCTCGCGCTGGCGGCCCAGCACCTGCTCGACGCGGTCGCAGGGGTTGTCGGCCCGGTACTCCATGGCCACCGCCCACTCCATCACCGCGTGCAGCCGCTGGCGCAGCCGCCGCGCCGTGGTCGGCGACCGGTGCCACACCGGGGCCAGCGTCTCGACCACGTCGGCGCGGGTCAGCTCCGACACCCGCGTCCGGCCCAGGCGCGGAAAGGCATACCGCGCCAGGCCCGACAGCCAGTCGCGGCCGTACTTCCGGTTGCGCCAGCCAGGGCGAATCTGCGTCCACACCTGCTCGGCCGCCTCGGCCAGGGTCGGCACCCCCCGGGCCCGCCGCTTCTCGGCCAGGGGGTCGCCGCCGGCGCGGGCGAGCCGGCGGTTGTCGAAGGCCCGGGCGCGGGCCTCGTCGAGCGAGACGAGGGGGAAGCTGCCCAGCCCCAGCTCGCGCCGCCGGCCGCGAATGCTCAGGCGCTGCACCCAGCTCCGGGTGCCCGTCGGCTGCACGTCGAGGTACAGGCCGTGGCCGTCGCAGTAGCGGCCGGCCTCAGCCACCGTGCGCACGAAGGCGTCCGAGAGCGCGTTCCGGGGGTGCCGCCCGCGCGGTCCCGGCTGTCGTCGACTGTCCGCGTCTGACACCTGCCCCCCGTCCTTCCCCTCGTTCGCCCGCAAAAATTGGCGGAAAATTCACACCGAAGTAATACACCGGTCACACGGGTGGGATCAACCCATGTTCCAGCCCGTTCGGCTCCGTACCGGGCAGACCAGCCACTTGCCCGACCCGCTCCACCAGCCCTGAAGGGCGGACTGATCCGATTACCACCGTGTCTATTTAGTGAATTTTACTTCACCAATTGAGATTTCGCGATTCGTGGCGGCAGGCGTTCGTTGGCATGGCCGCCGCTTGTTCGCGCGCGATTCGCGGCGGAGCGCAGGAGGCCTGAGGACAGATGCGGAGCGGTAGTCGACACCGGGGGGAGGCAGGGGGCGGATGGACTGGTTTCCCCCCGCTGCTGGCGACAGACGGACGGAATCACAAGGGGAAAACCGTTGCGGCGCGTAACTCGCTGGCAGTTAAGGACTTATGACGGCACCCCGCGGGGCCGTCACCCAGTCCGTGTGCAATTCACTCGCGGGGAGGCGTAGGCGCAGATGCGGATCGATTGCCGACACGAGCGGGAGACAGGGGGCGGATGGTTTGGTTTTCCGCCACGGCCGGCGACGACAGACCGGACAAAGAGGGGAGATTGCGACATGCGGACAGGAGCGATTTTCGCGAGAGGCAGTTGTAGGGCGCTGAAGTGGATGGCGCTGGTGGGGGTGGTGTTCCTCCTCCTCGGGGTCGGACAGGCGTCGGCACAAACCGCCACCGCCATGACCGACACCATGGTGAACGACTACGACCGCAGGGTCGCGGTGGTGACATTCAGCCAACCGGTGTGGGGCAACGTGCCGGATGGCGCCTTCACCGTGAGCGGCAACGTAGTGGTTGGTGTTGCCGGTCTGCCAACGAGCAGTCCGGGTGCCACGTCCATCACGATCACGTTCAATGCCGACCTTGTTCCCGGTACGGATAACGTGGTCTACACCGCGCCCGCCACCGCCGCGCTCAGGTTGATGACGACGGACGGCCCCGACACGGATTCGGACCCGGACGAGGCGGCGAGCCCGATTACCGCGGCCGTGGCGGAGGAAGTCAACGCCCCGGTTCTGCCGGATATCGATGACGTCGCGGTCACGTCCGGCGCGACATACACCACACCCGTTACGGCGTTGCCTTCGGTTATGGGTGCAAGCGGGGTTGGCACGATCACCTATAGCGTCAGCCCAACCGGGCCCGCGGGCTTGACCGTGAGCACCACCGCCGGCGCCACTTTGGGACAGATCACCGGCGGGCCGGTGACAGCCGCGGACGGGGATGTTGTAAACGTCACATGGACTGCCACCGATAGCGCAACGTCGCCGGTAGTGGTAAACGGCCAATTCCGGATCCTGGTGCAACAGCTTCCGGGCATGCCGGGCAACCTGACTGCTGTTCCGGGTGACGGCACCGTCACTCTGTCCTGGACTGCGCCGACGGGCGCCGAGGTTACGTTCTACGAGTACAGGCAAGACAATGGTACCTGGATGTCCACGGGAGGAACGGGCACGACGCACACGGTGAGGGGCCTGAACAACGGCACTTCCTACGCTTTCCAGGTACGAGCCCGCAACACTGCAGGCCCTGGCCCTGCGTCGAGCGCCGTGGCGGCGACGCCGGTTGCTGCATTGGTCGCTCCGGGCATGCCGGGCACCCTGACTGCGGTTGCAGGTAGCGGCTCCGTGACTCTGTCCTGGACCGCACCGACGACGGGCGGCACGGTTGCGAGCTACGAGTACCAGCAGACCGTTGGTGGTGTCCCTAGCGTCTGGATGCCCACTACGATGGGGACGGGCACGACGCACACGGTGAGCGGCCTGACGAACGGCGTCACCTACAGCTTCCAGGTACGAGCCCGCAACGCTGCAGGCCCTGGCCCTGTGTCGAACATCGCGACCGTGACGCCGGCAGCCGGGCCAGCAAGAGGTATCCGCTCTGTTTCGATCGGTACCATCGGAGAAGGGGGCCAAGCGCAGGCGACGGTGTCTCTCACCGGGCCAGTACCGGCGGGCCAGTTCGTGAGGGTCAAGCTCCGTCTGGTGGGCAAGCTCCATACCCGCCAGAACGGACGGACAGGCGCCCCCTTCGCCAGTACCCCCTTCAGAGAGCAGGGTGGTGTTCGCACGTATCTGTCGGGAGAATTGGCCGGCGCCGACTACGACGCCAACGTTGCCGGCGAGCTGACGATCCAGGCCGGGCAGAGCTCCGGGCAGGTCACGGTCTACACCACCACGGACGACGACGCGGAGGACGAGTTGCTTCTTCTGCAGGCCATCCCGGACAACCGGATGTTCGACCCTAACAGCGATCACGCGCCCCCGGCAATCCAAAGATTGGGGGGGGCAGAGCGTCTCTTCTGGATCGATGACAGCCACGAACAGGGCTATGCGTTGACGGCCGTGCCCAGCAAGATCTACGAAGCGGGCACCCGAGCGACCGTCAGCACCGTGCACTTCACGCCGAACTTCCGACGGGTCGACGACCGGGTGAGTGTGACGCTGCGTTCGGACCATGATCAGTACTCGGCCTTGTTCGCAAACGGCCTCAACACCATGACGCTGCCGGCGGACTCCGAGGGTGTCACCGCCCAGTTCCAGCTCATGCCTTTGAGGAGGCCTGCTGCGGCGTGCACGTGCGACGGCGACAGGGTGGACGACGAGGTCACCGTCAACGCGGTGATCGGCGGCGAAGTCGTCGCCACGACGATGATCGAGGTAGTGGACGTTCACAAGCTGCCCTCCATCACGGTGACGGCCATGACGAAGGGCGGGGCCGGGCCGCTGACGGAATTGGCGGAGGGCGTCGAGTACCGGGTGAAGGTGGAGGCCGACCGGAACACGCCGTCCGGCGAAGTGACTGGCGAGACGGTCACCGTCACCTTGCCGCTGGCGGACAGCAGCGTCGCCATGGGCGAGGACTACCGGCTCACGCCTGCGTCCGTGAGCATCAGCGGCAGCTCGAACGACCAGTCCAAGACGTTCACCCTGGAGGTGCTGGGCGGGGACGGCGACATCGGCGAGGAGATGCTCGTGCTGGACGCCATGGTCAAGGGCGGCAGCGTCAACGGCGGCGGAACCGAGATGAAGGGGATGCTGTCCGTGACGCTGGTCGACACCACGACGCTCAACGTCGAGCCGAAGTCCGACGTTGAGGTGGAGCTAGCGGTCACGAAGGCCAGGAACGAGGGCGAAGGCCCCGACAACCTGTGGACGGCGGGCGACGACGACCTGTCGATCATGCTCGGCGACCTGTTCAAGCTGCCCTCCACGGGCTTCAACATCTCCGCTGACGCCATGTCCGCGGACACCGACGTCGTGATGGCCGAAGCCGATTCGACCGGCGTGACCTTGAAGGCCATGGGGCCGGGGACGACCATGGTCACCGTCACCGCGACGACGGCAGCCACGTCTGTGGGCACGCAGATCTCGGCGAACATCGCCACCGTCGAGTTCGAGATCATGGTCGACAAGCTGGACCTGGTCCTCATGCTGTCCGGACCCGAGGACGTGAACCTCGTCGAGGGCATGGAAGCGATGTTGACGGTGATGGCCAACCAGATGGTCGCCGAGGACATCGAGGTGATGATCATGCGTGATCGGGCCGAGAGCTCGGCCAGCGAAGACGACTACGAGGTCGGGATGCTCATGATCGAGGCCGGCGAGATGAGCGGCATGACCATGGTGATGGCCGTCGAGGACAACATGGCCGAGGACATGGAAGAGCTCGTGCTCTACGCCATGGCCGGCGACATGGAGGTCGACGGCGAAGTCCATCTCTACCTCTGGGATGCTGCGGTCCCGGCTCTGCCGGTCATCGCGCAGTTCCTGCTGGCGGCCTTCCTGGCCATCGGCGGCTACCGCCGCTATCGGCGGCGGTAGCGTTCGGCGGCGGCGGCGTAATCTCCCTTGCCCCCTCTCCCCCGGATTCGCCCTCGGGGGGGAGGGGGCGTTTTCTTGCGCCTTGCCGTTGAAGGGCTGGTCGACGCTGGGGCGCCGGCTGCACGCCTGGGACGACGACCGGCGCGATTGGACGGCAGTGGGTCGGGGAGAATCGGGCGGCTGCGTTGCCCGCACGGCCGACGAACTCACGACGGAGAAGCACACCGATGCCGATGTGGGGAGCGCTACGGGCGAGACGGAGCTGGCCTGTTCCGTGGGTGGTGCCGCTTGCCGTCGTCTTCACGCTGGGGACCGGTGAGGCGGCGGCGCAGCTCATCCCTGACAACACGTTCGACGGCAACGGCCTGCAGGTGGAGGTGGAGTCGGAGCCGGTGGCCGAGGGGGAGAGCGTCACGATAACCGTGACGCTCAAGGCGAGCGTCACCGCCGGCACGGCGTCAGCCACCCCCGTGACCGTCACCGTCGAAGTGGAGCCTAAAGGGTCCGGAGACGCCACCGCCGAGGTCGCCGACGTCAGCCTGAATCCCGGCACCGCGACCCTCACCTTCCCCGCAAACACCACGGGCAGCGCCGTCACGTACGAGATCAGCGGGAACGTCCTCCTGCAGACGAACCACGACCCGGATGCCGAGGACGAGACCATCGTGCTGGCGGTCAGCGCCTCGGGCGGCGACATCTCCATTGCAGCCGGCGGCGGGCCGGGCGAAGAGCCCCTGCGCAACGTCACCCTCGACGACGACGAGACCCAGTCGTACACGCTGGCGCTCGCGCCTGGCGCACAGCCCCGGGAAGGACGCGCCTTCGAGGTGACCGTTCGCGCGGTCCCCGCCCACGTGGACGACAGCAAGACGTTGACGCTCCAGATCGACGACAGCAGCTATGCGCTGGACACGGACGACGCCGCGGAAGGCGCCCAATCTCAGGCACGCTCGACGATGACAATCCGTCGTTCACGGCCAAGATCACACCGCCGTCGAACGACGAGGACCGGGTGGACGATGCGGTGACGGTGACGGCGTACTCGGGGACGGTGGGCAACTCCACCGAGGAGGCCTCGGCCAGCTTCACGGTGGCCGACGCCCACGCGCTGCCCGCGCCGGCCGCCGTCACCGTCGAGGCGAGGAACGAGGCCGGCCGGCTGGTCACGTCGGTGCCGGAAGGCGAGGCCGTCGAGCTGACGGTCTCGGTGGACCGCGGCCGCGGCGATACGGCGGCGACCGGCGAGGCGCTGTCGGTGGTGCTGGCAATGGCGCCGGACGACCCCGTCCAGGCGGCGACCTACCGGCTCGCGCCGAACCGCGTCGACCTGCCCGCCGTCACGCCCCCCGACGGGAGGCAGTCGGCGGCGGCCGTCGTCCGGCTGGAGGCGCTGGCCGCGAGTTCGTCAACGACGACCGGCTCGCCATCGACCTGATGACCACCGGCGAGTCGGCCTACGGCCCGGGCTCAGTCGACAGCCGCTTCGAGCTCGCGGTCGAGGACACGACGGTGAAGCGGATCGCGCCGAAGCCGGACGCGGCGGTGAAGCAGGCGTTCGACGCTGCGCTCGCGGCGACCGCGGGGGCGGACGGCCTGAACCCGGGCGAGGAGTTCAGCGTGGCGGTGAGCGATCTGTTCGAGGGGATGGCGGCGGGCAGCACCGTCGTCTACTCGGTCTCGTCATCCGACCCGTCGGTACGGGTGTCGGCGTCGGGCACCACGGTGACGGTGACCGCGGTCTCGGCCGGCAGCGCCGCCGTACGCGTCACCGCGAAGGTGACGAGCCCCGCTTCCGCCGTTCCTCAGACCCGCTCGGACGAAGCCGCGGTCGAGCAGGTGGTCACGGTCGCCGACGTGCCGTTGCGCGTCGCCCTCACGGCGGACCCGCCGACGGCGGTGGAAGAGGGCGGCGGCATCACCCTGA
>JAJEEA010000124.1 GCA_022821235.1 Vicinamibacteria bacterium
GAGGCAGCGGTGGCGGAGGGCGGTCCCGCCGCCGCTTCGCCAGGTCCGACGGAGCCGGGTCAGGATTGGGCGCGCTATGATCTCAGGCATCGTTCACCGGGTTCGAGACGGTCTGCGGCGGCGCGCCGCCGTTCAGGTCCATTCGACGAGACGGTCATGCCGAGGTGGCGAAACTGGCAGACGCACGAGACTTAAAATCTCGTGACCTTCGGGTCGTGCGGGTTCGAGCCCCGCCCTCGGCACTTTCGCCCGGCGCCGGCCCGCCATCGCCGCTTCGGGTCCGCCTGCCATTCAACCAACGCCGCCAGGCGCCGCGGAGACCGCGAAGACGGGTCGCGGGGACACCGGTCGGCGCTCGAGGCCGGACGGGTGGCCCGGATTATAGCGGGGGTCGAGTGCGGAGCCGCGCCCTGCGAGGGGCCGGCGCCATCGCCCGCCGGGCGGAGCGGGACCGCGCCGCGGGCTCTCGCCGGTGGGCGGCGCGCGGGTCGGTGACCTCGCGGCCGACGCCGACTGGAGCGGGACTCGCCGCGGGCTCCCCCCGATCCGCGGTTCCTCCCCCGCATCGAGGAGATTCTCCATGCAGAAACCCTTGCGAGTCCTCGCGTTCGCGGGCAGCACCCGCCGGGCGTCGTTCAACCAGGCCCTCGTCGGGATTGCCGCGGCCGGCGCCCGCGAGGCGGGCGCGGAGGTCACCGAGATCGAGCTGCGCGACTATCGCCTGCCGGTCTTCGACCAGGACGACGAGTCGGAGCGCGGCAAGCCCGCGCCGGCCCGGCGGCTGAAGCAGCAGCTCGTCGACCACGATGCGTGGCTCGTCGCCGCGCCCGAGTACAACAGCTCGATCACCGGGGTGCTCAAGAACGGCATCGACTGGGCGTCGCGGCCCGACCCCGGCGACCCCGGTCCGCTGGTGGCGTTCCGCGGCAAGCTCGTCGTGCTGATGAGCGCCTCGCCCGGCGTGCTGGGCGGGTTGCGGGGGCTCGTGCACGTGCGCGCGATCCTCGGCAACCTCGGATGCGTGGTGCTGCCCGACCAGGTGGCGGTGCCGAAGGCCCGCGAGGCGTTCGACGCCGATGGCAGGCTCGTCGACCCGGAGCAGCATCGGCGGGTCCAGGGCCTGGGCCGAACCCTGGTGGAGCACGGCGCGAAGCTGCTCCGGTGAATCGTGAAGGCAACCACATGAGCTTGTCGGGGTCAGCGGTCCTGCTGGGGCGTTCCGCCCGCGCAGCGTCCGGGGTGCGCCCCGCCGGGCGGGCGCCCTGCTCGGGCTCACCACCGCCGCCGCCACCGTCGTCGCCGTAGTCGGAGCATGATGCAGTTGATCTGGATCGATGCCGCCACCGTCGTGCACAGGGTCACCGGCGTCGTGCTCACGCTGTGGGTGGTCGCTGCCGGCAGCCGTTGCGAGCGGCGCGGGCAGAGTGGCGGGAGCCGGGATCAGGGTGAGACATCGCGGCGTGGCGCCGCTGCGTTGCTTGCATTTGGCTGCCTGTGTTCATTAGCATTCCGCGCGTAGGTCAGGCGGGGACGACGCTGTTGCGGCGCCTGCCGCTTGCCGGGAGGAGCCTGAATGGCCACCAGAATCCGAGTCCGCAGGGGAGATACCGAGGTCGAGTACGAAGGAAGCGAGCAGTTTCTCAAGACCGAGCTTGCAAGCCTGCTTCAAGCCGCCTCGACGTTCCCCGCGGGCCCCGACCGCCAGGCCGGGGCGGCGGCCCCCGACGCCGCCTCGCCGGAGGGGGCCTCCTCCAGAACCTCCGTCAGAAAGATCCCGACCGGAAACAGAAAGACCCCGACCAGAAAGAGCTCGGCAACCAGATCGTCGGCAAGTGAGACCTCGGGCGGAAAGACCGCCGGCAGAAAGGCGTCCGCGGTCGAGTCCGCCGGCCCGGCCGACGGAAGGGCCTCGGGCGGTTCGGATGCGACGACACCGGCGGCCTCCCCCACGGCCGACATCGCCGGGAAGATTGGATGCAAGCACGGTACGGACCTGGTGCTCGCGGCGGCCGCGCGACTGAATCTCGGGGCAGGGCAGAGGTCTTTCTCGCGGGCCGCGTTGCTTGGGGAAATGAAGACCGCGAGGCAGTACTACCACCCGGTCTACGGCAAGAACCTGAGCAGATATCTGAGGAACCTGATCAAGGAACGGCAGCTCAACGAGCCGCGCTCGGGCAACTACGCCCTGACCGCGCCGGCCCGAAGAGAGCTCGGCAAGATTCTGGCGGAGTAGCGCACCGCCATCCTATCGCTTCGACGCCGTCAAGCCGGCCAGAGGCTCCTGGGCCATGAAGTCGTCCCAGTATGAATCGTCGCGCTCCGACGGCTCGAGCATGGCGTCCACCCAGCGGAAGTCCTCGAAACCGGCCTCGCGCGCCGCCGCCGCGTAGGCGGCCGGTTCCAGATAGTAGTTGTCGAACTGGAACGCCGTGCCGTCGTGGTTGGTGATCCGCCACAGGACCGCGTCGCCTTCACGGGGCGGGTGCGGGCAGGTCCTCTCGAGTCCATACTTCGCCAGCGATTCCCCGGGCCGGGGCGGACGCCGGGCGTTGTCGTTGAAGCCGACGAGCCGCCCGCCGGGCCGCAGCGCGCGGTAGCAGGCGCGGAAGAGGCCGTCGAGCTGTTCCCGCGTGCGCGCGTAGTTGAACAGGTAGATTGCGGTGACCATGTCCACGGGCTCTTCCGGCGTGAACGCGGCGGCGTCCGACCGGACGTAGCGGCAGCCGAGCGGCTCCCTGCGCTCTTCCGCCTGCGCGAGCGCGATCATCCCTTCGGAGATATCGACGCCGGTGACCGCGGACGCCCCGCACCGCTTGAACTGGCGCGCATAGACGCCCTCGCCGCAGGCGAGGTCCGCGACGGTGCGGCCCCGCAGGTCGCCGATGAGCTCCATGAGAGAGTAGCGCTCGATGAAGTGGCGGAACAGCAGCCACTTCGACTCGCGGTACTCGTCGGCGATGGAGTCGTACACTTGCTCTTCTGTCACTTTGCTGCCTCTGAGGCCTGGCGGCCGCGCCGTCGCGCCCCGCGGAGCCACGGCCCGATTGTACCGCCGTTCCCGGGGTCGCCGGCGGGCGGTCCCGCCGCCAAGCGGGGTGCGCTCGGAAGAACGGGTTGCCGCGTGCGTTCGCGGCTGATAGTGTTGGGCATTCGCCGGGGTCGAACGGGTCGTCGCCTGATGGCGGCCGACGGTTCTCGCGGGGTGCCCGCGTCCGGTGGCTGCGGAGGTAACGCGATGAGATACGGACAGTTGGCCGGGTGCTTCGTGCTGGGTGCCCTCGTGGTGTTCTTCCTGTCCACGGATGGGCAGCCCGACGCCGCCACCGTCGCGGAGGCGATGCAGTCGCCCGCGGCCTACGTGCCGCCGGCCTTCACCCCGGAGTCGCGCGAGCTCGACCGGGCCGACATCGAGCGGCTCGTGGACGAGCTGTCCAACTGGGGCCGCTGGGGGCCCGACGACCAGCTCGGGGCGGCGAACCTGATCACTCCGGAGAAGCGGCTGGCCGCGCTCGCGTTGGCCACCGAGGGCATCACCGTGTCGCTCGCGCACCGCGTCCTGAAGGACGAGGCCGACGACGTGCCGCTGCCGTTCGGGCACAGCATGCTGGGGGTGCCCGACGAGGAGGCGAAGTCGGCGTTCTTCGGCGGCGTCAGCGACAACTACCAGGTCAGCTACCACGGCTACTCGCACAGCCACATCGACTCGCTGTGCCACATCCTCCACAAGGGGCGGATGTACAACGGCTTTTCGCAGGACACGATCACCGAGGAGGGGTGCTCCCACGCGTCGATCGTCAACCTGCAGGGCGGCATCGTCACCCGCGGCGTCCTCGTCGACGTCCCGCGCCTCAAGGGGGTGCCGTATCTCGAGCCGGGGACGCCGATCTACACGGAGGACCTCGACGCCTGGGAGGAGATGGCGGGGGTCACCATACAGCCGGGCGACGCCGTCTTCATCCGTACCGGCCGGTGGGCGCGGCGCGCCGAGGTGGGCCCGTGGAACATCTCGCAGAACGCGGCGGGATTGCACGCTTCGACCATGCCGTGGTTCAAGTCGCGCGACGTCTCGTTCATGGGGAGCGACGCGGCCCTCGACGTGGTGCCGTCGCTGGTCGAGGACGTGCGCCTGCCGGTGCACCTGCTGACGATCGTGGCGATGGGGGTCGACCTGTTCGACAACCAGGACCTGGAGGCGCTGGCGGAGACCGCGGCGTCGCTGAACCGCTGGGAGTTCAGCCTCGTGGCGGGGCCGCTGGCGGTGGAGAACGGCACGGGGTCGCCGGTCAACGCGCTGGCGATCTTCTGATCGACGGTCCCGCCAGGAGCCCGCCGCGCCAGTCGAGCGGCCGGGCCCCCGGCATTCGCGGACCGTGTCGCCGGGAGCCCGCGGGCGACCGCCGCGTCGCGCCAGCCGATGCGGCGGGCTCTCGCCACTGACGGTCGAGGACGGTTCGCGTCGGCGCCGGCATTACAACGGTCGTCACCGTGGCGGACGGCCGGCCAAGGCGAAACCGCGGGCCGCCGCGAGGGGCCGCCGGCGAGTTTTGCGGGTGTGTTCCACCGGAGCGAAGGACCCGCGAGGAGGAAGACGATGAGCGGTACGAACCCGAGCCGGCGGCGGTTTCTGAAGAAGGGCGCGGTCGCGGCCGGCCTCGTCGCGGCGCCGCCGACGGCGCTGGAGCTGACCGGCGGCTCGTCCACGGCCGCCGCGCAGGTGCCGGCGGTCGCCGACAACAACGCCATCGAGAGCGTGCTCTACGGCCGGCGCTCGCGGTTCGTCACCACCACGCGCGAGATCGAGGGGCGCAGCCACTACCAGGTCCCCCGCATCCGGCCGAACCCGCAGCGGCCGAGCGCCAAGACCCCGCTGGCCGAGCTGACCGGCACCATCACGCCCACATCGCTGCACTTCACCACGCAGCACTACTACGGCATCCCCGACATCAACCCGGCCGAGCACACCCTGATGGTCGAGGGCATGGTCGACCGGCCGCTGGTGTTCACGATGGACGAGCTGCACCGGTTGCCGTTCGTCTCGCGCGTGCACTTCCTGGAGTGCGTCGGCAACCGGCCGAGCCCCCGCGGGGCGACC
Source organism: Vicinamibacteria bacterium (assembly GCA_022821235.1). GTDB lineage: Bacteria > Acidobacteriota > Vicinamibacteria > Vicinamibacterales > UBA8438 > JAJEEA01. Next base: position 5,093 of record JAJEEA010000124.1, read on the forward strand.
GTGACGGCGACGCACGGCCGCATGGGGTGCAGCGAGTGGACGGGGGTGCCGCTGTCGGTCCTGCTCGCCGAGGCCGGCTTGCGCGACGGCGCGTCGTGGATCATCGCCGAGGCGGCCGACGGAGGCCGGCACACCAAGAGCGTTCCCCTCGCCAAGGCCCTCGACGACGTGCTCGTCGCCTACGGGCAGAACGGCGAGCCGGTGCGGCCCGACCACGGCTATCCGCTACGGCTGCTGGTGCCGGGCTTCGAGGGCATCTACAACGTCAAGTGGCTCAAGCGCATCAAGGTCGTCGACCAGCCGTACCTGTCGTTCCAGGAGCACTCGCGCTTCCTCACCCCCGACCCGAAGACGCAGCGCGACAGCTACGACTTCGGCCCGAACTCGGTCATCACCCGGCCCTCCGGCGACCAGCGGCTCGAGGCGCACGGCGCCCACGTCATCAGCGGGCTGGCGTGGTCGGGCAGCGGCAAGGTGAGCCGGGTCGAGGTGTCGACCGACGGCGGGGCCAGCTACCAGGAGGCGGAGCTGGTGGGGCCGGTGCTGTCGAAGGCCCACACCCGCTTCTGCCTGCCGTGGCGCTGGAACGGCGACGAGGCGGTGCTGCAGTCGCGCTGTCTCGACGAGCGGGGGCAGCTCCAGCCGACCGAGGCCGAGTACGCGCAGTACTGGGGCCTCACCCGGGGGCAGCTCTACGGGACGATCCAGAGCCAGCTCGGGCACTGCAACTGGATACAGCCGTGGAAGGTGGGTTCCGATGGCAAGGTCACGAACGGGCTCGAGCCCGTCGACGTCGTGGTCGACGTGCACGCGTAACCGTCTGCGGGGCGCGGCGGCATCGGCCTTCCGACGGCTGGTGGCGCGGGGGGCGGAGCCGTCGGGCGACGCTCCCTCGGCCGGGCGGACGCGCAGGGCGCGCTTGCGCGCCG
>JAJEEA010000321.1 GCA_022821235.1 Vicinamibacteria bacterium
CTCCTTCTCCAGATGCTCGCTACGGCGCTTCCAGCGATCCCGCTCCTCGATCAGCTTCGCCTTCTCTCGCTCGAGGCGTTCGATGCGCCGCACGTCCCGCGGGTCCCGCCGAGGGCCGGGACCCTGCGAATCGCCGCGGTCTCCGTTCTTGCGCGCCATACTTCACGTATCGGCACATGCCCGCGGTACCTGCACACATTTTCGTGGATTTTCTCGTCACGACCCGCTAACCGAAGACAGCGCCCTTTCCCCTTCGTCCAGACGGACGTGGCCATGAACCCCGGCAACAGTGGAGGACCGTTACTTGATGTCCAGGGCAATCTCGTGGGTATCAACACCTGGGGCCGATCAGATGCCCAGGGACTGGGTTTCGCCATTCCCGGTGAACGAGTATGTCAATACTGGCAGGAGTTTTCGGAGCTGCGACGCGCGGGCAACATCGTGATTCCCTCCGACGAGCAACTCGCCGAGTTGGAATTATCTCCGAGTCCCGAGGAGATCTTTGCCGAGGCCGCAGAACTCGCGGAACTGACGGTCTCGGTCAACGAAGAAATCCAGCTCAATGGCCGATGGTGGAACGTTGCCAGTGATGCCGGAAACGAGTTCTTCGCTTGTATCGACGACGAGAGATTCCTCCTGATTCGCCCTGTCGCCGACCTCAACCGAGACCGCCGGCAAGATCCCCGGTTGCTCTACGAGCTGCTTCAATTGCAGAACGAGATGGGGTGCAGCTTCACGATAGACGATGAAGACAACCTGCGTCTTCGTTACATCAGGCCACGCGACGATCTCACTGTGTCGCAGGTGACGCTAGCCCTGCTGGAAATGTCAAGGGTCGTGGACTCGTACCTGGCGGCTATCGTCGAGAAGTACTTCAAGGCTGCTGCGGCAACGAGATCGAAAAGGTAACGACCTGTGCCGCCCACGTGGACAGCCCGGCGCCCCGCCCCCGACCGGGAGGCGGGGCCCGAGGATCAGGCGAACAGGCCCAACGTCTTCATCTTCTCGCCGAGCACCTTCTCCGAGTCGGGGTGCCCCAGGAACTCCTCGATGAGGCTGGCGTAGACGCGGCGGAAGTCGACGGTGTGCTGCAGGTTGTCGCCGTGGACGAGCTCGGTGAGGCTGGGCGGGGTGCTGTACTGGCCGCCCTGGACGCCGCCGCCGACCACGAACGAGACGTTGGCGGTGCCGTGGTCGGTGCCGAGGTTGGTGTTCTCGGGCACGCGGCGGCCGAACTCGCTGTGGATGAAGACGGCGACCTCGTCCTGCTTGCCGAGCCGCTTCATCTCCTCGAAGAAGGCCCAGACCGCGTCGGAGCAGTACTGCACCTGGCGGTTGTGCGGGCTCTCCTGGTTGACGTGGGTGTCGAACAGGCTGCCCTGCAGGCGGACGTAGTAGAGCCGGGCGGGGAAGTCGTTCTCGATGAGGGCCACGACCTTGTCGAGGTCGAGCAGGCGCAGGTCGGGGTTGCGGGTGCGGTTGTAGTTGTCCCAGGCCTGGCTGACGAGGGCCGAGGCGTCGCGGGCGCTCCGGTTCACGTCGAGCAGGAACTTGTGGGCGGAGGTGCGCGCCTCCTGCCCCGTCCCGAGGTGGTCGACGAACGACTGCTGGGGATGGAAGACGGCGCGGGTGAACGCGGACGGCTGGTCGAAGACGACCGGCACGTGCTGCCGGGCCCGCACCGCGAGGCTCTGGGTGGCCGAGATGTTGACGAGGTAGTTGGGGGTCCCCGACGGGTCGAGGGCGTCGGCGGTGCGGCCGTACCAGCCGTACTCCTCGCCGCTGTTCGGCGCCCCGGTGTGCCAGTACGAGGCGGACGTGAAGTGCGAGAACGACGGCTGGTCGTAGCCGGCGCCGTGGATGACGGCCACGTTGCCGTCGTTCCACAGCCGGTGCATCCCGAGCATCGACTTCTGGAAGCCGAAGTGCTCGTCGACCTTGAGGACGTCGGCCTCGCGCACGCCGAGGTTGGGCCGGTGCCGGTAGAGCGCGTCGTTGCTGTAGGGCACGAACGTGCTCAGCCCGTCGTAGCCCCCGAACCACTCGAAGACCACGAGGATCTTGCCCGGGGTGGCCGCGACCGCCTTCGACGCCGCCCCGAACAGGGGGGGCAGGGGGCTGACCGCCCCGGCCAGCCCGAGGGCGATGCCGCGGGCGCCGATCTTCAGGGCGTCACGACGGGACACGCCGCTCGCCTCGCACAACCGCCGGCCTCGATTCGTCATCGTCATGTCCCACCTCTAGTTGATCTGGTACTCCGGCGTGCTCATGATGAGATGCGCCACCATGCGCAACGGGTCTTCCATGTACGTCTCGGCGCGTCCGATGTCCGACGTGCCCAGCTCGTCCTCAAGCAGCGCCACGAGGGCGTCGCGGGTCGACGCGGCGATGGGCACCCGCAGGAACCGGCCCAGCAGGTAGTCCACGGCCTCGCCGGCCGTCGCCGCCCCCGCGTCGCGGATCATGCCGGTCATGTCCACCCGGGCCCCGCCCCGCGGGGTCGGGATGAGCTTGCGCGCCGCCCGCTCCCACCCGCGGTAGGTCGACACGCGGGTGTTGAAGAGCTCGTCGCGCTCGAGCGCGGTCAGGTCGAACGCCGACATGTTGGCCGGGTCGTCGAGGGTGATCGCGCTGCCGAAATCATACCCCCTCCGCAGCCGATCGCCCACCTCGCCGGCGCCCCGGCGCGACAGGAAGTTCGGATCGCGGAAGTTGACGATGTCGGGGAACAGGTAGTCGAAGGCGACGTTGCCCCGCTCCTGGATGAGGGCGGGGGTGATCCAGGCCCGGCCCTGCGCCCAGCCCGCCACCGACGGCGGGTTCAGCAGGTGCTGGCCGAGGGCGGTGGTGGTGCGGTTGAAGTCGGGCACCCCCGGGATGTCGTCGGCCCCGAGGTGCTTGAGCAGCGTGACCACGTGCTCGACCGGCCCCTTGATGTGGGCGCCGTAGCTGGCCTCGCTGTAGAAGTCGCGCGAGCGGAACATCGTCGACAGCAGCGGCCGCAGCTCGTAGTCGTTGTCGCGCAGAATCGCGCCGAGCTCGCGCTGGAGGTCGGCCGACAGCTCGTCGCGCACGAAGAAGCGGTAGATCTTGGCCGCGATGTACTCGGCCGTCACCGGCTGCTCGAGGATGATGCGGAGCACGTCGACGCCGTCGAAGTTGCCGGTGCTGCCCAGGAACGTCTTGGGGCCGTCGTCGTGCAGGGCGGGGTGGACCACGAAGTCGAGGTTCTCGAAGTTCCAGCCGGTGAAGGCGCGGGCCGCCTCGCGGATGTCGGGCTCGGTGTAGTTGCCCACGCCCATGGTGAACAGCTCCATCACCTCTCGGGCGAAGTTCTCGTTGGAGGCGCCCTTCACGTTCACCCCCGCGTCGAGGTAGTAGAGCATCGCCGGGTCCTGGGCCACCGCGATCAGGAGGTCGCCGAAGTTGCCGGTGGCGTGCCGCTCGAACGTGTCGATCTGGAGCAGCATCTTGCGGTAGTCTCGGACCTTGCTCTCGGCCGTCGCGAAGTGCCCGTGCCAGAACAGGGCCATCTTCTCTTCGAGCGGCCGGTTGGTGTCGAGCATGCGCTCGGCCCACCAGTAGCCGACGCGGCGGGTCTCGAGCAGGGTCGCGCGCAGCCAGTAGAAGAAGCGGTCGGAGACAGGCTGCGCGTGGCGGTTGACGTGGTCGGGCTTGACCCGCACCCCCATGCTCTCGCCGTTCCTCAGCCCGAGGTCGGTGGCGGCGGGGCGGCTCGGCGGGAAGTTGAGCAGCCCCTCGTCCCAGAGCCCCGAGTGCTCGAACGGCGCGAGATGGCCGTTGGCGGTGTCGTCGTAGTAGACGAGCGACCGCACCGCCTGCTCGGGGCCCAGGGCGGCGAGCTCGGCGATCTCCTCGGGGGTGCCGCCGAAGCCGGCCCGGCCCAGCAGGTGCGCGGCGCGGTCGGCGTCCCAGTCGGCGGCGGTGATGGGCGTCAGGTCTCCCGCCCACTCGGCGGGTCCGGGCGACCAGGCGGGACCTTGCGCCGTCGCGGCGGTGCCGGCGAGCAGGCACGCGAGCAAGGCGCCGGCCACCGCCCACGCACGGTGGTGTCTTGTCGTCATGTCAGCGAATCCCCACGAGCTTCGACCCGGCCACTGCGCCGGATCATGCCTTTATACCTCAAGCTCCCACATCTGGATAGCCCGATCTGCTCACCGCGCCGCCGGATGCGGCCGGGTCTCGTTCGCCGCTTCCCCATTGACGCCGGACAACGCCGCATCCAAAATGGAGGAAAACAGGAGGAACACTTTGGCCACCCTCAACGTGAAGAACTTCCCCGACGATCTCTACGCGACCCTGCGAGACCGGGCCAAACGCGAGCATCGGTCCGTCGCCCAGGAGGTGATACACCTGCTCGGCCGCACCCTGGAAGCCCGGGAGCCGCTGTCCATTCTCGATCTCCAGGGCCTCGGCAAGGAGTTGTGGGAGAACATCGACGCGGCGGACTACATCGCTCGCGAGCGGGACTCTTGGGATTGATCGCCGATCTGCCCGGCGGCAGCGTCGGGATGGACACCATGACCTTCATCTACCTGATCGAGGAGCACCCGACGTTTCTGCCCATCGTCGCGCCCCTGTTCAGGCGCGCCGACCGCGGCGGGAAGCGACTGGTGACGTCCGCGTTGACCCTGCTCGAGGTGCTGGTGGCGCCGTACAGGGCCGGAAACCGGCACCTGGCGGACCGCTACGAGGCGCTCCTGACCCGAAGCCGCGGCATCGAGCTGGTCGCCTTGACGCATGACCAACTGCGGGCGGCCGCGCAGCTTCGGTCGGCTACCGGCGTCAGGACGCCCGACGCGCTGCAGCTCGCCGCCGCGGTCGGCGCCGGATGCCGCGCCTTCGTGACCAACGACCGGCGCCTGCCGTCGCTCCCCGGGCTGCCCGTCATTCAGTTGTCGTCCTACGCGGGTCGAAGCGCAGAATAGCTCGCGCGTCGTCGCCTGTGATTCCCATTGCTCTCTGCCGCCCCTTCAGGCGGCGCCTCCAGAGCAGGCAGTCGCCTCCCGAAGGCGGCGCCGCCGCCCTGCGACACCGACTCCCGGCTCCCCGATCACCGTCCGCGCGGACGCGGCGGTCGGCTACAATGCCCGCAGCAACCGGCGTGATTCGCGCCGGCCGATCACCGAGAGTCCCTGAAGAAGGAGAGTCAACGAAATGAGAGCTGCATCGCAAGTCCGCAAGTCGTTCGCCGGTCGCGTCGCCCCGATGCTGGTCGTCGCCGGCCTCGCCCTGAGCTCGGCGCCCGCCCAGGCGCAGGACCTGAACGTGGATTCGGCCGCCGCCCTGAAGGCCGCGTTCATGGCCGACATCGAGGTCATGCGCGAGAAGTTCCTCGGGCTCGCCGAGGCGTTCCCGGCCGAGACCTACACGTGGCGGCCGATGGAGGGCGTCCGGTCCGTGTCCGAGGTCCTGATGCTCATCGCCAGCGAGGGCTACGGCTTCGTGCCGATGGCGGTCGGCGCCCCGACGGCCCTGAGCCGCGAGGAGTCGCAGGGCCTGAGCGCGATCACCGACAAGGCCGAGGTCATCGACCACCTGACCAGGGGCTTCGACTACGCGCGCGAGCAGCTCGAGGCGCTGGACCCGGCGACGCTGACGAGCGCCCGCAACCTGTTCGGGCAGGAGCGGACAACCCCGGCGATCATGTTCTTCGTGGGCGGGGACATGCACGAGCACCTCGGGCAGTTGATCGCGTACGCGCGGACCAACCGCATCGTGCCGCCCTGGAGCCGGTAGGGCCGAGAGGAACGTGCCGGCGTCGGCGCGCGGCGGCGGTGAGAACGACCGCCGCCGCACGCCGCCCCGTGCGGCACGCTGGTGGGAGCGGCGGGGGGCGGGACGGTGTTCCAGTGAGAACGACCGCCGCTGCGCGCCGTTCCGTGCGGCACGCCGGTGGGCGCGCCGGGGCGGGACAGCGTTCTCGTGAAAACGACCGACGCCGCGCGCCGCCCTGTGCGGCTGCCGCCCACACCGCGGACCATCGCGCCGGCCGACGACCGCGCGCCCAGCGTTTAGAGGAGGAATCATGAGACGACTGTTTCCCGTGTTCTTCATGGCCGCCGCGTGCCTGCTGGCGCTGCCCACCCCGGGCGCGGCGCAGGAGTGCGAGGCGGACGGCGACATCGAGTTCGTCTGCGGCCCCATCAGCCCCGAGGACCTCATCCAGGTGCCCGACTCGCCCTGGGTCATCGTGGCGAGCATGGTCGACGACGGCTACCTGTCGGCCGCCGACAGCCGCGACAGCAGCACCGTCCGGCTGTTCCCCACCACGACCACGCCGTCGCGGGGGCGCCACGACATGGCCCTCTACGGCGGGTGCCCGGGCATGACCACCGAGCAGTTCCGGGCCCACGGCGTCAGCATCCGGCCCGGTGACGACGACACCCACACGCTGTACGTCGTCCGCCACACCGAGCGCGAGGCCATCGAGATCTTCGAGGTCGACGCCGGCGGCGCCGTCCCGTCCCTCACGTGGATCGGGTGCGTGGTGGCGCCCGAGGGCCTCGGGCTGAACGCGGTGGTGCCGCTGCCCGAGGGCGGGTTCGCGGCGACGAGCCCCGCGACCGGCGACATCTGGGAGTGGCAGCCCGGCGGCGAGTGGACCCGCGCGCCCGGCAGCGAGGGCATCGGCCCCAACGGGCTGGAGATCGCCCCCGACGGCCAGTCGTACCTGGTCGCGGGCTACGCCGCGGAGTCGATCATCCGCCTGCCGCGGGGACCGGACGCGATGCCGACGGACCGCATCGAGGTTGGCTTCTACATCGACAACGTGCACTGGGCGCCCGACGGCACCCTGCTCGCGGCCGGCCACCGTGCCCCCGAGCGGGCCCGCGTCGGCGAGTGCGTGCGCGGCGTGAGCTGTGAAGGGGTCACGTCGCACGTCGCCCGCGTCGACACCGAGGCGGGGACCGCGGAGACCATCTTCTCCTACCCCAGCAGCGACAACCTGCGGCTGGGCACCGCCGCCATCCAGGTCGGCGACGAGCTCTGGGTCGGCAGCGTCGGCGAGAGCATCCGCATCGCGCGGGCCCCGCTGGACTGACGATCGCCCTCGGAAACGCTGCCCGGGGTTCCCACACCGCGCCAGCGGCCGGGGACGCCGGGCGGCGCCCACCGCGACACGGCAACGAGGACGCCGGGCGGCGCCCACCGCGACACGGCAACGGGGACGCCGGGAGGCGCCGACCGCAACACGGCAACATGCCGAACGCACGACTCGCCATCTCCACCGCCGACATCACGACCCTGGCGGTCGACGCCATCGTGAACGCCGCGAACACCCGCCTGCTCGGCGGCGGAGGCGTGGACGGCGCCATCCACCGCGCGGCGGGGCCGGGCCTGCTCGCCGAGTGCCGCACCCTGGGCGGCTGCCCCACCGGCAGCGCGACGATCACCGGCGGCTACGACCTGCCGGCGCGCCACGTGATCCATGCGGTGGGACCGGTCTGGCACGAGGGAACGCGCGACGAAGCCGCGCAGCTCGCGGGCTGCTACCGCCGGGCCATCGAGCTGGCGGGCAAGCACGGGTTGAAGACGGTCGCGTTCGCCGCCATCAGTTGCGGCATCTACGGCTATCCGCCGGACGAGGCCGCGACCGTTGCGGTCCGTGCGGTCCGTGCGGCATTGGCCGACGCCCCGTCGATCGAGGAGGTCACGTTCGTCTGCTTCGAGCCCCGCGTGAAAGCCGCGTTCGAGCGGGCGCTCCAGGCCGACAGCGCGGGATGACGGTGCAGGGATGAGCTCAATCCGAGACGCGGGCTTCGACCTTCTCCCACTCCCGGTCGAGTTGCCGCGCCTCGACGGCGCCAGCCCGATAGGCCTCCTCGAGACGGCGATCGAGCTCTGAAACGGTCGGCCGGACTCGGCCGGCGGGCTTTGTGGCGGGCATCGGATCCTGTTGGGTCTTCGAGACTACGCGAGATCATACCCTCGCCGTGACGAAGCGCGTGGTGGAGCCGGAATGGCTGATCCGATTGCCTGGTACGACGTCAACGCTGAGGCAGCCGCGGCCCGCTACGAGCGCGTCGCGCCCGAGCGGCTGCACGGCTGGATGGCCGACCTGATGCCGGCGGCCCCGGCCGCCGCGCTGGACGTCGGCGCGGGCAGCGGCCGCGACGCGGCATGGCTCTCGTCGCAGGGCTACGAAGTGGTCGCGGTCGAGCCTTCGCCCGGCATGAGCGCGATCGCGCGGAAACGCCACCCCGAGCCATCGATCCGGTGGCTGGCGGACTCGCTGCCGGCCCTGCAACGCACCGTCGAAACCGGTCTGGCCTTCGACCTGATCCTGCTCAGCGCGGTGTGGATGCACGTCGCGACGACAGACCGGCCGATGGCGTTCCGTAGACTCGCCGACCTGCTCGAGCCGGGCGGTCTGATCGCCCTCAGCCTGCGCCAGGGCCCGGCGGAGGCCGCTCGCGCGATGCACCCGGTCTCGGCGGACGAGATCCGCGGACTGGCCCGCGACAACGGCGCCCTGATCGAGCGCTACGTCACCGACGACGACCATCTCGGCCGGCCCGAGCTACGGTGGACCCGGATGGCGGTGCGGCGGCCACGCTGACGCGTTCCCGGCGTCGAACGCCCGATTGTGCAAGTGGTCTCGTCGGGGCGAGCTGTGTCCAGAACCCGCGGCCCGACCGACGCGGCCGCCCAGATCAGCCGAGGCGTAGAAGCCCGGGTGGCTCACGCCCACAGCCAATCCAGATCGGAAAAAGCGAGCTTCCTCTCGAAGTTGTCGATGTTGTCCTGGACGTTGACGATCAGGCAACGATCGGTACCGCCGTTCTTCGGGCCGCGCAGTCCACGGCCGATCATCTGGAAGTAGAGATTCGGGCTGTAAACTGGGCGAGCCACGATGATGGCGCGTGTCTTGGGTGCGTCGAAGCCCTCCCGGAACACACCATAGTTGACCAGCACCTTGACGTCACCCTGGCGGAACCCCTCCACGATCCGGCGTCTTGTCGAGGTCTCTGTCGTCCCGCTCACGGCCCGGGACGGGACGCCGCGCCTGCTCAGCAGCGCCGCGATAGTCTGCGCGTGTTCGACCGACGTGGCGAAGACGAGAACGGGCCAGTCCGCCCTCGCCGCTTCCCGCTCGTACGCCTCGACGATGCGGTTCGTGCGATCCGAATCGCGGGCGATGCGATCTTCGACGCTCTGCGGAAGCCAAGGATGCTGGGGCATCTCGGCCATCTTCGCGCGCTCGTCGTCATTCAACCGGTAGCTGCCGCCCTCGATAGTCCGGTGATCCGCCAGTGCGAGCACCTGCATTTTCTGGAGTTCAGTCACGACATCCTGAGGATCGTCGCTCCCGAACGCGCCGGCATCGAGCCGTCGGCCGCCGTATCGGCGGCACCGTTTTGCCGTCGGCGGCGATGAGGACGCAATCGCGCTCTTCGCCGCCGACAAGAATCCGTTCACAGCGCACGAGACGCGCGGATTCCTCGATGTTCGAACAGTCGACGTCAAGCTGCTGCAGCACGGGCCAAAACCCGGGCCAGACGTCGCACTACGGAACAGGATCCTCTTCCCCGAAGGACTCCGGCGTTGGCGCCGCCGGTTCCACCAGGTCGAAGGCAACCTTGATCCTGTCGGCCTCGGCGTGCTTCAGCAGTACGTCCCGCGCCTCGAGGCTCTTCGGTTTCGCGCCGAGCGCATCCACAAACGGAACGACACCATTCGCGGTACGAACTTTCCCGCACTGGTGCAACCGACGTACCGCCGGCGCCCTGACCCTCAACTCCGGGTACTGGTTCGGCCGCGTGTCGTGGCGCATCGACCATCGATGGTAGGTGGAATCGAGGGAAAGCAAAGCGCTCGTGTAATCGGCACGCCCTTCGTCCGACAGAACGTCGAGAACATCCAGGGGGCCCGAGCCGCGAGTCGACTCGAATGTCAGCTTGTGGTCGTGCGGTTGGCTCGGAAGCGGACGGGCCTTGAACTCTCGGGCGCCTCCTTCTCGAACGACCGAAACCACAATTCAACGCACAACTCCTGCTCGCCCTGCGGCTCCGCCACCGCGCCAAGACGTTCGAGCAACTCTTCGTCGGCTCCGTGAAACTCGAGGTCGACGGCGGCCTGGCGCTCTCGACCGTTCGGACCCGGCGCGATCTCGCCGGGCAGCAGGACCCGGTGCACCGGCGCCCAGGCGTCGGCCTGTGTTCGGACGCGGAGATCGCGCCGCCAACGTCGCTGATCGAGAATGATCTGCTGGGCTCTATCGACCTCCACCTCACGCGTCGAGCTCCAGAATCGACGCCAATTGTCGTCGGAACCCAGAGAGGTACCGGTGCCCAACAGCTTCGACGCCAAGAGCTTCAGGCGGCTCTCTGCCGACTCGAGGGCGACGCCGAGCGCTCGGATCGCCTGACGCGCATCAGGGTCACAGGCCAACGCGGCGTGTACCAAATCGCCCGCGCTTGACAGCCGCGCGGTGTCCGTCGCGTCGCGCGGCAGGAACACATGCTCCGGATCCACAGGCTTCCAGACGCCGCTCTGCACCAGAACGATGTTGCCGAACCTATTCGGTTCCCCCGCACTGTGAGGAATGGCGGCGGCGGTAAGCAGGGCGGCCCTGGACGCCTCGACGGCGGCGGGGCCGGCCTTTCCCTTCACCAGTGCTTCGAGCCACTCCGCTATCGAGGCGTGTCGCACAGAACGATGCGAACGTTCGTTCACCGACTCCCACTCGTTGATCAACTGTTCGATCCGCGCGAGTCGGTTCCGGGGAAGCGCCCGCCCGTGAAGCCAATTCGACGGTCGTCCCGTGTATCGGGCCCATGTCTCCAGCGCGTCCGTGCCGAGCGAGCGGTCCGTCAGCTCGTTCGGCGGGTAGTGGACGCTCGGGATGGCGCGGAGTGTTCCGTCCTGATCCGGAACCACCGAACCCTGGCACAACCGGGCAAGCACACTACGGCGGAGCCTGTCGCTGTAGGCCGAATCGCCCGCTTCATGCCGACGCGGCAGCGCATCCAGATGCCTCGCTGGATCGACTTGAGTCGCAAGTTCGGGCAGCTTCTCCGCGATCATCTCCGCGGCCGCGTCGATCAACGCGTCGTTGTACGGTCCCGGCAACAAGTTCTGGCGATCTTCATTGGTCTTCCACGGCGCGTTCAGTATGCCGGCAACGAGACTCGCGGTCGTGGTGGGAAAGTACGCCCAGAAGACGCCGGGATCGGTCAACCGGTCGAGCGGTGCGGCCCACCAGATCGGCACCTCGTCGCCGTCATCGAGCGAGCGCCGGTCGGCTCGAGCGTCGCTTCCAAGCCGATGGATCAGGTTGAACAGCTTCCAGTTGCTCGCTGTGGCGCCATCCACCAGCCGGAACTCCTCCCCGGTTCTCTCCAATTGGATGGCCTTGCACAACGTCCCGCCGTCATCGATGCTCAGTTGCCTGACGTGCTCGACGAAGAGGAGGAACACGGGCGGGAAGGCCTGGATCTGCCGCCGGAGATCGCTGACCGCGCCAGAGTGGAGCGGCAGTCGCACGATGTTGGTCGCCCAGACCATGAGATTGCCCAGGACCGGGTCCTGCTCGAAGGCCTCGTAGGGGTCGACAGGCTCGGCAAGTCGCAACACCGGATAGCGGCCAACGCCCGGCGCGACTTCCCGTATCTGTTCCCACGCGCGCTGTCGGTCGAAGCGGAACGATCCCGCCCGGCTGAAGAACTCGGGGGCATCGGTTACGCCGAGGACCGACTTGAAGCCGAGGCCGAACCTGCCGATCTCGGTGGTCCCGCGCTTGGGCGACAGGTGAGAGAACATGAGCGCCCTCACGCCGTCCTGATTGATCGGTTCGCCGTCGTCGGCGCAGTACAGACAGCCATCGGTCAGCCGGATCGCGATGCGTCCCCCGGCGGACGTGCCGCTCAGGGCGTCGGCGGCGTTCTGGACCAGCTCGAACAGTTGGCGGTGGGCGTACCCACCGCGCGCAGTGTCCTGCTCGTGGTTGGCATGTTCGAGAACCAGGTGCGGCTGATTGGCATAGGCGTTGAGTGTCTTTCGAGATTCCTCCGCTATGTAGGCCGCCAAGGCCGAGTCCTGCCCGGCCCAATCCCGGGCCCCGTTCTGGACCGGCAGCGTCAGCTTGGCGTTCCGGCGGAAGAACCTGCCACGCTCGCCCTTCGAGAAGTCGTACTCGGGCCTCATCGGTCTGATTCGTACTGCCGCCGTTCGTGGCTTGTCGCCCGCCGGGCGGAGATGATCCTCACGTCCGCCGCATTGACACCGACTTCGCGATACGTGTGGCTGACCACCAGCAGCGTGCCGTTCGCTACGAGTCAGATCGTCACCCAGCGTTCTTCGAGGTCGCCGTGGTCGTCATCCAGAATCGACACTGCCAACGGATCTCTGAACACCGACGCGGCCAGATCGAACGTGATGCCGTGCTTGCGCCGATTGCGCCCTGCCTTGACCGGGTCCCAATCGAAGCGATAGTCGAACACGGCTGCGCTCCCGCGGCTGGCGGTCATGCGCGTCCTGGCTGGACGGCAACGGGAGCGCCTCGCGGAAGTCGCCCGCCGACCCGCGCAGACAATGGTAGCAGGGGCAGCAACCGCCACCCTCGCCCTCGATTCGCACGTCGGTCATCCGGGAGCGCGGCCGGTGCGCCGGGCTGCTACGCCAGGACCAGCGTCGGATCGCAGGGCGCCTCGGCCACCGCCGCAACTCAAATGTCGTCCCGGTGATCGCGGCGCGTCCCGCGGAGGAGGAGCACATAACGTGCCAACGGTCGTCACCCTTGACCTGCGCGGACGCCGCGCAGATCCGTGCGGCGCATGGCACGACCACGCGATGGCGGAGAGCCGGTCGTCCCCGTAAGGGATGAAGTCGAGTTCCCCACATCCACGGGCGTTTTGCCCATCACGGTCACGCGTGACGGCCAAGCACGACCGTGCGTCGTCCGAGGTCCGGCCGGCCGAGTCTAGGCGACGCGAGCCGCACAGTTCCGAGTCGCGTCGCGCGCCGCGCGACGGCACTGGAAGCAGAGGTCGTGGTGCCGTTCCCGGTTGACCCGCCGCTTCCAGGTATAGCGCGTGCAGAACGCCTTGCGCCTGCCGCAACGGCGGCACAGCTTGTCGTGCCGAGCGGTTCGGGTTCTCAAACCGCGGGACCGTCGATCCGCGTCCGCCGACATTTCCAGATTGGTCATGCCCTGCCTCCGCGAGCCCTCCATGAATCGTATCGGCCGTATCGCCACCGACCGTGAACCCCGACTCCGCTGTGCGCTGCGTCGTCGGCCCTGATCGATGAGACGCTATCGGACCTGCGGATGTTTCCCGATCGCGGCTTGGCCGGGACCGAGCCGACGACATCCCATGTCAGCCCGCGACGAGGGCGGGTGCGTCGAACGCTGCGTCTCGCGACGAAGATCGCCTGGGCTCGACGTCCGAGCGCGCCCGGACTACGGTGAAGCTGCCGAGCTGTACTGAGGAACCTCGCAGGGCCTGCGCCCCTGCACCCCCTTACGCCAGGACCAAGGTCGGATCGGCCAGCGCCTCGGCCGCCGGCAGCAGATCGATGCCGTCCCGGTGCTCGCGGCGCTCCCCGCCGAAGAGCAGTACGCAGCGCGCCATCGGATAGTCACTCTTGAACTGCGCGAGCCCGCGCAGATCGGTCCGCCGGATGGCGCGGCCGCGCTTGACCTCGATGGCGAACAGCCCGTCGCCTCCGTAGGCGACGAAGTCGACCTCCGCTCCCGCCGTCGTTCGCCACGTGAACAGCTTGAGATCGAGCGACCGGTAGGCGATGTGGGCGCGCAGCTCCTGATGGACGAGCGTCTCCAGGGCCGCGCCGTCGATCTCCTCGGGACGGTCGAGGGGGCCGGTCGGCCGGATCGTCCGGTAGACGCCGGCGTCGAACAGGAAGAACTTGGGGTGCGCGGTCATCCGACGGCCGGCCCGGCGGGTGAAGATGGGCACCCGCGTGGCGATCAGCAGGTCCTCGAGCAGGTCGAAGTAGGCGACCGCCGTCTTGCGGTCCACCCCGACGTCTCGCGCGACCTCGGCCACGTTGAGCAGCGCGGCCTGGGAGAAGCTGGCGCTCTCCAGGAACCGGCCGAACGCCGCGAGGTTCCGGGTGCGCCCTTCTTCGATGACCTCCTGGCGCAGGTAGCTCTCGACGTAGGACGCCAGGTAGCCGTCCGGGTCGGGCTGGGTGTAGACGGAGGGGAGCTGGCCGTGGACCACCGCGCGTTCCAGCGAGAAATCGGCGCCCGCCTCGACCGCGGTCAGGGGGTACAGATGATGGGTGCGCGCCCGTCCCGCCAGCAGATTGACGCCGCGGCGGCGCAGGCTGCGCGCGCTCGATCCGGTCAGGATGAAGCGCCGCCGCTCGGTCTCGATCAGCCGATGGACCTCGTTGAGAACCAGGGGAACCCGCTGCACCTCGTCGAGCACGATCCAGTCGTCGTGCCGCGGGGGAATCAGCTCGCGGAGGCGGTGGGGCCGCGTCAGCAGGTCGAGATAGAGCGCATGGTCGAGCAGATCGAGGTACAGCGCGTTCGGAAACCGCTGCCTGATCCAGGTCGTCTTGCCGGTGCCGCGGGGGCCGAAGAGGAAGAAGCTCTGGCCGGTCTCGACCGGGGCTTCCAGCATTCTGGGATACACACTCCCATTTTACATAGATATTCGGGAGTATCGTTCCCAGAATCCGGCCAGCGGACCTGCAGGAACTCTACTGATGTCGGGACGACCTGAACGCGCCACGCCCGGGTCTGCCTGAAACGTCAAGGACAGCGATCGATGCAGCCTTGCCAGGCTGCACTCGGACGCAACTCGTTTCCTGCGGGTCCTGCGCTTGGCATGGCAGCAAGCCACTTCCGGCCAGCGTCCCAGGCGGTGCGTCGAAACCCCCTCCCGCAACGGCTGGCGACCGAGCGTGTCACGGCAGCCGCAACGCCGCGAGCGCCCCGGGGAGGCCGGGGCCGGCGACCTGCACCACGATGTACTGCCGGTCCTCGTGGAGGTAGCCCATCATGCCGTACTGGCCCGACGCGGGCAGCTCGACGGTGCCGACCCGCTCGCCGGTCCGCTTGTCGAGGGCGTGCAGGCGGGGGGTGCCGCCGGTGCCCTCCGCGGTGACGACGAGGGTGCGGGTGACCATGGTCACCGGATGCGACAGGAGCCCGGTGTTGGGCAGGTCCACCCCCTGCAGCGCGGGGTGGTTGCGGATGCGCTCGGGGGTGTCGCCGTTCGGCGTCTCCCAGAGGTGCTCGCCGGTGTTCATGTCGATGGCGACGATGCGGCTGTACGGCGGCTTGAAGATGGGCAGCCCCTGCGGCCCCCGGAAGTCGCCGCGGTTCAGCACCGCGAACTCGGCGATGGTGCGGCCGGTGGTCTTGATGTCCTCGGGCACGTCGATGAGGGCGCCCGGCACGATGTTCTCGGAGCGGCAGCCGCGGCGGGTCGACACGTAGAGGATGCCGGTCTCCGGATCGGCCGAGGTCGGGCCGAAGATGTTCGACGCCCCGCTCGGGCAGCTCACGAACGACCGGAGCCCCGACGGGTGGCCGCGCTGGATGGGCGGGTTGAAGATGGGCCCGAGGCGGTAGTTGCGGGCGATCTCGAGCGCCTCGGCCCGCAGCTCGGGGGTGAAGTCGATGAGGTCGTCCTCGGTCAGCCCCTGCATCTCGTAGGCGGCGGGCCGGGTGGGCATGGGCTGCGTGGGCGAGAGGCGCTCGCCCGGCACCTCGGACTGCGGCACCGGCCGCTCCTCGATGGGCCAGACCGGCTCGCCCGTCGCCCGGTCGAAGGTGTAGGCCCAGCCCTGCTTCGTGGCCTGCACCACGATGCGGCGCGGCCGCCCGTCGACGGTCACGTCGAGGGCCACCGGCGCGGTGGGGTTGTCGAAGTTCCAGATGTCGTGGTGCACGGTCTGGAAGTGCCAGCGGCGCTCGCCGGTCCGGACGTCGAGGGCGATGACGCTGGTGCCGAAGAGCCCGTCCCCGGGCCGGAACCCGCCGTAGAAGTCGATGGTGGGCGGGTTGGTCGGAATGTACACGAGCCCGAGCTCGGGGTCGGCCGACATCGGCGCCCACGACGACACGTCGCCGGTCCACTCCCAGGCGTCGTTCTCCCACGTCTCGTGGCCGAGCTCGCCGGGCCGCGGAATGACGTGGAACTTCCACAGGTGCTCGCCGGTGCGGGCGTCGTAGCCGAGGATGTCGCCCGGCACGTTCTCGATGCGGGTCTGGTTGTAGCCCTGCTCGGCCGAGTTGCCCACCACGACCACCCCGTCGACCACGATCGGCGGCGACGAGCTGGTGATGTACCCCAGCTCGCGGGGGATGCCGAAGTCGGGGTCGTAGGCGCCGTCCCAGCTCAGCCACGGCCCCCAGTCGGCGATGAGGTCGGGCAGCAGGTCGACCACGCCGGTCGACGGGAACCCCGGCAGGGGCACCGCCGTCCCCCAGTCCTCGAGGGGCAGCCCGGTGCGGGCGTCGAGGGCATAGAGGAAGAAGGCGGGGCTGATGGTGTAGATGACGCCGCGGCCGTCGATCTCCCCGTAGGCGACGCCCTTGCCGTAGCCGTTGCGCATGCCCCGGTCGAACCGGGTGGTGTGGGGCTCGCGGAACGTCCAGAGGGTCTCGCCGCTCGCAGGGTCGATGGCGACCACCGTGCGGCGCTCGCCGGCCACCGTGTACAGGGTGCCGTCGACGTAGATGGGGGTCGAGCGGGATACCGCGAGGCGCGAGGGCCCGAAGTTGTCGCCCCGCCAGATCCACGCCACCTCGAGGTCGTCGAAGTTGTCGGCGGTGATCTGGTCGAGGGCGGAGTAGCGGGTGTGCGCGGCGTCGCCCCCGATGTAGCGCCACTCGCCGGCGTCCTGGGCGGAGGCTGGAGACGCGGCCAGCAGGATACCCGCGACGACGATGCCGGTCAGCAGTCCACGGCCGGGCTGCGCAGTGGTTCTCATCCGCTCTCCCCTTCTCTCGCTCGTTCCGCTCCGACAACCGGCCGCGGCCAAGCGCCACGACCGCGCGCCGCACCTGCCGGGCGGCGCCGCTCCGTGGACTGCGCACGGCGCGTGGGCTGCGCTCGGTCCGTGGCCACGCACGCCCGCAGGCTTCATTCGTCCCGCCTACCGCACGCGCGTTCTTCAGCCTGCCGGCGCCTTGACCGCACGCCCCCGTCCCGCCCCCGTGTCGGCGGCGCGAGTTTCTGCCACGCCTCCATACCCCCGGCGGCCGACGGCCGTGGCACGTCTCCCGCGTGACCGGCGTGTCGGTGACGCGAGATTCTGCCGCGCCTCCTACTGCGCCGGCGGCGAGACGATCTCCAACTGCCCGAGCGCCCGCACGTTCGTGGGCAGGTCCGTGTCTCCCGCGGGATAGTTGTTGACCTGCAGCAGATAGGCGACGATGGCCGCGTACTCGGCGGGGCTGAGGCTGCCGGGATCGGCCTCGGGCATCAGCGTCGAGATCGTCTCGAACAGCTCGCCGACGGGCCGGCCCACCCAGCTTATGCGGAACCGCCCGCCCGAGAACTCCCCCGTGTCGTGGCAGGCGGCGCACACGTCGCTGAACGTGCGCTCGCCGCGCGACGCCTGGGCCGGCGTGAAGACGCCGTCGAGCACCGAGCCGGCGGACGACTGCGCCGCCGAGGCTCCCGTCGCGGAAGCGGAGGCGGGTACCGCGCCGGCCGGGCCGCCTCCACTCGCCCCGCCCGCCGCCACACCGGCAACGAGAGCAAGGGTCAGTGCCAGCGCCGCCAGCCCCCGTCGAGCGGCGGCGCGAACCGGCCGTTGCCGACCGCGGACCCTGGCGGCCCCGGGCATGGCCTCGGGACCCCGCGCGGCGGGAACGACCCCGCCGACGCCCCTCACTGCTCACCCCCGGCTTCCCGCTCGACGGCGCGCGACGACACCAGCAGGTTGGTCATGCCGTAGTTCCCCTCGTGGCAGGCGTACTCGAAGAGCGGCCCCTCGGCCGGGCGCCACGGGACCTCGCCGGTCCAGGGACGCGTCCACACCGACGGGTCGCTGACCGTGAACTCGTAGCGGATGGCGTCGTCGGCCACGCGGGTGAACCGCTCGACCACGCGGCGGCCGACGCTCGAGCCCAAGTAGTCGGCCTGCTCGTAGAAGTTGCCGGTCTCGACCACGAGAGTGTCGCCCTCCCACCGCCCGCGCGAGATGCCGAGCCACTGCACCACGTGGTCGGGCAGCGGCGGCCGGTCGGTGACCGGGATGAACCGGATGTCGTGAATCTGCTCCTGGAAGATGACGACCCACCCCGGCGACTGCAGCACGTGCACGTGGTTGTTGTAGCCGCTCGACGTGATGGGCACCGGCCGGTAGACGAGGCAGCGGTCGCCCAGGTCCATGTCCTCGGGCCCGTGCGCGGGCACGCGGCCGCGCTTGGCGGCTGCCAGACGCTGCGCCTCGGGGGTGGCGGCGCGGTCCAGGGCCTCCGGGGTGCGCGGCGGCAGGCGGCCGTCGGCGGGGTCGGTGATGAGCGAGGTGCGGCCGGTGGAGATGCCGCGGTCCCACCAGAACTGGTTGTAGGCGAGGGCCACGTCCTGCTCGCGGGTCAGCTCGGACCGACGCTCGGACGTGGCCCGGATCTCGGAGGCGTGGTTCGCCGCCGCCACCTCTTCCTCCGTCAGCCGCTCGCGGCCGGCGTACTCGGCGGGGCGCTCGAGCGGCGTGATGGTGCCGTGGTTCCAGACCCCCTGCAGGTCGGGGTCGCCCCAGGGCGTGCGCGGCGCCGCCGGGCGGGCCTCCGCCACCGCGGCCGCCGGTGACTGCGCGTCCGCCAGCTCCTGTGCGGCGGCCGGCGACTGCGCGGCGGCCGGCGACTGCCCAGCGGCCGGCGAC
>JAJEEA010000014.1 GCA_022821235.1 Vicinamibacteria bacterium
CGCCGAGCAACGGGCGCTGCTGCGCCGCCTGGGCGCGCGCCGGTTCGACGCCGGAACCGCGGAGCGGCTGGCCGAGCTGATCGCCGACGTCGACGACCCCGTCGACTTGGCCGACGTGGGCGACTGGATCATCGACTGTGCTACCGGCGACGAGCTGCTGGAACGCTGTTCGGGTCTGCGCGACCGGCGCCCGCCCGCGGCGGGCTGACCGCCTCGGCCTGTCGCGACAGCCCCCACCCGCGCCAGATGGTGTAGACGGCCGGGAACACCAGGAGCACGACGAGGGCCGTCGTCACCACCCCGCCCACCATCGGCGCCGCGATGCGCTTCATCACGTCGGCCCCGGTGCCTGTGCTCCACATGATGGGCAGCAGGCCGAGCACGGTGGTGGCGCTCAGCATCACCACCGGGCGGACGCGGCGGGCGGCGCCGTCGAACACCGCTTGGCGGAGCTCGGCCGGCGTGCGGAGCCGCCCGTCGGCGAGGGCGGCATCACAGGCGCGGTCCAGGTACAGCAGCATCACCACCCCGGTCTCCGCGCTCAGGCCGGCCAGGGCGATGACGCCGACCCACACCGCGATGCTCAGGTTGTAGCCGAGCACGTACAGCAGCCAGAAGGTGCCGATCAGGGACAGCGGCACCGCCGACAGCACGATGAGGGTCCTGGCGACCGAGCGCGTGCTGGCGTAGATGGTCAGGAAGATCAGCAGCAGCGTGATCGGCACCACGAGCCGCATCCGTTCCTGCGCCCGCACCATGTACTCGTACTGGCCGCTCCATCCGAGGCTGTAGCCGGTGGGGATCTCCACCTGCGCGGCCACCGCCTCCCGGGCGCGCTCGACGTAGGTCCCGACGTCGACGTCCTCGATGTCCACGTAGACCCAGGCGTTCGGCCGCGCCTGCTCGCTCTTGATGGCCGGCGGCCCCTTGACGAACGACATCGTCGCGAGGTGCCCCAGGGGAATCTGCTGCCGGGTCGGGGTCTGGACGAGGATGTCCCGCAGCGCGGCGGGGTTGTCGCGGAGGTCCCGGCTGTAGCGCAGGTTGACGGGATAGCGTTCCAGCCCCTCGACCGTCGTGGTGATGTTCATGCCGCCGATGGCCGACTGGATGACGTCCTGCACGTCGCCGACGGTGAGGCCGTAACGCGCGATCTCGTCCCGCCGCACCGAGAAGTTCAGGTAGTTGCCGCCCATCACCCGCTCGGCGTAGGCCGAGCGGGTGCCCGGCACCTGCCGGACCACGGCCTCGACGTCGCGGCCGACCGCCTCCAGCACCGCGAGATCGGGTCCGGAGATCTTGATGCCCACCGGGGTCTTGATGCCGGTCGAGAGCATGTCGATGCGGGTCTTGATGGGCATCGTCCAGGCGTTGGTGACGCCCGGGAACCGGATGGCGCGGTTCATCTCGTCGGTCAGCCGCTCGGGGGTCATGCCGGGCCGCCAGGCGTCTTCCGGCTTGAGCTGGATGGTCGTCTCCAGCATGCTCAGCGGGGCCGGATCGGTCGCGGTTTCCGCACGGCCGACCTTGCCGAACACGTGCTCCACTTCCGGGAACGTGCGCAGGATGCGGTCGGTCTGCTGCAGGATCTCGCGCGCCTTGGTGATCGACACGCCGGGCAGGGTCGTCGGCATGTAGAGCAGGTCGCCCTCCCAGAGCGGCGGCATGAACTCGGAGCCGAGCCGCGAGAAGGGCGCCGCGGTCGCGACCAGCGCCGCCAGCGTGACGGCGACGACCGCCCAGCGCCCGGCGAGCACCAGCCGCAGCACCGGCCGGTACAGCGCCGAGAGCAGCCACGTCAGCGGGTTGACCTGCGCCGACACGACACGGCCGCGTATCCAGTAGCCGACGAGCACCGGCACCAGGGTGACCGAGAGCAGGGCGGCGGCGGCCATGGCGTAGGTCTTGGTGAACGCCAGCGGCTTGAAGAGCCTGCCCTCCTGCGCCTCCAGGGTGAAGATCGGGGCGAACGAGATGGTGATCACCAGCAGCGCGAAGAACAGGGTGGGGCCGACCTCGGTGGCGGCGCGGGTGACGATCTGCCAGTGCGGCAGGCGGCCTGCGTCGCGCTCCAGGTGCCGGTGCGCGTTCTCGACCATCACGATCGCGGCGTCCACCATCGCGCCGATGGCGATGGCGATGCCCCCCAGCGACATGATGTTGGCGTTGATGCCCTGCAGGTACATCACCACGAGGGCCATCAGCACCGCCAGCGGCAGCGTCAGCACCGCGACCAGGGCCGAGCGCACGTGCAGCAGGAAGACCGCGCACACCAGCGCCACGATCGCCATCTCCTCGAGCAGCTTCTGCTGCAGGGTGTCGATCGAGCGCTCGATCAACGACGTCCGGTCGTAGACGGGGACGACCTCCACTCCCGGCGGCAGCCCCGACTGCAGCTCCGCCAGCCGGGCCTTAACCCGCTCGACCACCTCGTGGACGTTGGCGCCGGAGCGCACCACGACGATGCCGCCGACCACCTCGCCCTCGCCGTTCAGCTCGGCGAGCCCGCGGCGGATGTCGGGGCCTATCTGCACCGTGGCGACGTCCTGGACCGTGATCGGGGTGCCCGACTCGTCCACCCCGAGGGCGACGCGCCTCACGTCGTCGACGCCCTGGATGTAGCCCTCGCCGCGCACCATGAACTCGGCCTCGGACATCTCCAGGACGCGCCCGCCGACGTCGTTGTTGCTCCGCTCGACGGCGTTCCGGATGCGCGACAGGGGGATGTCGTAGGCGCGCAGGCGGTTGGGGTCGACGGTGATCTGGTACTGCTTGACGAAGCCGCCGATGCTCGCGACCTCCGACACCCCCGGCACCGCCGTCAGCTCGTACTTGAGGAACCAGTCCTGCAGCGAGCGCAGCTCGGCGAGGTCGGTGTCGTCGGAGCGGAGGGCGTACATGTACGCCCAGCCGACGCCGGTGGCGTCGGGGCCGAGGGTCGGGGTCACGCCTCGTGGGAGGCGCCCGCCGACGTAGTTGAGGTACTCGAGGACCCGGCTGCGCGCCCAGTACAGGTCGGTGCCGTCCTCGAAGATCACGTAGACGAACGAGAAGCCGAAGAACGAGTAGCCGCGCACCACCGTCGCGGAGGGCACGGCGAGCATCTGCGTGGTGATGGGATAGGTGACCTGGTCCTCGACCACCTGGGGGGCCTGCCCCGGGTAGTCGGTGAAGATGATCACCTGCACGTCGGAGAGGTCCGGCAGCGCGTCGAGGGGCGTCGCCCGGAGGGCGTAGATCCCTCCGAAGGCGATGCACACCGCCCCGAGGACGACGAGGAAGCGGTTGCCGATGGACCACTCGATGACCCTGGCGAGCATCGGTCTCCTCCCGCGACGTCGGTCGCCTCAGTGGCGGTGGCCGGCCGGCCCCTCGGGCCGCGCCGGCGCGGGTTCCGCGCCGTGCACGTGCTCCGACGGCATCCCGGGCATGGCCGGCGCCGCCGGTTCCGCGCCGTGCACGTGCTCCGACGGCATCCCGGGCATGGCCGGCGCCGCCGGTTCCGCGCCGTGCACGTGCTCCGCCGGCATCCCGGGCATGGCCGGACTCGATTCGATGCTGCGGATCGCCTGCGTGAGGTTGCTCTCGGAGTCGATGAGGAACTGGGCCGACACCACGACCGTGTCCCCCTCCTCGACGCCGTCCAGCACCTCCCAGACGCCTTCGCCCTGCCGGCCGAGGGTGACGGCGGCGACCTGGAACGTGCCGGCAGACCGCTCGAGGACCACGAGGTCGCGGGTGCCGCCGCGTATCACCGCCTCCTCGGGCACCGCCAGCGCGTTGCGCGCCACCGGCACGTCGAACGTCACGTTGGCGTACATGCCCGCGCGCAGCGTCAGGTCGGGGTTCTCGAGCTCGATCGAGACGGTCATCGTGCGCGTCCGCTCGTCGAAGTGCGGGTACAGGTAGCGGACGAACCCCGCGTAGGGCCGGCCCGGCAGGTACGGCAGCTCGACCTGCGCGCGCCGGCCGACGCGCATCGCCTCGACCTGGTGCTCGAAGACCTCGACGTCGACCCAGATGGTGGTCAGGTCGGCCATCTTGTAGAGGTTCATGCCGGCCTCGACGTACATGCCGTCCAGCGCCTGGTCCATCTTCTCGACGACGACGCCGGTGACCGGGGACAGGACCGACAGGGTGCGGCGCGGCGTGCGCTCGCGCTCCAGCGTCGCGATCTGCTCGTCGGTGATGTCCCAGTAGCTCAACCGCGCGCGGGTCGACGCGACGAGCGAGCGAGCGCGCTCGGCGATGGCGGGATAGGCCGACGTCTCGAGCCGCGCCGCGTAGTCGACCGCCTGCAGGTACTCCATCTGGGTGGTCACGAGCTGCGGGCTGTAGATGTCGAAGAGGACCTGCCCCTCCTCGACCGTCTCGCCGAGGTAGTTCACGGCCACGTTCTCGATCCAGCCGTCGTACTTCGTGTTCACCCAGGCGATCTGCCGGTCGTTGTGGGCGAGGGTGCCGACGGTGCGGATGGTCTGCGCGACGCCGCGCCGGGCGACGGGCTCCTTGCGGACGCCGACGCTCTGCACGAAGCCCGGGTCGATCCGCACCGTGCCCGGCGGCAGGTCCCCGGCCCGGTCGGCGTACACCGGGACGAGGTCCATGCCCATGGGCGACACGCCCGGCCGGTCCGACGTGAAGGTGGGGTCCATGGGCGCGCGCCAGTACAGGATCTCGCGGTCGTCTTCGGCCGCGAGCCCGTCGGCCGACGCACCGGCGGCCGGCGCCGTCGCCTCGCGGGCCGAGGCGAAGGAGAAGAGGCGCGAAGACCACTGCCAACCCGCCGGATTGACGGCCACCAGCAGTGCGGCGGCCATGCCGAGCCCGAAGCTCACGACGCCGACCGCGATCGCCTTGTTCATGGCATCCTCCCGATCCCGGGAGCTCGTGGCGAAGCCCCTGCTTCGAGCAGCGATGCATCCCGCCTGACGGCGTTTGTGCGTCGAACGTCCTCACAGCGGCCTGAGTGTCGACGTCCTGCTTCAAGCGGCGATGTATCCCGCCCTGACTGCGTTGCTCGTGGGCTGCAGCTACCCGACATGCGCCCTCCTCATGCCTGGTCAGGCGCGCACCTCGGCCGTCCGCCGGTGGCGTTCAGGCGCCGTGCAAGCGCGGGCTTCACCGCGGGCTCCCCGGCACGCGCGTGCCTATCGCCCGCTCGAGGGCGGTGAGGGCGATGAGGAGGTCGGACAGGTAGCGCGCGCGCATCGAGCGGACGTCTATTACCGTCCGCTCGGTGTCGAGCAGGTCGAGCACCCCGAGCTCCCCCGTCTCGTACGCCGTCTCCGTCGCGCGCAGCGCCTCCTCGGTCTGCGGAATCAGCACCGTGTCGAGCAGGTCGATCTGCCGGTCGAGGGTCTCGAGGCGGACCACCGCCTCCTGCACCTCCATCTCCATGGCGTTGCGCGCCGCCGCCCGGCGCCGGGTGCGCGCGCGCAGCTCTGCACCCGCCTCCGCGACGCCCGCGCGGTACTTCGCGCCCCAGAGGGGCAGCGACATCCCCAGGGAGACGGTGACCGAGTTCCGGCCGTCGTCGGACAGCGGCAGGAGGGCGGCGTCGTCGCGCCGCCCGACGTTGGTCACTCCCACGCTCGCGGTGAAGCCCGGCCGCGCGTTCATCCCCGCCAGCTCGACCGACCGCTCGCCGCCCTCGATGAGCGCGCTCGCCGCCCGCAGCTCGTGGCGGTTGCGGTCGCCGAGGCGGTACAGCTCCTCACGGTCGACCGCGACCGGCGGTCGCGCCAGCGGCGCCACCGGCGGCACCGGCTCCTCCGCGCGCCGGTCGAGCAGGGTGTTGAGGCGCGCCGCGAGGGTCGCGCGCTGCCGCTCGAGCAGGTGCCGGCGGTCGACGACGCGGGTTATCTCCGCCTGCAGCCGGATCACCGCCTGCTGCAGCCCCTGGCCGGTGGCGTAGCGGGCGCTGGCCAGGGTCTCGTAGTGCTCGAGCAGGGATTGCTCCTCACCGGCCAGGCCGAGCGCGGCGTCGACGTAGCCGAGGTCGTAGTAGACCTCCTTGACCCGGGCGGCGACATCGCGCCGCGCCGCCTGGTGGAGGTGGTGCAGCGCCGTCGCCTCGAGCAGCGCGACCCGCCCCCGCAGCTCCAGGGTGCCGAACCACGGGAAGGCCTGGGTCAGGGTGACGCCGTTGAGCTGGGGGCCGACCCGGGTCTCCACGCTGCGCAGGGCCTGGGTGAAGCTCACGACCGGATCGGGCAGCGCGGCGACCTGGGGCGCCCGCTGCCGGGCCGCCTCGTGGCGCGCGCGGGACTCCAGGATCGCCGGATTGCTCTCGACCGCCGCCATCACGTACCCGCGCAGGTCGGGCGCGGCGGCGTAGAAGTCGAGCGGGTCCTCCATGGGCGACGGCGGCGCCGCGGACGGCGTCGACGGTTGGAGCGTCGCCGCCGGCGACGGCTGCACTCCCGCCCGTGGCCCCGGCTGAACGCCGGACGGCGGCACCGGCTGAACCGCGACCGGCAACGACGGCCGGACGGCGAACCGCAACGACGGTCGGACGGCGGCCACCGGCGACGGCGGCACCGTCGCGGGTGACCCCGATCGAGCTGTCTCCGGCAGCACCGACTGAACCGCGGACAGCCGAGGTCGGACGCCGGACGTCACCGACGGCTGGGCTGTGGCCAGCGTCGAGAACAGGCCCGCGGCGGCCAGCCCGGCCGCGGACAGCCGAGAACGTGGTGCACGCATGCGATCGTCCCCCGTGTTCGGTCGCGTTCCGGCGCTCGTGGTCGAACCGTCGCGGGTTCACCCACGGCTTCCGGGAAGGAAACCGGCATCCTCCGCCGAGCGCGGACCGCGACGACACCCGGTGGTGTTCCGGACGCGGCTCCGCGGTGCGCGGTTGCGCCCCGGGCCTGACGCTCAGGCGAAGAAACGACGGCCGTGACGGATGACGATCAGATCAGCAGGGAGGCGTGTTGCACGAAGAGCGGTGGCGAGGCCGTTCGAGGCCGCGGGCGGTCGGTGCGCCACGCCGCCCGCGGGGCCGGGTGCGGCGCGGTCTCGACGGCCGGCGGCAACGCGGCGACGGCTTCCGGCGCCGCCTTCAGCTTCGCCGCGGTGACGAGGGGTGCGCAGCACGTGAACGCCGAGGTCTCGCCGTGGTGATCCTCGGCCGGCCCGTCGTGGCAGCTCGTCGCGGCGGGCATGGCCGCCGCGGCGGCCATGAGCGGGCACAGCACCATGGCCCCGAGCAGGGACGAGCCGACGCCGAGCACGAAGGATCGGCGCCACGCGCGCATCATGTCCCCCATGGTCGCACAACTCCGCCGGTTTTGCACGAACCGCGATGGTGGGACATCGGCGTCCCGCTCGGGCCTCGACGATCCGCGGCGCCGGACCCATTCTTTTCGCGACAAGACCCGGTGACCACCACGTGCCGTGCATATGGATGACATCGAGTCTCTGGTCCCGTCGACGGCTGCGTCACACGACGGCGCCCGGGCCGCCGGCGCGCGGGAGTCCGGGCGGTATAATCGGGGCCGGCCACCGGAGGAAGCGATGACCACGCCCCAAGGACGCTCGCGGCGCCGGTTCGTAAAGCAGATGGGCGCCGCCGCCGGCATGCTCGCGGTCCGGCCCGGCGAGGCGGCGGCCCAGGCCCCGTCCGCGCCGGCGATGCCGACCCTGGAGGAGACCCCGCGGTCGGTCCACCCGACCCTCAACCGGCGGACGCGCGGCTGGCTCCGCTTCCTCTGGGAGAAGGCGACGACCCCCGACGACTGGAACGCCGACGGAATCCCGCACATGTGGTGGGACCGCTACTCCAACCCCGTCGTCACCAGCTACGGCCGCTTCGACCTCCACAACTCGTCGTACGCGCTGCTCCTGATGGCCGACCAGACGCCGGCCTGGCGCGAGGTCTACACCCGCATCGCGGACGGGCTCGCGAGCCGCTACCCGACCTACTGGGGGGCCGTCGACTGGCTGACCCAGATCGGCGACGACCCGCGGCGGGAGAACTACCCCCCCCGGGTGATGGCCGGCATCCCCGAGCGCCTCCGCGGCCGCTACAACCGCATCGGGTGGACCGCGAACGGCATCGAGCCGTGGGGCCTGTCGCCCGACCCGATCGGGTCCGAGGGCAACCTGTTCTTCCGCGGCTGGTTCAACCTGGTGCTCGGCATCTACAAGTACGTCTCGGGCGACGACAAGTACGAGCGGCCGTTCCCGGTGACCGGTTACGGCGACGAGCGCTTCGAGTGGGACCAGCACCGCATCGCGGCCCTGCTCGAGAGCCAGTACCGGGAGCGCCCGGAGGGCCCCCACTGCGAGAACACGAAGATCTGGTTCCCGTGCAACGCCGCCGCGGGCCTCGGCATGTTCCTCTACGACCGGTTGTCGGGGCGCGACACCCACCGCCCGGTGCAGGGGTGGCTCGAGTACGCGCGCGACAACTTCATCGGCACGTCGCGCGACGGGCGGCTCGAGTGGGTCACCAGCTACTACGACCCCATCGTCAACCACAAGGCGAACGGCGGCCCCGGGGCGGGGGTCGGCGTCGCCTTCCTGCTGCTGCCGCAGGACCGCGAGACGGCGACCCTGCTCTACGAGTCGGCCGCCAATGCCCTCGGCTGGAACGACCCGAGCGTCGAGATCCGCGCCTCGGCCACCGGCCTCGTGATGGCGCGCGAGCTCGGCGACCACACCGCCGTCGAACGGCTGCGCGCGGCGGCCGAGCGCGAGTACGACCCACGCTTCTTCGGCGAGCACGACGAGAAGTTCGGCTGGTGGTTCGGCCTGAACGAGGCCTACCCGCGCGGCCAGCGCAGCGCGAGCATGATGGTGGCCGAGGTGGGCGACGGCGACGCCTGGAACCGCGCCTTCGACGCGCCGCACCTCGACAAGTTCGACGCCCCCACGGTGGAAGGCGTCGACTTCCCGGTGCTCGGCATCTACCAGGCCTGGAACGACGTCGAGAGCGGCGCCCTCCACGTCGGCACCTGCGCGGCGGCGCCCGAGCGGCGGGGCGAGGGCACGAGCTGGCGGGTGACCAACCTGCCCGACCCCGGCGACGTCTTCATCCTCTGCGACGGCGCGCCGTTCTCGCGGTTCGCCGCCGACGGGCCCAACGCCATCCGCATCGACGCCAACGTCGGCCTGCACCGCTATCAGATCTTCACCGGCTACCGGGGCCCGGACCCGCGACAAGCCGAGGCGCGCCGCCAGGAACGCCGCCGCCGCGCCGCCGCGGTCGCGAGCGTCGGGGCCGGTTCCGCCGCGCCGCCGCCCGACCGTCCGCCTCGCGACACCCGTCAGGCCACGACCAGCTTCTCGCCGGGCAACGGCCCCACCTGCGCGTGCTGCACGGGATGACGGCCCGCCGCCGGCCGGACGCCCCGAGCCCCGGCGCACCGCGGTCGCTGCACGCCGGGCACGACTCACATTCGGGCCGCGCTTCTTCGGGCCGCGTTTCAACGGCCGATCGGAAGCGCTGGATCGCGCCCTGACCTGCAACCACCCCACCGGCGACATCGGTGAGATGCTCGCCGACATCGAGCGCGGCCGCGATCTTCGAGGCCGAGCCGATTGCTTCCGGTAGAGCCCTACGGCGCCCGCTTCGCCGCCGCCTCCAGGACGCGCTCGCCGCGCAGCGCGTTGGCGATGCCGTAGTTCCCCTCGTGGCACGCGTACTCGTAGATGACGTAGCCGGGAGGGCTGACGAGGGGCAGCTCCACCGTGAAGGGGCGCGTGTACGTCGCCTCGTCGTGAATCGTGTAGCGGTACTCGATGGTGTCGGCGTCGATGCGGGTGAACCGCTCGACCGCGCGGAGATCGCGGGTGCCCGGGAACCCGCGCCACGTCGTGTCGTCGCGGTAATGCGTGGTCTCGACCACGAGGGTGTCGCCGTCCCAGCGGCCGCGCCCGTCGCCGTTCCACTGGCGGATGCGCCCGTCGATGGGCGGACGTCCGTCGAGCGGCACGACGCGCACGTCGTGGATCATCTCGTTGAGGATGACGACCTGCCCGGGGCCCTGGAAGATCTGATACGCGTTGCTGTAGCCGGACGGCACCGGCGGCACCCGCTGGTAGGTCATGCACCGCTCCTGCAGCGGCCGGTCGGCCCACGAATCGAAGGGGCCGGCGGCGCGCCGCTCGCGCGCGGCCGCCAGCCGACGCTCGGCCGCCGGGGTCAGGGGCGGCAGCCGGCCGTCGGACGGGTCCACGATGAGCGAC
>JAJEEA010000336.1 GCA_022821235.1 Vicinamibacteria bacterium
TCCGGCGAACGGCCAGCCGGCGCGCGCGTCGGCGCTCCAGCGCCACGCGGCCAGCAGCAGAGCCAGGCACAGCGCGACCTCGACCGCGGCCCGCAGCCTACCGCGCGGCAAGCGCCGCAGGAACCGGCTCATCGGTTCACCCCGCGCGCGACCACTTCCGGCGGCCCGCCTCCCTCGTTCCCAGGACCGAATCGCCGCCCGCCTCGACCTCGGCTCGCCATGCACGTGACCATTTCGGGCCACCCGCCTCCTTCGTTCGCAGGACCGAATCGACGCCGGCCGCGACCTCGGCTCACCACGCGAGCGACCACTCCGGACAACCCGCCTCGCCGGTCCGCCAGCGCCGCCCTGGGCGCGGTGGAGACGGCCATCCGGCGGGAACTGGTGACCATTTCGGGCCGCCCGCCTCGCCGGTCCGCAGGGCCGAGCCGACGCCCGACTCGACCTCGCCTCACCATGCGCGTGACCACTTCGGGCCGCCCGCCTCTCCGGTCCGCAGGGCGGCGTCGACGCCCGCCTCGACCTCAATCTGCCGGCCGAGAATCCACAGCAGGTCGGAGAGGCGGTTCAGGTACGCCAGCAGGTCGGCGCCGACCTCCGCCCCCGACTCGGCGAGCTGCACCACCCGCCGTTCGGCCCGGCGGCACACGGCCCGCGCGACGTCGAGGGCCGCCGACGCGGCGTGCTCTCCGGGAATCGCCCAGTCGCCCAGCACGCCCTCGATGGCCTCGATGCGCCGGACCTCGGCCGTGAGCCGCTCGACCATCGCGGCGGTGACCGCGGGGGCCTGGCCGGCCCGGGGCGCCGGCGTCGCCAGCTCGCCGCCGACCGCGAACAGCTCGCGCTGGATGTCCTTGAGGAGCTCCCCCACGCCGGCGTCCGGGCACATCGCGCGGGCGAGCCCGATCTGACTGTTCAACTCGTCGACCTCGCCGTACGCCTTGACCCGTAGCGCCGCCTTCGACACGCGCGCGCCGCCGACCAGCCCGGTGCTCCCCTGGTCGCCCCCCTGGCGACGATTGCTCACGGCGATGTCTCCACTGTCAGACCAGACCCGCGATGCGCAGAGGAACGCGTACGCCGCCGACCAGCCCGGTACTCCCCCTGTCGCCCCCCTTGGTGACGATGCTCATGGCGATGTCTCCACCGTCGACCATGCCCGCGATGCGCGGCGGAACGCGTGCGCAGCCGACGAGCCCGGTACTCCCCCTGTCGCCCCCCTTGGTGACGATGCTCATGGCGATGTCTCCACCGTCAGACCATGCCCGCGATGCGCTCGCGGATCAGGGCGGCGATGCACCGTCCCGGCGCGCTGCCGGCCTGTCCGCGTATGATGTCCTGCGCATCGCAGCGCCGACCGGCCCTGGCGTGCTGCCGCCGCGCCCAGACTCCACGGGCGGCCACGCGTGGCTGATCCGGGCCCCGCGCGGGCGGCGCCCCTGCGAAGCCCGGTGGCCGCGGTGATCGCCGAAACGACGACTATCGGTTCGCGGATGCCGACCCGTCACCCACGTGACGAGCGGTGCGCAAGCGGAGCGGACGAGCCATGACAGGCAGGAACCTCCTTTCGGCGTTTCCACGCGCCGAACTTCAAGGACCGGCAGGCCGGCCCGAGGGGTTGTGCGACCCTTCCGACGATCGGTCTCCTGACTCGCGGATCGATGCGGAACGGCAGAGTCTTCCCGCGCTCTCGCGACCCTGTGGCCGCGTTGGGGATCTCGCTGATGCAAGAAGTCTCGCTGGCGCGAAACTCCTGCGAGGCGAGCTCCCGGCCGAGCACAGTGACCGGCGCCCATCGGCGCCCGCGTGCCGCCCGCTCCCCGCATACAGTGGCGGGACCGTGTGGGACTCTCACCCACTTCCCGGAATCGTCGGGAGCAGAGCTGTCGGGGGGCAGTATAGCATCCCGGCCGCGCCGTCACGGGCCGCGAGATGACGGCCGGAGGGAGGGACCTGCACCGTTCCCGCGGGCGGGGAGCCGTCTCGGACCGCGAGGTGACCGCGATCGACTGGCACGCGGCCGACGTTCTGCAGCAGAGCGATCTCTTCGTCGCCCGGCGGTCCGGACGCTTCCTGCTCGTCGAGCTGCTGGCGCCGCATCGCGTCGTCAGCACGTGCGCCGGGTGCGGCGGGCAGCGGGAGGACGTCTCGTTTCTCGCCAACCACCAGAGCTGCGAGGGCACCGGCGACGCGGTCCGCTACGACCGCATCGCGGAGCTCGGGCCCGCGGCGTACCACGCGGCGGCCTGCGCCGAGATGGGCGTGCCCGCCGGGCGAACGGCGCTGATGGGCACCGCCGCCAACATGGCGTACGCGGCGTCGCGGTCCGCCGTCTTCGACGACCTCCGCGTGGACGCGTTCGCGACCGCGGGCGTCGCCGGCAACGCCGCCCGCGCCGGCGACCCCGCGCGATGGATGGAAGACGGGGACGGGCGCTGGCGACGGGTCGAGGCCGGCGGCGCGGACGGCCCCGACATCGGGGCGGCGCCGCGCGACGGGACCATCAACGTCATCCTGCTCCTCGACTGCCCCGTCACCCCGGCCGCCCAGGCGCGGGCGGCGGTGACGCTGACCGAGGCGAAGTCGGCCGCCCTCGCGGAGCTGGCCGTGCCGAGCCGGTACTCCCCCAACGTCGCCACCGGCACCGGCACCGACCAGCTCTGTCTCGCCGCCCCCCTCGATCCGAACCGGACCTCGAGGACCGCGACCGGCCCCCACGCCAAGCTCGGGGAGCTCATCGGCACCGCGGTGCGGGAGGCGGTGAAGGAAGCGCTGCGCTGGCAGAACGACCTGGAGCCCTCCCTGACGCGCGGGCTCTTCCACGCCCTCGGCCGCTTCGGGGTCACGGAGGCGCGCGCGCGGGCGCGGCTGGCCGAGCTGTTGTCGCCGGAGCACTACGCGCTGCTCGACCGGAACCGGAACGCGGTGTTCTACGAGCCCGGCGTCGCGGCCGCCGCCTACGCGCTCGCCGCCGTGCTCGACCGCGCGGCGTTCGGGACGCTGCCCCCGGGCGCGGCCAGCGAGGCGCTGCGGCAGCAGGCCGCGTGCCTC
>JAJEEA010000040.1 GCA_022821235.1 Vicinamibacteria bacterium
GCCGGCTACACCGCCCTGCACGCGGCGGTGCTGCGCGGCCAGGGCCCGCTGGTCCGCGCCCTCCTCGCCCACGGCGCCGACCCGAACGCGCCGGTCATGCGCGGCACGCCCGGCCGCCGCTTCAGCGCCGACTACAGCATCCGCCACCAGGCCGTCGGGGCGAACGCCTTCTGGCTCGCCGCCAAGTACGGCGAGCTCGACAGCCTCCGCGCCCTCGCCGACCACGGCGCCGATCCCTTCATGATCCCCGCCAACGGCGTCTCCGCCCTGCAGGCGGCCATCGGGCGCCCGCAGATCTCGCAGGAGAACCGCCGCAACCGCGTCGGCGTGCCCGTGTCCGAGAACGTCGACGGGGAGGCGCTGGCGAGGGAGCTCGCCCGCGTCGTGCTCGCGCTGGGCGTCGACGTGAACACCGCCGACGACCGGGGCGAGACCCCCCTCCACGATGCGGTGCGGACCGGGTTCGCCTCGGTCGTGGAGCTGCTGGCGCAACACGGCGCCGACGTCCGGGCCAGGAACCAGCGCGACCAGACCGCCCTGACCCTGGCCGAGACCCCGCTCCCCGTCCCCGGCACCAACGGCCGCCGGGCCACCCGCCCTGAGATCGCCGCGCTCCTGCGCACCTACGGGGGCGGCGAGTAGGGGACGCGGCGCTCCACCCGGCGAGATGATCACGGCGGCGGCGACGATGGTGCTCGGGCAACCTCGCCGGCCTCCGCCGTGTGAATTCGACCGAATGGCCGGTCCCGCAAGGAAGTGACGCGGACGACCGGCGCACGCCGCCGATTGGGCGCCTCATGAACCCCGAGTCGAGTCCCTTCAGGCCCGGACAGCCTGCGCCGATCGAGTACGGAGGGATCGCTGCCGTGGGGGCGATCACGGATGCTCCGGTTCGGCGTCGCCCCCGGCGGCCGGGACCCAGTTCTCCACGGACAGTCCCGGAACCCGCGAGAAGTGTCTCTCGTTGTTGGTGACCAGCACGCGGTCGAGGGTCAGCGCGTGGGCGGCGACCATGGCGTCGTTGTTGCCGATCGGACGTCCGGCCCGGAGTAGTCGGGCCTGGAGGCTCGCGAAGGCGTCCGCGGCGGCCCGGTCCCAGGCCAGCACGCCGGTCAACCGGCTGCAGAACGCCCCAATGGCCAAGTCGTACCGCGCCGTGTGCGCGGACCGTTCGGCCCCCAGCCTCAGCTCGGCATAGGTCACGGCCGAGATGGACAGATCGGCGCCGGCGCGGGCATGGTCCTGAAACCGGGCAAGCAGGCGGGGATCGCGGGCGCGGATGACGTAGCTGCAGACGTCGGTGTCGAGCAGATAGCGCATCACAGAACGACGCGGCGGTCATCGTCCAGCAGGTCCGGCCGCTCGGTCATGAAGTCGTCCGCGACGGGCGGAGCGTCATTGGCGAAGGAGGTCCACGTCTTGCGCGCGGGCACGATGACCAGCGCGTCGCCGTCCTTGCGAATCACGACCTCGCTGACCCCGTGGAACTGATACGCCTTGGGAATGCGCACCGCTTGACTGCGGCCGTTGGTGAAGAGCTTGGCGGTCGTTTCCATGCGATCCTCCACGGCGTCGAGGCCTCCGGTGAGATCCTCACGGACATATTACAGGCATATCCTGACGACGGCAAGACGACGGTCGCTCGGATCCGCGATGCGGGACCACGCCGAGGGATCGGTACGCCAGCCTGAAGGGCCGAGGTGGGTTCTCCGGTGGCGACGAAGCCCGGTATTGTGGCACAGTGTGCGGTGGAGGGAGAGCATGAGCAGGCGGAGACCGGTCGATCGGCGGCGGTTCCTCGCGGGCACGGCGGGGGCCATGGGGGCGGCCGTCTTCGGGCGGCTGCCGCTGGGGGCGATGGTCGAGCAGGGGGCGCCGCCGGCGCCGCAGGGGTGGGACCCGGGGCGGGTCCGGCACCTATTGCCGGGGGTCAGCGACACGCGCATCCTGCTGAAGGCGTCGTTCGACGGGCCGTTGCCGGGCACGCCGGTGCTGCGCGTGGGGGCGACCGACGTCCCGGGGCGCATGACGGACACGGCGGGCGAGTACTGGCTCTTCCACGCCACCGGCCTCGAGCCGGGGGGACGCCACACGCTGTCGCTGCACGGGGCGGACGGGGCGGCGTTGTGCGAGCCGTGGCCGCTGTCGACGTTCCCGGCCCCGGACGCGAGCCCCGAGCGGTTCCGCATGCTGTTCTTCACCTGCGCCGGCGGGCCGGGCGGGACCTACGAGGGCATCGGGCGGCGGAGCGGGTTCCTGCCGACGGCCATCCGCAACCGGCTCCTGCGGCGCGCCCTGTCGTTCGAGCCGGACGCGGCCGTCGCCAACGGCGACCACATCTACTGGGACCTGCACACCTGGCAGGGCGAGAACGCGGGGCAGCTCAGCCCGAGCGGGCGCGCGTCGAGCTTCGACTTCTCGGCCACCGTGCTCGGGGCGAGCAACGAGACGGCGATGAAGGCGGCGGCGGGGCCGCAGATCGTCCCCGTCTACGGCGCCGACTTCCGCTCGACGCCGGTGTTCTTCCTGCAGGACGACCACGACCACTGGGAGAACGACGCGGTCACCGACGACATCGCGAGCTTCCCGATCCCCTGGTTCCAGCTCCAGCTCGCGCGGGCCACGCAGCATCTCTACTCTCCCGAGTTCCTGCCCGACCCGGGGCGCCCGGCGGGGCTGCCGTGGTCGTCGGCCGGCGACCGCGGCGACCTGTCGGAGAGCTTCGGGACGGTGCGCTACGGCGACCTCGCCGAGGTGCTGCTGTACGACGTGCGCCGGACCCTGAGCCTCGCGGGGCGGAACGCGGTGTTCGTCGACGCCCAGGTCGAGCGGTGGCTGCTCGACCGCACCGCGTCGACCGGGGTCCGCCACCTCGTGCACGCGCCGTCGAACCCGTTCGGGTGGAGCGCCGGCAAGTGGGGCGAGTGGTATCCGGACATCCTCGACCGCGAGCAGGGGGCGCTGACCACCGCGATCGAGAAGCCGTACTGGCAGGAAGGCTGGCTGCGGCAGCATGACCGGCTCGCCCGGGCCATCGGCGCCCAGCCCGACCGCGTGCCGCTCGTCATCAGCGGCGACCTGCACGCCATCGGCACGGGCCGCATCCACCGCGCCGGCGGCGTCGATCTCGCGGCGCGGCCGATCACCGCGGTGCTGAGCGGCCCCGTCGGCACCTCGGTGCGCGGGTTCCCGTCGGTGGTGCGCGGCATCGGGGCCTCGCCCCCGGACCACCTCGACGTCGAGGAGTCGGTGGCCCCCATCGAGGACCACGGCTTCACGCTGTGCGACTTCCAGCCCGACCGCATCGTGCTGCGGCAGTTCCGGTGGGACGTCGACCGCCAGCCGGTGGAGGCCATCGACCGCCTGGAGCCGTTCTACACGACGGAGCTGCCGCGGCCGGGGTGAAGGGGGCGAATCAGCGCCCCATGGCTGGTGGCGGCCACGACGTCGCCGTCAACGTCCGTCCCAACGCAGGCGTGCCAGCGTCAGCTCGGGTGTGAGCAGGCGTCTGCGGTCGACCCGCCTCGAGATCGAACCTCGCGGCCGGCGTCGAGTCCGCGCGACCGCACGGGTCAGTGTCTTCTTGCCGCATTGCCGCGGTCCGGTCATCGCGAAGACCGGAAGCACGGAGAACGCCTCGTGGATTCAGCCGATCCAGGCGGGCCGCTCGACATGCGCACGTGGAGCTAATCCTTGAAAACCGGTTTGTCAAACGCTGATTTTCAAGGATCTTTTGAGGCCGTGGAATCGGTGGGGCGGCAGTGACCGCCGGACACGGCGGGTACAATGCGCGCTACCAGTCTCTGCCGGGGCGCGGGCGGCAGGTGGAGGAGCATGATGACCCAGACGCGACGGGATTTCCTGAAGCAGGCCGGGGTGGCCGCGGCCGGCGTGACCGCCGCGTCCGGCGGGGGGGCCGCCGCTTCGCCGGGCGGCGG
>JAJEEA010000435.1 GCA_022821235.1 Vicinamibacteria bacterium
GCGCGCTCGCCGGGTCGCGCGGCGCAACTCGTCGATGCCCAGTCGCAGAGCCGTACGCAGGACCCAGGCGGAAGCGCCGGCTCCGTGCGCGCCGGGCGTGCGCCACAGCTTGAGGAACGCGTCGGCTGCCAACTCCTCGGCCCGCGCCGGATCTCGAACCACCCGCGAGATGACGGTGGTGACGCGTGCGTAGTGGGCCCGAAACAGGTCCTCGAAATCGAACGGCGGGTCGGCGAGCCCGGCCTCACGAATCGTGCCGACCGCTTCACGCGACTTGCTCATACCTCGAAAAACGTTCGGGAGTCCGGATTTGTGACAGCCTGGACAGGCTCATGCTGAGTTCCCCGTGCGGACGGCCGCGAGTCTTGATTGAGAGTGAGAGCGGTGACGACGAGATTCTCAAGGCGTCGCTTCGTGCTCCTGACCTTCTGCCCAGGTGAGGTGGACGCCGCCGTGCACGACGAGCAGGCCCATCGGGTAGCGGGGAGCGAGCGGGGCCG
Organism: Vicinamibacteria bacterium; assembly: GCA_022821235.1. Lineage (GTDB taxonomy): Bacteria > Acidobacteriota > Vicinamibacteria > Vicinamibacterales > UBA8438 > JAJEEA01. The sequence goes on from JAJEEA010000435.1 coordinate 501, forward strand.
CCACGACGTCCAGACCGTCGGTGTCCTCGACGCCGTCGACGACCCCCGCCTCGCCGACGCGGAACGTCCCGCGGTAGGCGTGCGGCGGGGTGCGGCCTTAGACGACGTAGGTGTCCTGGCCCTGGCTCGATCCCACCAGGAAGCCGTTGTCGGGACCGCCCGCCCGCCGGCGCGTAGATCGACAGGCCCTCGACGTTCGACGCCAGACGGCCATCCGCCGGCTCGCCCACCCCGACCCGGTCGACCGCGACCCGCTCCGCGGTTGACGACCCCGGGTCGGCGCGGCAGCGCCAGATGCCGACCTCCTCCTCGCCGATGAACAGCCACCCGTTGGCGTTGTCGGCGACGCGTCCTTCCGTCTGGCTCCCGACCGCCCACGACCGGACACGGGTGCAGTCAGTCCGGTGTCGCCGGGGTCCAGTCGCCACTGCTCGACCACGCCGCCCTGGTCGTTGGCGAAGTCGTACGGGTCACCGGTCGCCGCTCTGCGCAAGGCCGTACGGGTCCTCGTCGAAGTCCGGAGAGATCGGGACGTCCAGCAGCGGAGCGAGGTCTCCGCTGTCAGGATCGAGCGCGAGGACGTCTGGCGTCCAGGTCGAGCGGTTGGTGGTCACGACGACGATCGTCTCCGTGCCGCTGACGCCCACGCCGTCCCGCATATCGACGTTGTTGACGCGTCCGACGTCGTTCGTCGAGGCGACGGCGCCGTCCAGCCCGTACACCACGTACACCACGTACACCACGAGCCCGCGCAGCTTGTTGGTGGCGGCGATCAGGCTCACCTCGGGGTCTGCCTCGTCGAGTCACGGCTGTTGCTCGGGCCCTGCAGTCGGTCCGTGCTCTACGACCACCTGCTCCACGGCTTCGCACCACGTAACGAGCGTGTCCACTTCATCGTTCGTGAAGGGCTTGTCGATGGGGCACTTCAAGTCTCGGCCCGCGGCTGTGAACAGTCCCGTTGCCTCCGCCGATTTCCAGAGTCGGTCGACCGCCTCCGCAGGCGCGGACGTCTTCTTCTGGACGCCCGCACGGTCGCGCAGGGCCGTATAGATCGACTGCCTGTACACGCTGCCGGGCGGGTAGGCGTAGCAGACGACCACTCGCGTACCGTCAACATCGACACCGACGGAAAAGCCCTTGGTTCCCCAGCGGACGGACATGGACTTGCGTCGCGCCAAGTCGAGAATGCGGGAAAAGACGGCCTTCCCGTGCTCGTCACAGGACTTCAGGAACTTGTCTTCCGACACGACCGGTAGACGCTCGGAAGTCAATCGGCGCGGCTTCGCGTGTTCTCTACCGACGACGACTTCTTGAGACAGCAAACGGCCGCCACCGACGGCCTGGAAGAACGTGAATTCGACGCAGGTGACACGGATTCCCTTGGTGCTCAGGAACGAGGCAGTTTGCCTGATCTCTGGCGTCACCCGCTGGCCGATGATCACGATGCGTTGATCCTTGTTGAAGGCGATGGCCTCGGGCTCGCCGATTCCGAAACACTGCCGGTGGTGGTCGGCGAGACTCGCCGAGTCGTCATCGTGATACGCGCGGAGAATGCTCTCCAGCGCGTCGACGTCAAGCGGCGCGGCGAACGCGCCGTATTCCAGCGCTTGTGCTACGACGTCCCGCGGCGTGCGGTCCCGTTTCAGTTCGACAACGACCACGTTGCCCTCGCGATCCACGCCAAGCAGGTCGATGGCCCCGCCGAGGTCGGTTCGAACCTGACGTCCGATGATCAGAATCCGCTCGTCTTCGAGAATCCCATCGGGGTTGGACTCCAACCACTCCTCGAGGACGGATTCCTCATGCTCGACCTCGAATGGCAACTGCTCGTACTCCGTGAACCCGCCGTCGGACTCAACTCCAAAGACTCTCATGTCTGATCATGCTATCCCATGCCGACAGACAGCGGCCAGTGCGCGATGACTGCCCGATCCTGGTCTGCGCCTCGCTCCAGCAGTTCGGCCGTCCACCCGACATGTCGCCGGGCCATGTCGCGTGCCCGCCCGGACTCTCCTCGGGGGCACCGAGGTCGACGGGCAGATGATCCTGGAGCACCTGAGCGCTTGCGCGGAACGGTCGTCGAGCCGAGCGCGTAGCGGCGGGTCGGGCCTAAAGGCGCATGAAGCGCCGGTCGATACCCTCTTGGCAGGGTCATGAGCGCCAACCAGCTCTTCTACGGCGACAACCTGGACGTCCTGCGGAGACATGTCGCCGACGAGAGCGTCGACCTCATCTACCTCGACCCGCCGTTCAAGAGCAACCAGAACTACAACGTGCTGTTCGCCGAGCGTGACGGGACGCGGGCAGCCGCCCAGATCAAGGCGTTCGAGGACACATGGCGCTGGGACGACGCCGCAGCGCGCGCCTACGAGGAAGTGGTCGAGTCCGGAAGCTCTGTCGCGGACACATTGCGAGCCTTCAGGATGTGCGTTGGCCAGAGCGACATGCTCGCCTACCTGTCGATGATGGCGCCTCGCTTGGTGGAGCTGCGGCGGGTACTGAAGCCGACCGGGAGCCTCTACCTGCACTGCGATCCGACGTCGAGCCACTACCTGAAGCTGCTGCTTGATGCGGTCTTCGGGCCGGAGAACTTCCGGGGCGAGGTCGTGTGGAAACGGAGCAGCGCGCACAGCGACACGAAGCAGGGCAGCAAGCAGCCGGGGCGTATTCACGACGTGCTTCTGTTCTACACGAAGAGCTCGGAGTGGACGTGGAACGAGGTCTACTCGCCGTATTCGGACTCCTACACCGGTCGAGACTACAAGCTGGTCGAGGAGGGGACGGGCCGGCGGTTCAGACGAGGCGACTTGACGGCAGCGCGCCCGGGAGGCGACACGACGTACGAATGGCGTGTGAAGAAGCACGTCGCGGTCCGCGAGCGCTGGGTTGCGGACCTGGAGGACGAATACTTGAATCCCGTCGCGGGCTGGGAGTACGCGGGCGTCCAGCCCTACGAGGGGCGGTATTGGGCCTATTCGAACGAGAACCTGAGGCAGTTCGCGCGTGAGGGTCGGCTGCGGCACACGTACGGCGGCATGCCCGAGTACAAGCGCTATCTCGACGAGATGCCGGGGGTGCCGCTGCAGGACCTCTGGGCGGACATCCAGCCCATTGGTTCGGGGACGGCCGAACGGCTCGGCTACCCCACGCAGAAGCCCGAGGCGCTGCTGGAACGCATCCTCCGGGCCAGCAGCAACGCGGGCGATCTGATCCTGGACCCCTTCTGCGGGTGCGGAACCACGATCGCGGCGGCCGAGCGGCTGGGGCGCCGCTGGGTCGGCATAGACATCACCCACCTGGCGATCGGCCTCATCCGACACCGGCTGCGCCACGCCTACGGCGATGGGATCGACAAGACCTACGAGGTCGTCGGGGAACCGGTCTCGGAGCCCGATGCAGCAACGCTCGCGGCCGCCGACGCGTTCCAGTTCCAGTTCTGGGCCCTGGGCTTGCTCGGCGCCCGCCCGGCGCAACCCAAGAAGGGTGCGGACAAGGGGATCGATGGCCGCAGGTACTTCCACGAGGTCGAGGGAGCCACCACGCAGCAGATCGTGTTCTCCGTGAAGGGCGGGACCACAGGTCCTGAGCACGTGCGCGAGCTCCGAGGTGTCGTCGATCGGGAGGATGCCGCGATTGGGGGCCTCATCTGCCTGCGGCGTCCGACGAAGGCCATGCGCGCCGAGGCCGCGAGTGCCGGCTCGTACACGTCACCGTGGGGACGACATGCGCGCGTCCAGATCCTGACAATCGAGGATCTGCTTTCCGGGGTTCAGTTGGATGCTCCGCCGACCCGCCAACTCGACCGCACGTACCGAAAGCCACCGCGAGTCGCCGCTCCGACCCCCGCAGTCCAACGGCTGGACTTCGACGCGCCGTCAGCGCCCGCGAAGCAGCTTCCAGAACGAGCCAAGCCGGCGAAGGCTGGGCTCGGTCGGCGAAGACGGGGCGCGAAGAAGGCGGGATAGACGCGGAGAACACGCCCCGGCGGACTCGCTTTTGTCGGGCCAGCCTCGACCCCGGGCGAAGGCCCAAACCAGCAGTCGAACCGGCGCGGATGCGCGAACTCAAGCGGGCCGCGGGCCGCGGAGACGAGCCACTTGCTTGACCCGCACGCCGACATGAGCTTCAGCCCCGCAAGGCTCCTGAACAGGTCAGCGGGTATTGACGACTGTCGCGGTGCCACGTACAGTTCGCCGCAGGGACGGCACCTGCCGTTGATCTCATTGCCATGCCACCGGAAGTCGGATTCATCGAGACCGTGTCGATTCGCGACGTCTGGCCTACGGAGCACGCCGACTTCACGCCGTGGCTCCAGTCCCACATCGGCGAGCTCGACAAGGTGCTCGGGCTTGGGTTGAGCGACCCACAACGCGAGGTCGGTGCCGGCGACTTCAGCATCGATCTCGTGGCGGAAACCAACTTCGGCGATGTGGTCATCGAGAACCAGTTCGGCAGGAGCGACCACCGCCACCTGGGCCAACTCGTAACCTATCTTTCGCACCGAGAGGTCCAGCGAGCGATCTGGATCGTTGAAGGGGCGAGGCCGGAGCACGTCAAGGCCGTGGAGACCTTGAACGATCGAGGTGTGGGGCAGATTTGGATGGTCACCGTGCAGACCATCAGGATCGGCAACTCCCAGGCAGCCCCGCTGTTCACGGTCGTTGCCGAACCGTCCGAAGACGCGATGGTGGACGGGATGCCGGATCAGGATCTCACGCAGGCGCAGCGCCAGAGGCGTGACTTCATGGCGGCTCTCTTCGCGCAGGCGCGGGAGGAAGGAATCGACTCGCCATTCAAGGACCTCACGCCGAGCGTCACCGGGGTGCAGCACACGCACGCGAGAGGTTCGGGGCTGGTCTACCGCGTCGCCGTCAACCGCCGGGAATCCCGTGTCGTCGTTACCAATGCGCGCGGCAGATGGACGGAGGCGATGGACGCGTTGGCAGCGAGCCGAAGCGAGATAGATCAGCGGTTCGCCGCGGCCGGTCTTCCGGAGAGCCTCGAATGGGACGAACGGGTAGCTGCGGGCCGATGGGCTATCCGCTACAGGGTCGCCGCCAACTACACGGGCGAAGTCGACCCCGCGAGGATGCGTGAGCTCAACCGTGCCGCGGAAGCGATGAAGCGCGTGTTCGACCCGCACGTCCGGGGACTCGCTCCAGGACTCGCTCCCCGACTCGAAGAGGACTCCTCGGAGCCAACAACCGATGCCGTCGGGACGAGTTGACGGTCGGAGCTGCTGCTCGATGTCGTCCACCTGTCTCCCGGCGGCGATGAGCACGCCCATCTCGCTGAGTTGCGCCTCGACCTCAGTCGCGTGGACGGAGAGCGGCTGGATCGGCTTGCCGAGGCCGCGTCGCGGCCGGAGCTGCGGAAGGCGGCGCAACGCCTTCACGCCTTGGCGGGCGATCAGGCGCCGGCTACCGAATCCTGCAAGGGCGCATCTGCTGGACCTCGTGATGGCGGCCGATCCGGTGCAGGGGCGCAACGTCGCCTGGGAGTACGTGCAGGCCGGTCTTGGGCGTCCGGCGGCTCGTGACGCAGGGTGATCGACGAGAGCGGGGCACGTGATGTCGAGTCCGTGCGGTCGCGTGGCGATCCGGCGCGTTACAATCGCCGAGTGGCCAGCGAGCCTCTGCGAGGCGGCGTCGAGCGTGCCGTATTGAGCGCGGACACGTCGCCGGCGATCGAACGCCTTCAGATCGAGGCGTGGCGACGGATGTCGCCGCTCGACCGGCTGCGGGCGGCCAACGCGTTGTCGCGTCAGGTGCATGCGCTGGCCCTGGCAGGTATCCGTCATCGCCATCCCCAGGCGTCGGAACGCGAGTGCTTCCTGCGGCTCGCCGCCATCAAGCTCGGCCGCGAGCGCACGGTTCAACTGTACGCTGATGCGGCCGGTCTGTTCGATCCGTGAGCATCGACTTCGAACCGTTGCAGGTGGCCCTGTCGGCGGCGTACGCCCTCGAGCAGTGCGGTCTGCGCTATGTCGTCGGCGGGTCTCTGGCAAGCTCCGTGAGCGGCGAACCCCGCTCGACGCTCGACGTGGATCTGGTCGTTGCCATCAGCGTGGCCGATATCGAGCCGTTGCTGGCGACTCTCGGCGATGACTTCTACGCCGATCGGGAGGCGGTGCGGCGGGCGGTGCGCCAGCGCTCGAGCGTCAACGTGTTTCATCGGGCCACCTCGACGAAGGTGGACCTCTTCGTGCTGGGAGGATCGCGCCTGGCTGGAGGCCAAGCCGGTCGGCAACGAGCTGCTGTGATGCAGCGGGGCGAGATATGGATCGTCAGCCTCGACCCCGAGTGCGGGCCATGAGCAGCGGGGGACCCGGCCGGTCCTGATCGTGGAAGCCGTTCCCGAGCCGATCATCGCCGACGTGCTCGCCCGGCTCGCCGCGATACTGGACTAGGAGTCTGCGCCGTCACTCCAGCTCGTCACCGCGGGTGGAGCCGAGGTCGAGGGCTTCGAGCACGTCCTGCCACGAGACCAGCTTGAAGTTCTGGTTGGCCTCCGCGCCGTCCGGGGCCAGGTTGACGCCGTCCTGCACGACGAGCAGGCCCATCGGATAGCGCGGGCCGAGCGGGGCCGACACGACGTCGAGCCCGTCGGTGTCCTCGACGCCGTCGACCGCCCCGATGTCGCCCACGCGGAACGTCCCGCGGTACGCGTGCGGCGGGGCGCGGTCGTAGACGACGTAGGCGTGGTTGCCCTGGCTCGACGCCACCAGGAAGCCGTCGTCGGGACCGCCGTCGGGCGGCGCGTAGATCGACAGGCCCTCGACGTGCGCGGTCAGGCGTCCGCCCCCCGGCTCGCCCAGCCCGACCCGGTCGACCGCCACCCGCTCCGCCGTCGACAACCCCGGCTCGGCGCGGTAGCGCCAGATGCCGACCCCCTCCTCGCCGATGAACAGCCACCCGTTGGCGTCGTCGGCGACGCACCCTTCCGTCTGGCTCCCGACCGCCCACGACCGGACACGGGTGCCGGTCAGGCCGGTGTCGCCGGGGTCCAGTCGCCACTGCTCGACGGCGCCGCCCTGGTCGTTGGCGAAGACGTACAGGGCGCCGCTCGCTGCGCTGCGGTAGAGGCAGAGGCCGTACGGGTCCTCCTCGAAGTCCGGCGAGATGGGGGCGTCGAGCAACGGGGTGAGAGCTCCGCTGTCGGGGTCGAGCGAGAGCACGTCTATCGTCTAGGTGGTGCGGTTGGTGGCCGCGACGACGATCGTGTCCTCGCCACCGACGTCCACGCCGCCCCGCAGATCGACGTTGTTGACGCGCCCGACGTCGTTCGTCGACACGACCGCGCCGTCGAGCCCGTACACGACGAGGCCCCGCAGCTTGTTGGTCGCGACGATCAGGCTCGCCTCGGGGTCCGACTCGTCGACCCAGACGGCGGGGTCGTCCGCCGCGTCGCAGGCGTCGGGCACGGGCACCGTCTCCGCCGCCGCGGTGACGGTCCGCGTGTCGGCCGGCTGCGGCCCCGGCTCGGGCGTCATCAGGTCGGTCAGGACGCACCGGACGACCGCGCCCGGGCTGCACCCGGCGAACGCGAGCGAGCAGAGCGCCAGTGCCGCCGTGAGCCTGCGGGTCTTCATGGGGCCTCCCGGATGGAACCTGTCGGGCCACCGCCTTCGGTGATGCCCTCGCGGCAGGACGCGGTCGTCGCCAAGCCTGGAGGCCGCGACGAACAGGCGAGTGGGGACGTCATGGCTGTCGACAGGATACGCCAGCTTCACCTCGCAGGTTGCCTCGGTGCTGCGAGGCTGGCGGCAGCCGGTCACCCGGCCGCTGAAACAGCGGGGGCTCGGGTCCATGTCTCCACCGTCCCGGCCTGAGCGGCGGGAAGGAGAGGCGGGTCTGACGCGGGCGGTGTGGCGGTCCGGTGCGCGACGATTCCCGCGTGGTCAGCGACCCGCGGCCAGATGCCGTCGAGCGCGGCGTGTCGAACGCGGACACGTCGCCCGAAGGGGCGGGGGCCGTTGGCCGCGGCGCTCTCCGTTGGCCCGCCCGCTCGGCGCGTGGTATGGTCCCCGCGATGATGGCAAGCCTTGGCGAACGATGGCCGGCGATCGGTGAGGTGCTTGGGTAGCTTGGGTAGAAGGATGTCAGCCCCACGCCTCGCCTGGTGGCGGGCCTCGAGGTCGAGGCGGATGAGACGAACGCATCGGTCCGGGCGTCAGCCGGCGAATCCGCGAGCCTGGTGGGGTCCTGACGGCCGTCCGGTGGGCGGAAGCCGGACCGCTTCGCGGCGGGGTTTCTCTGCGGTGCGATTCGGGAGGAGAGAGGCATGACAAGCGGGCGGAACACGGCGGCGGCAGTGGTTTTGGCGGCGGCCGTTCTCGCGGGGAACGGCGCCTCGGCGCAGGGGATCGAGGACCTCGTCGGAACCTGGATGGGGGAGGTCACCGGGGCCGTCATCATGTCGGACGCCCTCGAGGTGGAGATCGAGCTGGACGGCGGCCATGTGCACGGGCATTGGCGCATGCCGGTGCCGCCGGCGCTGGCCCCCCTGCTCCCCGACGTGGAGGAGCTCGGCGGGGAGGTATCGGGCGGGGAGGGCACGCCCCCGATGCTGACGCTCGAGGTCGACGGTATCGAGGGGTGCGAGGTCGAGGTCACGGTCGAAACGCTGGAGGCCGACCGGTGGGGCGGCCCGTGGCACACGCACGGCTGCCCTATCCCCGATGGAGGCACCCTGATGGTCATGCGGGTGGGGGCCGTGCCGGCGCTGCCGCTGGTCGGCGTGCTGGTGCTTGCCGCGATCCTCGCGCGGCGCGGCTTGCGGGGGCTTCGGGACCGTCGCTGAGGCGGAGGCTCGTGCGGGGGTCCTGAAGCCGCCTTCGCGGGGCGTCGCTCCCCCGGGTTCGCCAGGCGGGCTCCCAACCGGGTTCTCACTCGAAGCGGCGGCGAGGGCTCTGCGAAGGCTTCAGGACCGTCGCCGAGGCGGGCTCGTGCGGGGGGCCCGAAGCCGCTTTCGCGGGGCATCGCTCCGCGTCCTCACTCGAAGCGGCGGCGAGGGCTCTCGAAGGCTTCAGGACCGTCGCCGAGGCGGGGCTCGTGCGGGGTCCTGAAGCCGCGTTTCGCGGGGCGTCGCTCCGCGTCCTCGGGGCGTCGCTCCGCGTCCTCGCTCGAAGCGGCGGCGAGGACCCTCGAACCATGCGGCCCTCGTCGCCCCCTCGGCCAGTCTGGTCGCTACGGCAAGGCGGACGCCACCAGCTCCGCGATGCGCTCCTCGTCGAGGGCCCTCGAACGATGCGGCCCTCGTCGCCCCCTCGACCAGTCTGGCCGCTACGGCAAGGCGAACGCGACCAGCTCGGCGATGCGCTCCTCGTCGAGGGCCGCCACCACGAGGTGCTGCCGGCCATCCGCCCGGTAGGTGATCGGGAACCCGGTGGTGGGGCCGGCGAGCGCAATCTCGTGCACCACCTCGCCCGTCCGCTTGTCGTAGGCCCGGAGCAAGGGGGCCCCGCGCTGTCCCTCGCCCGCGAACAGCAGGGTGGACGTGACGAGCAGCCCGGAGCTCTGCGTGAGGGTCCCCGTCTGCGGCACGTCGATGCCCTGGAGGTCCGGATGCCGACGGACGTACTCGGGCGTCTCGCCGTGCGGTATCTGCCACAGCATCTCGCCCTCGGTCAGGTCGATCGCGGTGATGCGGCCGTAGGGGGGCTTCAGGAGGGGCAGGTCGCGGACTGTCGGCACCCCCCGCGAGAACGAGATGTGGTAACGCACGCCGGTCCCCTCGGTGCCGTCCGTCAACCCGAACAGCGTCGGCCTCGTCTGTGACGGCACGAAGAGCAGCCCCGCCTCGACGTCCACCGCGCCGCCCGGCCAGTTGACGCCGCCGCCCGCGCCGGGGACCCCGAGGGTCCCGAGGTTGACGCCCGGCTCGATCAGGGACGGCGGCGTGTAGAGGGGCCCGAGCCGGATCGTCTCCACCGTGCGCAGCGCCTCGGCCCGCAGCTCGGGCGTGAAGTCGATCAGGTCGTCCTCGGTCACGCCCTGCTGGTCGAACGCGGGCGGCCTGGTGGGGAAGGGCTGGGTCGGCGAGGTCCACTCGCCGGGAACGTCCGACTCCGCCACCGCCCGCTCCTCGATCGGCCACACCGGCTCGCCGGTCTCGCGGTCGAGCACGTAAGCGAACCCCTGCTTCGAGAGCTGCACCAGGGCCTTGACGGGGCGGCCGTCGACCTCGACGTCGACGAGGATGGGGGCGGTGGGGATGTCGTAGTCCCAGAGCTCGTGATGCGTGAGCTGGAAGTGCCACCGCCGCTCGCCGGTCTCCGCGTCGAGGGCCAGCACCGAGTTGCCGAACAGGTTGTCGCCGGGCCGGTAGCCGCCGTAGTAGTCGTTGGTGGGCGTCTCCGTGGCCACGTAGAAGAGGCCGAGCTCGGGGTCGGCGGTCACCGGCGCCCAGTGCCCGACGTTCCCCGTGTACTTCCACGAGGCGTCGAGGAGATCGGGCCGCTCCTGCACCCAGTCGTGGGTGCCGGTGGGCACGTCCCAGAGCGACTCGTCCGCCTTCAGCCAGGTGTCGACGCCGAACTCGCCCTCCCTGGGGACGGTGTTGAAGCGCCAGAGCCTGCGGCCCGTCCGCGTGTCGTAGGCCACGATGTCGCCGGGCATGTTCATGGGCCAGACCTCGTTGGGGGAGGCCCGGGTGGGAATACTGCCGGTGTGCAGCGAGATCGAGGCGATGAGCGCGTTGCCGAGAATGGCCGGCGGCGACGTGTTGGCCACCCGGCCCGCCCGCTCCGCGGCGGGGCGCTCGCCCCAGCGCAGGTCGTCCATCATGTCGACCACGCCGGCGGTGCCGAAGTCGAGCACGCGTTCGCCCGTCGCGGCGTCGAGGGCCACGAGCTGGAAGCTCGGCGTCACCACGAAGATGCGGTCGTCGCCGGCCCCGTCCGTCCAGTAGGACACGCCGCGCCCCGCGCTCCGGGCGACGGGCTCGATGATGTCGCCCCAGCGCCGCTCGTTGTCGCCGGGGTGCCAGTTCCAGACGGGCTCGCCGGTGGCGGCGTCGAGGGCGATCACGCTGCGCTGGTTGCCGATGGTCGTGTAGAGGATGCCGTCGACCACGATGGGGCTGATCTGGGTCCGGCCCGACGGCGGCGGCGAGCCCTGTTCTCGCGCGCTCCAGCGCCACGCCACCTCCAGGTCGCCGACGTTGCCGGCGTCTATCTCGTCGAGCGGCGAGTAGCGGGTGGCGCCCGCGTCCGCCCCGAACACGCCCCATTCCCCGTCGGCGGCGCCGTCCTGGGCGCTCGCGCCGACGGTCCCTAGACACGCGACGGCCGCCGCCGCCGCGAAACGGATGATCGATTGCCGACCGGAAAGCGTTCTGCACATGGAGGTCATTCTACTCTCGCCACCCCTGCGCGGCGAACGACCTGCGGCGCCGCCCTCGATGCCGATGTCCACCCCGGCTCCGGCCCGCCGCTCGAGCAGATGGAGAAGCGCCGGGGCGTGATCCGCCGCGGCCGGCCTCGCGTCCTCGATGGGGCCACCGGGCGGGAAACGCCTGGAAGCCGCTTCAGCAGATGGAGAAGCGCCGCGGCATTGTCTGCCGCAACCGGGCGCCCGTTCTCGATCCGGCCGCCCGGAACGGGAAGCGCCGGAAGCCGCTCCGGAGCCGATCATGGACGACGCGATCGCCCGCCTCGCCGCAATCCCGGCGTGGAGGAGGAGGCCTGTGGGCCGGTCGCCTCGCCGCGGTCCCGGCGCAGACGGGAGGCCCGTGGCCCGCCGGGAATTGTGCTAGCATGTGCCGTTTCCGGCCTTTGGCAGTGCGCTTCGGGGAGGTTGGCCGCTTGACGGAGGTGCTCGGCGAAGGGGTCCGGCTGATGCTCGTGGGGATGGGCGTGGTGTTCGTCCTGCTCACCCTGCTGGTGCTGGCCGTCATGGGCATGTCCCGCCTCGCCCTCGCCGTGGGCCCGCCCGCCGCGGTGCCCGACGCCCCCGCCGTGCCCGGCGTCGAGCCGGGGGGGACGGAGCTGATCGCCGCCATCTCCGCGGCCGTGACTGCATATCGAAGGGACGCGCGGCAGCCATGAAGAAACCCCTGGCCATCACCGAGCTGGTCCTTCGCGATTCCGCCCAGTCGCTGCTCGCGACCCGCGTCCGCATCGACGACATGCTGCCGATCTGCGAGAAGATCGACAAGGTCGGTTTCTGGTCGGTCGAGCTGTGGGGCGGGGCGACGTTCGACGCCTGCATCCGCTACCTCGGCGAGGACCCCTGGGAGCGGCTGCGCCGGTTCCGCAAGGCCCTGCCCAACACCAGGACCCAGATGCTGCTGCGCGGGCAGAACATGCTGGGCTACCGGCACTACGCCGACGACGTGGTGGACGCGTTCGTCGAGAAGGCGGCCGGGAACGGCATGGACGTCTTCCGCATCTTCGACGCGATGAACGACATGCGGAACGTGGAGGCCGCGGTCCGGGCGGTGCTGAAGACGGACGGGCACGCCCAGGGCGCCATCTCCTACACGATCAGCCCCGTCCACACGATGGACACGTGGATCGATCTCGGGAAGCGCCTCGAGGACATGGGCTGTCACTCGGTCTGCATCAAGGACATGGCGGGCCTCATCAAGCCCTACGTGGCCGAGGAGATGGTGTCGAGGCTCAAGGAAGCGCTGTCGGCGCCGATCGCGCTGCATTCTCACGCCACCACCGGCATGAGCACCGCGGCCATCGTGAAGGCGGTCGAGGCCGGCGCCGACATGGCCGACGCCGCTATCTCGTCGATGAGCCACACCTACGGCCACTCGGCGACCGAGTCGGTGGTCGCCATTCTCGAGGGCGGCGACCGGGACACCGGCATGGACCTCGGCCTGCTCGAGGAGATTGCGTCGTACTTCCGCGGTGTGCGGAAGAATTACGCCAAGTTCGAGGGCTCGCTGCGCGGCATCGACGCGAGGATCCTGACCGCGCAGGTCCCCGGCGGCATGCTCACCAACATGGAGAACCAGCTCCGCGAGCAGGGCGCCACCGACCGGTTCGACGAGGTCCTCGAGGAGATGCCGAGCGTGCGCAAGGAGCTCGGCTTCATTCCCCTGGTCACGCCGACGTCGCAGATCGTCGGGACGCAGTCGATCGTCAACGTGCTGTCCGGCGAGCGCTACAAGACGATTACCCGGCAGACGGCGGGCGTGCTGCGCGGCGAGTACGGCCGCACCCCCGCCCCCGTCGACGCCGATCTGCAGAAGCGGGCGCTGAACGGGGACGATCCGGTGACGTGCCGGCCCGCGGATCTGCTCTCCCCCGAGATGGGGAGGCTGACCGCCGAGGTGGACCGCCTGGCCCGGGAAGAGGGGTTCCGGCGCGCGGACGATCCGGTGGAGGACGTCCTGACCTACGCCCTGTTCGACCAGGTCGGGCTGAAGTTCCTGAAGAACCGGAACGACCCGTCCGCGTTCGAGCCGCCGCCCTGGGAGGAGGCGCCCGCCCCGTCGACGGCGGCCGCACCTTCTGCCGCCCCGGCCCCGGCGGCGGCCGACGCCGGCCCGGCCCGGTACCGGGTCAACGTCAACGGGACGGCCTACGACGTCGAGGTCAGCCCCGAGGGCGCCGTCGACTCGATCCAGCCGGCCCGTCCGGCTGCGCCCGCGGCCGCGGCGCCCGCCGCCCCCGCGCCGGCCC
>JAJEEA010000278.1 GCA_022821235.1 Vicinamibacteria bacterium
GCCTGGTACTCGGCGTTCTCGCGCAGGTCGCCGAGCTCGCGGGCGCGCTTGATCTCCTGCGGCAGCTCGCTGTTGAGCTCCCGCTCCAACTCGCGAATTTCGTTCTCGAATCGCTTGAGCAGTTCCGCCTTCATGCCGGCGTCGTCTCCTCCTGGCCGAAGCACCGCGGCCGCCCGGCCGGCCCGTGACGAGAGCCGCCGCGCCGCCCCACCGCCGCCTGCCGGCGCCGCCGGCGTGCCCGCCAAAGGAGTAACGATAGCACATCTGCTATGCTCGCCCCGGACGCCGACGCCGAGCCCGTGGAGACGATCACCAGCCGCCGCAACCCGCTCGCGGCCAGATTCCGGCGCGCCGCCCGCCGCGACGCGGAGGCCGAGCCGACCGTCCTCCTGGAAGGCCCCCGGCTGGTCGAGGACGCACTGGCGGCGGGCCTGCGCCTGGACGTCGCGGCGGTGTCGACGAGCCCCGCCCCCCGCGTGTCGGCGCTGGCCCGCCGTATCGAGCCGGTGGCCCGGGTGGTACGGGTGACGTCGGCGGTGATGGCGGCCCTGAGCCCGGCCGCGACGCCGAGCGGCCTCGTCGCCCTCGCGGCCCTCCGCCCGGCCCCGGTCGAGGACGCCATGCGGGCCTCGCCGCCGCTGGTCGTCGGGCTGAGCGGCGTCCAGGACCCCGGCAACACGGGCGCGGTGATCCGCGCCGTCGACGCGGGGGGCGCCTCGGGCGTGGTCACCGTCGGCGGCGCCGATCCCCTCGGTTGGAAGGCGCTCCGGGGCGCGATGGGCAGCGCCTTCCGGCTCCCCGTCGCGCGGTCCGGCGACCCCGCGGCCGTCGCGCGGTCGGCCGCGGCGCACGGCCTCCGGGTGATCGCGGCGGCGCCGCGGGGAGGGACCCCGGTGGCCGAGTCCGACCTGAGCGGCCCCTGCCTGGTCTGGCTCGGGGCCGAGGGATCGGGTCTGGACGGCGACGCGGCCGCGACCGCCGACGAGACGGTGTCCATCCCGATGCGCCCGCCCGTCGAGTCCCTCAACATCGCGGTGGCGGCGGCGCTCATCGTCTACGAGGCGGCCCGGCAGCGGGGCGGGGCCGCCCCGCCCGACGCGCCGCCCGGCGGGCGCGTACGCCATACGGCATGACTTCCGGCACCCTCTTCGACGAGCCGCCCGACGAGACGGGGACGGCGGCGGACACCCCGCTGGCCGAGCGCATGCGCCCGCGGGACTTCGACGAGCTCGTCGGCCAGGACGAGCTCGTCGGCCGGGGCCGCCCGCTGCGGCAGGCCATCGAGCGCGACACGCTGCGGTCGATCATCCTCTGGGGTCCCCCCGGCAGCGGCAAGACCACCCTGGCCCGGCTCATCGCCGACGTCACGACCTCGAGGTTCGTCGCGTTCAGCGCGGTCCTCTCCGGCATCAGGGAGATCCGGGGGGTGCTGGCGGAGGCGGCGCGGGCCCGCGGGCGCCGGCGGACGATCCTGTTCGTCGACGAGATCCACCGCTTCAACAAGGCCCAGCAGGACGCCTTCCTCCCCCGGGTCGAGGCGGGCGACATCGTCCTCGTCGGCGCCACCACCGAGAACCCCTCGTTCGAGGTGAACGCGGCGCTGCTCTCGCGCTCGCAGGTCTACGTGCTGAAGCCGCTGTCGCGCGAGGCCATCGGCGTCCTGCTCGACCGCGCCCTCGCGGATGCGGAGCGGGGGCTCGGCGGGGACGCGCTGCGGGCCGACCCCGACGCCCTCGCCGCCATCGCCCGCCACGCCAACGGCGACGCCCGCGTCGCCCTGAACCTGCTCGAGCTCGGGGCGGCGGCCGCCCTCGCCCGCGCGGCCGAGGGCGGGGCGGCCGGCGACGCCCGAATCACCCTCGAGCTCGCGTCCGACGCCATGCAGCGGCGCGCGCTGCTCTACGACAAGGGCGGCGAGGAGCACTACAACCTGATCTCGGCCCTTCACAAGTCGATGCGCAACAGCGACCCCGACGCGGCGGTGTACTGGCTCGCCCGCATGCTGGAGGCGGGCGAGGACCCGCTCTACGTCGCCCGCCGCCTCGTCCGCTTCGCGTCGGAGGACGTGGGCAACGCCGACCCGCAGGCCCTCACCGTGGCGGTGGCGGCCAAGGAGGCGGTACACTTCATCGGCATGCCCGAAGGCAACACCGCCCTCGCCCAGGCCGCCGTCTACCTGGCCACGGCCCCCAAGAGCAACGCCGTCTACCGGGCTTACGGGCAGGCCGCGGCCGACGCCCACCGCGAGGCCGCCGACCCCGTGCCGCTGCACCTGCGCAACGCGCCGACCCGCCTGATGAAGGACCTCGACTACGGCCGGGGCTACCGCTACGCCCACGACGAGCCCGGGGCGGTGGCGGCGATGAGCTGCCTGCCGCCCTCGGTCGCGGGACGCCGCTACTACGCGCCGACCGCGCGCGGCTTCGAGAAGGAGATAGCCCGCCGCCTCGCCGGGTGGCGGCGCATCCAGGCCGAGCGCCGGGCCTCCGCCGACGCCGGGCCCGACGGGGCCGGCACCGCTCCCCCGCCGGCGGACGCGGAAGAGAGAGACTGAACCATGCCCGGCGCCCTCTACTACGTCGGCCGCGGACTCCAGCTTCTGGGGATGGCGGCGCTTCTCGAGTCGATTCTCATCGCCGGCCCCATGGGCCCCAGCCCCCGCATCTTCGGTTTCGGCGTCGCGGTCTTCCTCGTGGGCCACTTCATCGTGAAGCGCACGACCGCATGACCGCGCGCCCGGACGCCGGCAGACGGCCGACCGGGCCGACCGCACCGTCGCGCCCCCGGTCGAGGAGGCGACACCCACGGCCAACCCGCCAGGAACCGGCCATCGCCCATGCTGGCCGGCGCGCGATCCGGAGGGTCCACGCCTACCGAACGACCCGGCGGCAGATCGCCACTACCTCGCCGCCTCCGAACGCCGTCTCGCCGACGGTCACGCCGACGAGCGCGAACCCGTCCCGACCGGCTTCGTTCAACTCGTTCTCCCTCGTCGACGTCCGGTTCGTCGCCAGCAGCCGGTAGTCGTATCGCACCCCGGGCGCATCGTTGTCGCGCTCCATGATGACCACCACTTCGGCTCCGCCGAAGAACGACTCGAAGACGGTCTGGCCGCGGTAGTCGTATCCTTCCCCGCCCGCCTCCTGCATCTCCTCCTCCATCGTCGAGGTCCGGTTGGTCGCCAGGACCCGATAAGAAAAGCGGCCCCGGCCAGACCCCGGCCCGCGCATCATCATCGAGACGAGCTCCGAACCGCCGAACGCGGTCTCGCCGCCCATGGCGTTCCGAAAACGATAGCCTTCGGCCGCCGCCTCGTTCAGCTCGCGTTCCATCGTGGAGGTCCGAGTGGTGGCGAGCACCCGATAGTCGTACCCGTCGCTCTCCGGCTCTTGGCCTTTCAGGCCCGACTCCCCCTGCAGAGTGGCAGCCACGCCCAGCAGGCACACGCCCAAGCTGATGATCCATCGCATGAATGACTCCTTCCGTCGGGTGGGGCCGGCCACGCGCCGGCGGGTTCGATACAGCCCGCATCTGCGGGGTCGGTCGCCCTTCCGCGGTCAGCTTCGCCGCGCGATGATGACCCAGACGTCGGCGTCGGGCGACCAGGCTTCATCCTGATAGCCGCCAAGCACGGCATCGACGGCGAAGTCCGCCGCCTCGATCCGCGCCACCATCTGCGGAACGCTCAGGGTCCGGAAGGCGATCGAGACGGGATGGCTCTTCCGCCGTCCCCGGCGCGTCTCGACGAACTCCTGGTCGAAGACGGTCAGCCCCCGCCGGGGCACCTGGCGGACCGACTCGATCAGCGTCACCCTCCGCCCCCCGCTCATCGCCCCCCGCAGGCCGACCCGCCGCGAGTACTCGCCCCAGCGCGGCAGGCCGGGCGCCAGGTCGACGCCGAGGATGCCGCCGGGGGCCAGCACGCGGGCGACGCCGTCGAGCGTCGCGGCGAGATCGTCGTCCGTGAGAAGCGACTGCAGCATGCCGTAGGGCGCCATGGCCAGCCGGCAGCGCCAGTCCGAACGGAAGGGCAGAACGCGGATGTCGCCGCGAACGATCGAGGCCCGGCCGGTCAGGCGCGCGCGCCGCAGCCGCGCGCGCAGCTTCCTCAGCATGGCCGCCGACCGGTCGATGCCAACGAAACGGCGCGCCTTCCGCGCAACCGGCACCGAGAGTCGTCCAGTCCCGCAGCCGAGCTCGAGAACCGTCCCGTCCGCACGTGCGGCCAGATCGGCCCAGAAACGCACGTCGCGGCGGCCGACGGTCTGCGCGTTCTCCCAGTCGTAGAACCGCGCGTAGGCGTCCCAGCCGTGCCAGCCTTCGGTGGGGGTGCTCATGCGTCGTCAATCGGACCAGCGGCCCGGGTTCGCTCCACAGGAGCCCCGACGCCAGCGGGCGCAGGGTCGCCCTTGGAGTCGCCGCCGCAGAAGTCCCCGCCAGCGGAACGTCCGGAGCGACCATCAGTCGCGCGGGCGCGCTAGATGCGCTCGAACCGCTTCTCGAGCTCGCGGCCCGAGAGGCGCAGGACGACGGGGCGGCCGTGGGGGCACACGGACGAGTGCGCGGTGCGGCGGAGGGCGTCGAGAATCCAGATCATCTTCTCGGGCGTCAGCCGGTCGTGGGCCTTGACGGCGGCGTGGCACGCGGTGGTGGCGGCGCTGCGCCGGAGCGCCTCGTCGACGGCCGCACCGTGGTCGAGGCCGTCGAGGTCCTGGGCGAGGGCGCGCACCGCGGCCTCCGACGCGGCCAGGGGCACGACGGCGGGCACCGCGGCGATGCGGACGCTGTCGCCGCCGAACGCCTCCACCTCGAAACCCAGCCGGTCCAGCACGTCCCCGTGAGCGGCGAGGGCCTGCCGCTCGGCCGGCGGCAGGTCCAGCACGATGGGTTGCAGCAGGCGCTGGCTCTCGAGCCGGCCCGCGGTGAGCCGCTCAATCACCTGCTCGAACAGCACCCGCTCGTGGGCCACGTGCTGATCGACGATGGCGATGCCGTCCGCGTCGACGGCGATGATGAAGGTGTCGCGGAACTGGCCGAGGGGCTGCATCGGCCGGTCGACGACCCCGCCCGCCGGCGCCGCCGGGGCGCCGGACGCCGGGCTCACGGTGACGGCGGCGGGGCGCAGCTCGCGGACCGCGTCGGCC
>JAJEEA010000227.1 GCA_022821235.1 Vicinamibacteria bacterium
GCAGGCAGTGAAGCTACTGGCTGCCGCCAGCTTCCGCCGCCTCCTGCAGCCGGGCGCCGCGCAGCGTGTTCTCGATGGCGTAGTTCCCCTCGTGGCAGGCGAACTCGTAGAGGACCCCGGTGCCGGGGCTCGGGCGCATGAACACGCGGGCGGTCCAGGGCCGGGTCCAGGTGGACGGATCGTCCAGGGTGTACTCGTACTGCAGCAGCTCGGGCCCCACCCGGGTGAACCGCTCGGTGATCGTCACGTCCGCCGTCGAGCCCCCGACGCCCCGCGAGAGGTTGGTGGTCTCGACCACCAGCGTGTCTCCCTCCCAGCGCCCGCGCGAGCTGCCCATGGCCGTCGGCGGACCCACCGCGCCCGGCGCCGCGTCGCCGATCGGTATCAGCCGGGTGTCGTGGTGCATCTCGATCTGGATGCCGACGTAGTCGGCGCTCTGGAAGATCTGGTAGGTGCTGTTGTAGCCCCGCCCGCTCAGCAGCGCCCCGCCGCCGCGGCAGCGGATCGCGGGGTCGATGCGGGCGACCTCTTCGGCCAGCGTCAGCCGGCGGTCCGGCGGCGGCGCGTTGCGGGCCTCCCGCCGCCGCCGGTCGCGCTCCTGCGCCTCGGCGGTCCGGGCCGGCAGGCGCCCGTTGGGCGGATCGACGATGAGCGACGTGCGGTTCTCGAACCAGCGGCCGCTCATCCAGAACTGGTTGTAGCTGCCCGTCGAGCGGCGCCGGGCCGGCCGCGCCCCCGCCTGCTCCTCGGGGGGCGTCTGCAGGGCGGCCAGCGCCCGCCGGAACGGCGTCTCCCCGAACACCGCGTCGCCCCCGACCGCCGAGTACTCGTTCGCGTGGGCGGCCAGGGCCGCCACCTCCTCGTCGGTGAGGAACTCCCGGTCGCCCAGCGCCTCCGGGCGCTGCAGCGGCGTCGCCGAGTCGCTGGCCCAGACGCCGCCCAGGTCGGGCCGCCCGTCCGCCGTCCGCGGCGCCGTCCAGCCGTCGGGAGCCTGCCCCGCCACCGCCGACCCCGCCGCCAGGACCGCCGCCGCCGCGAGCGCCACGATGGATTGCCTGCGCATCTCCCGCCTCTCTTTCCGCAAAATTGAACCGAGATCGGCCCGTGTGCCGTCACCCGCAATCGATCAAGATAAGCCCCTGGGCCGCATAAGGCAAGGGCGCAGGTCCGTGCGCCGCCCTGACGTCGAGTTCGTCCGCGCCAATTGAAGTTTCTTCAACAGCGCGTGGCTTTGTTCAAGCTTCGCCCAGAAACTTGAACAAGGGGCGAGTCCTGCAGACCGCCGTCCGAGCAACGCTGTCATGCCCCGTTGCTGCGCGGCCGAATGCGGCGGGCGCTCTCGCCTCCGGGCTCCTCGGCGCTACTCGTTGCCCCGGTACAGCGATCCGCCGCCGAGCTCGTGGTACACGATGGGGACGAAGTCGTTGGCGGTCCACGTCGCCTCCTGCCCCCACCGGGCGTCGTAGTGGGCGGTGGGGGCCGCCGCCATCACCTCGTCCAGCGACCGGCCCTCGGAGATCAGGTCGTGCACCCGGTCGCGGACGTCCACGATCATGTCGAGGAACTCGACCATGGCGTCCCGGCCCACCACCCGAACGCCGTGGCCGGGGATGACCCGCGTGTCCGGCCCCGCGAGGCCGATTGCCGTCTCGAGGGCCTCGACGGTGCCGGCCAGCGTGCCGCCGTTGTAGACGTCGATGATCGGATAGCTCGTGGTCCGGAAGACGTCTCCCAGGTGCAGCACGTCCGACTCCGGGAAGTGCACGAAGGTGTCGCCGTCGGTGTGGGCGGGCGGGGCGAGGAACGCGCGCACCTCCTCGCCGTTGAGGTGGAAGCTCACGGTGTCGTTGTAGGTCACGACGGGCCGCGCCCCCGCCGCCGGCTGCGGCGAGAAGCCCCCGCCCCGGCGCGGGGTGCGGAGCCGGTCGAGCATGCGGACCCGGAGGTTGTCGTGCGCGAAGATCAGGACGTCGGCCGCCGCCAGCGGCCCGTTGCCGCCGATGTGGTCGGGGTGGACGTGCGTATTGATGAGGAAACGGATCTCGCCGTCCGAGACCGTCCGCACCGCCGCGATCAGCCGCTCGGCCAGCGGCGCGAAGAGCGAGTCGACCAGCAGCACGCCGTCGGGCCCCGCGAACACCCCGACGTTGCCGCCCCCGCCCGGCCGCGTGACCATGTGCACGTTGCCGGCCGCCGGCACGGCGGTCAGCTCGACCCCCGCGAACCGGCCGCCCGGGTTCTGCTCTCCGGCCGCGGCCGCGACCACGATACAGGCGGCCGTGAGCGCGGCCGCGACGAGACGGGGATGCCTGGTCATCTGCTTCAACTCCTCCAGAGGTCGTTCTCCGCGGCGAAAGCGTACCTATGAGAATGGTACCGGACGGCGCGCTCCCGGGGCGGCGCGAGCGGCGACACGGAAGCCGTATCGGTCGACTGCCGTCGGCGGCAGTGGTCCGTGGCCGGCGTCGACCCCGGTCGAGCTCGAGCGATGAGGCGGCCGACGACGAAGCCGGCTAGAAGTCGATGGTCCCCGGCGCGCGCGGGCAGGGGATGACGTCGCGGATGTTGGCCATGCCGGTGACGAACTGCACCAGGCGCTCGAAGCCGAGGCCGAACCCCGCGTGCTCGGCGCTGCCGTGGCGCCGCAGGTCGCAGTACCAGGCGAGCTCCGAGCGGTCGAGGCCCAGCTCGTCCATGCGCTGTTCCAGCACCGGCAGCCGTTCCTCGCGCTGGCTGCCGCCGACGATCTCGCCGATGCGGGGGGCCAGCACGTCCATGGCCGCCACGGTCTTCCCGTCGTCGTTGACACGCATGTAGAACGGCTTGATGGCCCGCGGGTAGTCGGTGACGATGACGGGGCCCCCGCACACCTTCTCGGTCAGGTACCGCTCGTGCTCCGACGCCAGCTCCTGGCCCCACGCGTGGGGGATCTCGAAGTCGGCGTCGGCCTTCTGCAGCGCGTCCGCCGCCTCGGTGTAGCTGACCCGCGCGAACGTCGATTCCGCGAGGTCGCGGAGGGCGGCGGACGACGCGGCGTCGTAGTGCTTCTCGAGGAACGCCAGCTCCGCCCCGCACCGGTCCAGGGCCGCCGAGCACATCGCCTTGAGGAAGTCCTCGGCGAGGGCGGCGTCGTCGTCGAGGTCCGCGAACGCCATCTCCGGCTCGATCATCCAGAACTCGGAGAGGTGCCTCGACGTGTTGGAGTTCTCGGCCCGGAAGGTGGGCCCGAAGGTGTAGACGTCGCCCAGGGCCATCGCCATGAACTCGGCCTCGAGCTGCCCGCTCACCGTGAGGTGGGCGGGGCGGCCGAAGAACTCCGTCCCGCCTGAAGCCGGCGCCGCCACCCGGAACATCTCGCCGGCCCCCTCGCAGTCCGACCCGGTGATGATCGGGGTGTGGGCCCACACGAACCCCCGCCCCTGGAAGAACTCGTGCACGGCGGCGGCGAGCACGTTGCGCACCCGGAAGACGGCGCCGAAGGTGTTGGTGCGGGGGCGGAGATGACCGATGTCGCGCAGGAACTCGAGGGTGTGCCCCTTCTTCTGGAGGGGGTAGTCCGCCGTCGCCGGCCCCAGGACGTCGAGCGCGT
>JAJEEA010000041.1 GCA_022821235.1 Vicinamibacteria bacterium
CTGTTCCATGCACCACGGTCGACCTGCCAGAATCCGTGCGGCGGCGCGACCCCGCTGAGCCGTAACTTTCCGACCAACCGGCCCATTCACTCCCACTTTCCACGGGGAAAAGCCGATCCCTGACCCGGTAACCGAATACGAAACAGGAGGATGTCGTCGGGTGCGTCGGAGATCTCGCAGGACTTCCCGTTGGCGGCGGTGACGGTGAGCGAAATGGCTCTCGTGTTGCAGTACTCGCGCACGGCGAAAGGGATGAACTGGACGGTGCGCGCCAGCCACAGCGCCTCGATGGTGGCGATGGTGCCGCCGGAACACAGGTGGGCCCAAGCCCGTTGGCGGTCGTAGCCGAGCATCTCGGCGACTTTGCTCCCCACGTCGAGCTCGATGCGGACGGTGATGGGCGCGGCTTCGTCGGTGACGTTGTTGGGGTTGTACAGCATGCCGGCGAAGTAGCCGAGTACGCTCGGGAGGGTCTGCTCGGAGAGCATGTGGGCGTTGTAGCGGGGAGAGTGGAAAGGGAAGTGCGCCTTGAGCTCGTCGAGGTTCTTGTCGAGCGCCGCGACGAGGCGGTCGACCCAAGCCTCGCGCTTGGGGTTGCGCCGGTCCGCGCGGCTGACGACGGTCGGATCTTCGGGAAAGTAGTTCCTGCGCCAGTGAACGTAGTCGAGAAAGATGCGGTCGATCAGCTCCCGCCAGAGTTCGGCGTTCTCCGCGCGGGGGCCGAGGAACCAGGCGGCGAGGGGCGGTGTGTCGTCGTTGCGGGGGGACATCACAGATGCTGAAGGGGTCAGAGTCGGGTGAAGTCGGGTTTCGGCGCTACTGCGTCAGCGACGTGCACGGGCGGCTGCGCGAGCCGGGGCGAAGAGCACGTCGTGCGGCGGGCGACGGTGGATTATTGCGTACAGGGAGGGCCGCGCCAAGGGGCGGGAAGGGAGAATCGGGCGGCATGTGACGCAGGAACGGATGGGCCGCGTCGCGGGTCACGGCACGGCCCCCGCGAGCAGGGTCTGGATGAGCCGCAGCCGGTCGCGGCGCGACACGGCGCCGCCGGGATCGGCCAGCGGCCGGTTCGGATCGGGGGCGCCGATGAGCAGATGGAAGGTCGCCTGGTCGCTCCGGCGGTCGACGAAGCTCCCCACGACCATCTGGTCGCGAATGCGGCCGTCGAACGTGGTGGTGGTGCCGGTTTTCGCGATCAGGTGCGAGCCGGCGGCGGCAGCGACGATGCGGTCGAGGCCGGCCAGGGTGCCTCCCGGTCGGGTCGGGGCGGCGAGCACGCGGGTGACAAAAGGGGCGACGGCGGGGGGCTGGAACCACTCGGAGAGGTCGATCGGGCCGGCGTCGCGCTCGTCGTCGAAGGGGACGGCTCGGATGCCGCCGCTCTCGTCGAGGAAGAACAGCGAGCGGATCAGTGTGGGCTGAACCGCCCATGCCCGGCCGCCTCGCGCGCCGCGGTTCAGGGCGGCGGCCAGGCGGTGCTGCGCGCGAGTGCCGCCGGCGACGCCGCCGAACGCCACGGCGACGCGCGGCGCGACGTCGGGCGTCAGTTGCAGGCCGCTGTCGGCCACCGCGGCTTCGATGAGGGGGGAAGGCACGCGCCGCAACGCCCACGCCATCGGCAGGTTCAGAGACCTGGCGAACACCGCGGGCGCCGGGACCCATGCCGCGCGGGGCCGGCAGCTCGGGAAGCCGCGGTCCCCGTCGGGGTTCCGCAATCCATCCAGCCGCCGGTCGCAGAAGGCGTCGGTGGTGCGGAACCGGGCGCCGAGCAGGGGCGCCGCCAGCATCTTGGCGATGCTTCCGACCTGCCGGTCCTCACGGTCCGGCCGATAGCGGCCGCGGGTGTCGCGCTTGGCGTTTGCCCCGCTCCACACGCGGTCGTGGCCGGCGCTGTAGTGGCGGACCACCCGGCCGGCGCCGTCGGCGAGACTGAGGGTGACGTCGGCGATGGGGTTGGCGGAGGCGCCGGCCGGCGGCAGGTCGAGCCGCAGCGGGCGTCGCCGGGCGACGTCGACGAGCACGTCTTCGACGGCGCGCTTGAAGCGGGCGTTGTCGGCGACGTCGAGGGTCAGCTCGATGCCGACCAGGTCGCGGGGTATGGCGCCGTAGACGTCGAGCACTTCGCCGAGAGCCTGGATCATCTCGCCGCGGGCGAAGTGGGCGGCGCGCCGCTCGGGGTTCGCGGCAACCCCGACGTGCTGCACGGGGTTGTCGGGCAGCAGCGGCCGAAGGGCCGGCGCGACCGCGGGGAAGGGCATCTCCATGCGGGCGATCTTCGCGCGTGCCGGGTCGGCGGCGGGATCCCCCGGTCCGAATGCCGCATCGAGCACGCGAAGGGCACGCGCGCGAATCCGGCCCCAGCGCTCGCGCGCCCGCCGTTGGCCGGCCGCGTCATCAGCGGGGGCGACGAGCACGTGCCGGCGGACGGCGGCGACGAGGACGGCGTGCTCCGCGAGATCGAGGGCGCTCGCGGGCTTGCCGAAGACGATGCGGGCGCAGTCGTCGATGCCGTAGACCGACCCGCCGAGCTCCGACGAGGCGGTGCCATGGACGCACGGCAGATGTCGCGAGACCCAGCGCCGGAGCTCGGGTGCGTTGGCGCCGCCGAGGGCGTGGCAGAGCACGGCGGCATCGCCGATCTCCATCGCCTTGCGTCGAAGCCGGTCGCGCCAGCGCTCGTTCGGGCTGGGCGCCAGGCCGCGGAGCGATCGGGAGAGCTGCATCGCCAGGGTGCTGCCGCCGCGGTCGCGCCGGCCCCGCACGGCGTGCCAGACCGCGGCGCCGAGGGCGGGAAGGTCGACGCAGTTGACCGACGTCCACGCGTCGTGGCGCCGATCTTCGGCCGCCGTCAACAGGCGCCACCAGTTGCCCGGCGGGTCGGCGACGTGGCCCACCGCGTGCGCGCGCCAGCCGGTGTCCTCGGCCTTGCGGCAGTTGCCCGACGTGTCGGCGAGTGGTGTGAACATGAACGCAGGGATGCGGCCCGCCCAGCCGCCGGCGCCATGTATCTCCACCGAACGCGTGCACGCGTCCAGGGTCTCGAGCTCGGTCCATCGCACCTGGCCCGCAAGGTGCGGGTACGCGGCCAGCCCGGTGACGACGGCGGCGCCGCTCACGATCACCACGCCCGCTGCGACGGCGGTGCACGCCCAGGCGCGTTGCGGCAGGTCGACGGCGTTCATCCGCCCCACAACAGCGGTGTCGGTCATGGTCTCCGCGGCCCGACTCAGCATCAGGCGGATAGCCCACACCAGGTCGCTCAGAGCTTCCGGGCATCTCTGGATCATGGTCGGCATCCGTGTTCGATGCGCGTCACGATGCGACTCCAAGCGGGCCGCGCTGCGAGGCCGCGTCCCCGGACGGTGCGGAGGACTGACGCACTCGTTCCGTGGCGAGGGCGACCATGAACTCGGGTTCGATCCGGTAGAGCGTGACGAACTCGGCGTCGAGACCGTGGCGAAGCTCGCGCCGCAGGCGCGGCGTCGCGCGAAGCTGGCGAACGTGCGGGCGCCGTCCGAGGAGCTGCAGGAGCCGCCGCGCCGCTGTGCTCTCGGGCGTCTCGGGCTCGAACGGCAGCACGATCTCGTCGCACTGACGGCGTTCGATCCGGAATCCGTCGAGCAGGTCGTAGGGATTGCGCGACTCGTCGTCCCTGAAGGCGAAGCGCAACAGCCGGCGGGTGACGACGCCAGGCGCGCGCGGCGCGGGCTCCACGGCCTCGTTGATCTCGCCGATGAAATCGCGGCGGTCGCCGTCGTCGCCGTCGCCGTCGTCGTCGAGCTTCGCAGGGAAGAAGAACGGCACCATGAAGATGACGAAGTCGACCGTCACGGCGAACAACAGCGGCACCGAATCGGCGGTCTCCCGCGCCGGCGATCCGTGATCGGGGCCGGCCGTGAAACCGAGCAACGATCCAAGCTGGCTGTAGGCGACGGCCAGCGCCGCATGATGGTCCGGGCGGTGGAAGCCGAGCTCGGCCGGCACTTGGCCCCGCACGTCCTGCAGTTGGCGGAGAGAGCCGATCGCCTGCTGCACGAACTCTTCGAGATGGGAATCGCGGCATCGGTAGCGCTCGCCCGTCAGGTCGTCCACCAGCTCGCCGCGGCCGCGCGCGATGCGTGCTTCGAGCTGGGCGATCGTCGGCGCGTAGCTGGCGGTCACGAGGGGGCGCACCCTCTGCATGATTCGGTTGACGGCGGCTTCGTGGTCGTCGTGGCTCGCGGGGTCGTAGGTCTCCCGGAGATCCTGCAACTGCCCGACCGCCGTCTCGGCGTTCGCGGCGGTGTCGCGGAAGCGCTCGGCCAGCGACCCGAACGTCCGGTCGTCGGCTTCGCGAAGTCGCGTGCGGGGACCGGCGCCGTCTCCGACCGCTTCGCACGTGCCGCCGACGCGGCGCTCGGTGGCGGCGCGTTCGGCGCTGTACGAGGCAAGGCGCTCGAGAGAGTCGGCGGCCACGGAGAGGTGGTGGGTGAAGACCTGCACGGGCCGGGTGATCCGGTCGTTCTGGGCTACCGCCACGTCGTGGGCGACGCGGTCGCTGCGCAGGAAATGCCACCAGTAGGCGTACGCGAAGCCGATGCTGATCGAGACGCAGATCATGAGGATCGCGGTCGACGCCGCGACCACGACGCCGCGGCGGCCCCGCCACCCCCGCCGGAGCCGGTGCCCGGACACGCCAATCATGGTCTGAACGGCCAGGCTGAGGAGAAACGACACGACCCAAACGATGCCCTCGGCCTGGAAGACGAAGCCGATGCCGGATGTCGTCGTGCAAAGGCTCACGAGATGGAACACGCCGTACGCTCCGTAGCCGAACCACCACTGGGCGTCCGCGCTGCGCACCGCGCCGGTCACGGTCCGCATCATCCGTCCGATCTGTGTGGTGGGCAACATGGACATCGTCTGCTCTCCCTCAGGTCGAAACCGCCCGCCGGCGCGACTGCACCAGTGAGTAGCAATGCTCGTGCCAACCCCACGCAGGACCGTGCGTCGCGCCGAGACGAGAGCGCCCGAGGGCCGTTGGGCGCGTGTAACGACCACGGGAGCGACCGACGCTATCGGCGCAGACGACGGAGAGACACAGCTCCGCGGAACCACGCAATTGGAACCCAGAGCGCCGCCGCCTTCGCTCGACCATGGCCGCGGTATGCAGAGAGGTAATTGCAGATGGCGAGTCCGCTACGGGCAGTGACGTTTCGGTTCCGTTCGTTTTCGACGAGAACCAGAACGCCAGCGGCGGGCAACGGCCGGGGGGCTGCTTTCCTGGCTCGTCGATCGAGTCTCTACCGACACTGCCATACATCTCTCACGTGTCGTCGAGCGTTGCTCGGCAGGCATCGCCGGCGCGATGCGGCCCTCCGCACTGGCGCGCTTCGTCGCCGGGTGTTCGATCACCAGGAAATGACCAGTTCGGGGAGTTCGGGGACTCCTGTCGGCCACAGGATGTCGTGGTCGTCGGGGCCATCGCGACCTGTCCAGTTTCTGCCCCTTGAGCGACTGCTGACCGTCAGGCCGCGCGACGCCGTGCAAAAGTGGCATGGTTCATGCTTGCCTACTTGGCGGGTGGTTCCGGCGGGCGCGTCGAGCCGCGCGAGCGGGCTCTACCGATTGGATTCTGCAGGGCGAACGAGTGTGAAAATGGCGAGATTCAACATCGTGCCTCGCGTGAACGCCGAGATCGCAGAGGAGTGTGCGCGCGAGCTGGAGACGCTCGATCGCGGCGCGTTGCGGGCGTCCGTGAGGGGGATGCTTCCGACGGATGTCGGTCGCGAGCACTACGAGGCGTGGCTGACCGGCGTCGCGCTTGCGTTGCAGGTTACCGGACGACACCGGGCAGCGCTCCACGATCTCATGGTGTCGTTGGCAGGCAGCAAGGTCCAATGGCGTCCGCTCGAGCTGCGGTACAGCGACCGCCGCGTCATCATCGGTGGCAGAGAGCAGTGTCTGCCCGCGGCCGATTTCGCGTTCTATGCGGTCATGGTGCGCCGTCGGCTGGAGAACCGCGACTTCGTCAGTTGGGACGTGGATGACTTTCGGAAGGAGTACAAGCGGGAATACGGGAAGGTGACCCATCGGATGTGCGGCAATCGGGAGCGGGTGGAGAACGGTTCCATCAACGGTTCCGTCGAACGGCCGTGGTTCGAGGTGCGCAAATCCAACGTGAATCGCGTCATCCGACCGTTCAGCGAATGGCCGGGAGAGGACTACGGAATCGTCACCAGAGGCAGGAAACCGAATACGCGCTCCGGCGTCATCGTCGATCCGCGCTGGATCCGCATCCGCGACGGGCCGTCAGTCGGTGTCGGAGGCATCTCCGATCGGCGGTTCTCACGCCGGAGTCCGTATCGCATCCGTAGCGCCGTGCTGATGCGATACCGTGGCTCGGTTCTGTTCGCCGGCAGAGGCGCTGACCTGACGGCCGTACGGCCGCCGCGTCAGATGCCGCGGCCCGTGCGCCGCGACGAGTCGGCGGAAGTCGGCGTCGGCTTCGGGGAACCATCGCCCAGCGCCTGGTCTATCGCTTGGCGGGCCTCGTCCCAGGATATCTCGCTCTTCGAGTACCGGTAGAGAGACGCAAGCACGGTGTCCGTCTCCACCTTCTGGCGGTGGCGGCGGTAGGCATCCTCTTGCTCCCATCGTCGGGCCTGCCGGGCGTTGGGCTTGAACCAGACGGACAGCGCGTCCTTGATCTCTCGCTTGGCGTCGATGGGCGAGTATCTCGTACCCATGGCGGAATGCAGAATGTCGGGCACGGTTCCTGTTCCGCGCGGCCCCCGCGTCGCCAGCACCGCGGAGCGCAGCTTCTCGGTGAGTTGCAGCGCCTTGTCGAGCTCGAGATCGACCCAGGTTTCCGCCGGCGCGTCGCGTCCCTTGGCGGGTGGTGCGGGGACGGGGTTGGCCGGCGGCGGTCCAGGGGTCGGGTTGGCCGGCGGCGGTCCGGCGACCGGGTCGGCCGCCGGTTCGGCAAGGAGGCCGTCGAGGTGGTGGCCGTGCACTTCGCGGAAGTCCGGCCCGAGCCGCATGCGAACGCCGTCGGCGACCCTTCGCAACTCGGCCAGGTTTCCGTCGCGCCACGAGTGGGACGTCAGCCGGCTTCGTGCGTCGGCGGCGACGTCGACCTCGCGGTCCAGAAAGCGGCGAAAGAGCGGCTCGATGTCATCCGGGCGGGCGCGCAACGGCGGGACCTCGATGGGATGTCCCAGGCGGTTGTACACGTCCTGGCGGAAGCCGTGTTTCTCGCGCCATGCCTCGTCCTGAACCGGCCGGTTCGTGGCGGTGACGAGGAACGTATCGACGAGAACGCGGTCTTCGTCCGGCGAGTAGCGCCGCTTGTCGAGATCCAATTGTCGCGCCGGCACGCCTCGCGGGTGGTGCCCTGCGCGGCGCACGCGGCGCAGGCCGTCCGGTCCGCGCTCCCGGTACGCGAGCAGCGCAACCTGTCCGTCCGAGCTCAGCTCCGCGATCTCGTCGATGAACAGGGTGCCTTCGTGGGCGAGCTCCGCCGACCCCGCGCGGTGCTGGTCCGCGCCGGTGAACGCTCCCCGCCAGTGGCCGAACAACTGATCGTACTGAAGGTCCGCGTTACCGCGAGTCGCGGACCAGGGTACGAAAGGCCCGGCGCAGCGCGGCGATACAGCATGCGCGTAGCGGGCGATCTGCGTCTTCCCGGTTCCGGTCTCTCCGAGCAGGAGCAGCTCCATCGAGCCATTGACGGCCCTGCGAATCTCGCGCAGGGTGGCCAGGAACGGAGTAGACGTGCCCAGAAGCACGCCCGATGGGTCCGGAACGAGCCCGTTGGCGAAGAGTCGGCGTTCCAGTGCTTCAGGGGCCATCTCCTCCTTGGGGAGGAATCCGTCGGCTTGACCCAGATTCGCCTCCGCGCGCGTCTCCGTCTCAGTCGTCAGCATGACGATGGGCATGTCGGCGTGCTGGTCGCGCAGCGCTTCGAGCAGCCGGAATCCGAACCGGTCTCCCTGCGCATCGGTCGCATCGTCGAAGCGTATGTCCAGCAGCACCAGGGCGATGCGCCCGGCCCGCCACATGTCGGCGACCCGCTGCACGACGAGGGCCGCGTGGTTGCGGCCGGTCTCGTCCTGACCGGTCATGAACACGAAGTGGTCGGCCGGGCGACCCGCCTTCCCGAGAAACCAGCCGCGATGGGCCGACCCGTCGCGACCGATCTGATCGTCGACGACGATGATCTTGCGCTCGGGCGCGCCGTCCTCCTTTCGCGTGCTCATCGATGCTGAACGCTCCTGAACGGCCGGCCGTGAACGCGGGCCCCTTGGCGACGATGCGTCCGCGGTCGATTCCCGGCGCGGTCACCTCTGCCTGCGGCGAACATGGCTGCCGGCCGCCCCTCATCCGCTCAACGCAGTCGGTGAGTCGGTTTCCGCCGGGGTCACTCCCGGCGCGGCGGACAGGGAAGCCAGAACCCGCCCGGCAGGCGCCGCATTTCGGCATGCAGCGCCTTCGCGGCGGACCGGATGGCCCTCAGGCTCTCGGGCGCCGCGTCGGACGTGTCCCGCCGGCTCATCTCGGCCAGCAGCGCGTCGAGTCGGGTGCGCAGCCGCCGTTCGACCGCCGCGGGCTGAAACTGACGCTGAAAAGCGTCGTCGAGAGCAGCTCGTAGCGGTTCCAGCTCCGCCGCCGACAACGCGGCCAGCGGCGCAATCGCCGGAAGGGCCTCGACCGGCGAGAACCGCTCCACGTTTTCGCAGACGAACCGCGCCGTCTCGGTAAACTCGCGCACCTCGCGTTCGTCGTCGAGCCACTCCGCCAGCGTCCGGTCGTCGAACAGCAGGAAGGTGTTCTCGATGAGCGAGTGCCGGCATCGGCAGGCTTCCCGGGCGACGTCGCAGGGCAAACGCAGGGCGGCGGCCATCGACGGGTTCCTCGGCCACGAAACTCGCGACGACAGTGAATCGGCAGCCGGAACCCGTCGATCCTCCCCGGTATGGACCGGAACTGCGCGTCAACATGCGACAGTCGGAGCCGGGGGGCACAACACCGTATCCGCGTTCCCGGGTTCCTGACTCGCGCAGCTACGTTACCACACACGGTCCCGTTCGTCGCCGGTTCGCCGAGATCGAGCGGCTGGGTGGCGGCAGGCCGTGGCCGCGGCCCGCCGCCAGCACGCCGATCACTGGCCGTCCACGCCGAAGTCGAACAGCCGGTTGAAGCTCGGGTCGTTCAACAGAGGCATGAAGCAGTACTCCCCGGCGGTGAGGTCCTCGTCCGGCACGACCTCGTAGACCCCCGGTTCGAGCCGCTGGAAGGTGATGGACACGGACCGTTCGCCGTCTATTCCACGAGTGGAGCTGACGTCGCCGGACCTGCCGATTCCAAGCTCGCGCTGCCCGTCCTCCTCGTAGAACTGCGCCAGCACGAACTCGTTCGGGCTCGTCAGGCCGGTGCCGTAGTCGTACCACCACGCGGACCATGCGTTGGCGATGGTCACGGACGAGGGCGATGCCGCGTCACCGGTCGGGAACACGAACAGGAACCGCGGTCGCGGCTGCCGCGCCCGAATCACTGCGCTCGGCCGGGCGACGACCGCCTTCACCTCGTCGCTCACGAGGCCGAAGGTGAATCGGCGTCTGAGGCCCGAGCCACCGGTGGCCGAGAACGCGGTCGGCTCGAGCGGCGTGCGGCTGCCGTCATCCCGGAGCAGGTAGATGCCCGGCGCCGGTCGATCCGCGTCCTCGGCCGCCGCTCCGCCGCCGGCCTCGATCATCGCGGCGAGCACGGCGTCGGCGACGCCGCGGCTCTTCAGGTTGACGAGGTCGATCGGGCCGAGGTTGAAATCGGTCGCCGCCGCCCCGCGTATCGCCGCGACGATAACCGTTTCACCGAGCCCGCCCTCCGTCATCATGATGATGGTGTCGTTGTTCAGCGCGTCCTGCGCGGCCGACGCTCCCATCCCGAAGGCCAACAACAGCAATACCGCCGGCAGCGTCCGAATCGTCTTCATGGTTTCCTCCTCGTTGGTTTCGGAGTGTCTCAGAACGACCAGCGCACCGCCGCCCCATTGCCGCTGGCCGCGAGCGACAGCGATGGCATGCTGTCGCGTTGCGCGTTGCCCTTCATGTACAGCCACGCGCCGACGCCGACCGCTCCGAGGCCGACCAGCGTCGAGTCCCACGCGATGCCGCAGCCGACGTCCAGGGACACACCGTCCGTCATCACCTCCGCGCTGACGCACACCCGATAATGGAGAAGAGGCCGGCCAAGCATTCCCAGGACCGTCAGCATCCCGCCTCCACCCATCAGCACCCAGCTCGCCGTCCGGTAGGGCGCCGCCCGGCGCGCTCGGGCTCTCTGCAGCATTCCGGATTCCATCGCCTCGACGGCGACCCGGCCGATGTCGACCGTGGTCCGGCGTGGGGTTTCCTGACCGGCGGCGGGCGCCGCCGCCCCGACTGACGTGACGATGACAAGCGCCGCGATGCACAAGTACCTCAATTCGATCTCCCTTCAACTGGCATCCGTGATTCGATTTGTGCGGGTCACCACATGACCCGTCGGTGAAGCAATTGCCAGTCCGGGGAATACGATAACGTGCACCGGGGGCGCGGCAGGCAACCAACAAGCTTGTGACCGCTGCGCGGGACCACGGAGGGGTTGGAACGAAAGACCGAGGACGCTTCACCGCGAGACGCGCCGGAGGGCCTGCAAGCTGTTCCGGGACGTGCGGACGGCCTGCGAGCGGGACGCGCGGTTCTTCGAGGTCAGCGATACGACGTCAGACGATGATGACGCCCGTCGCGTGAAGCGCGGTCACCACACCCGCGGCCGCGCCCAGGAAATGGCCTTCCCAGGAGACCCCCCTGTCGACGCCCCAGGGAAGCACGCCGGAGAGCGCATAGCGGTAGTAGACGAGCACGATCACGGCGATGAGAAAGGCGGTCGGGCTTCCGCCGCGGAAGCCGCGGACGACGAGGTATCCCAGGTACCCGAAGACGAGACCGCTCGCGCCCGCGTACACGGCGTCGCCGCGAAGGACCAGCCACTCGGCCATGCCCGCCAGAAGGACAATGGCGATCGAGATGGATGCGAATCGCCCGGGGTCCTGGAACGCCACGAGCGAGCCGAGGACGAAGAGCGGCGGGGTGTTCGACAGCGCATGCGCGGGACGGAAGTGGAGGAGGGGCGAGAGAAGGACGCCGGGAAGGCCGCCGGCGGTGCGGGGGCGAATCCCCAGTCCGCGGGAAAGGGCGTGCCCCAACGGCAGGTTCACGAGCTCCACCATCCACAGCAGCGCGAGAAGGCCGAGGACGAAGAAGCCGTCCTCGCCCACGACGTCGACATACGCGCCGACGAGGCGGTCGAGAACGTCGGCAATCCGGGGGCTGTTCATGGTCGGCCGGGTCCTCGCGGGCGGTGTCGGCGGCGGTCACAACCGAAGCCGGATCCCCATGGCGGCGTGCGCCCCGGCGATGATGCCTTCGGTGAGCGCCTGGGACGCGGTGGCCGTGTAGCGAAGGCCGCCGCCGATGCCGAGGTGGGGCGTGAAGAACCAGGTGGCGTCGAGGCCCGCATGTACGCCGAGCTTCTGGTCGATGCGCAGCTCCCGCGTGAGGAAGACGGCGATGCGGGGTGGCCGGTGACGGCCGTCGAGCTCGTGGACACCGTCGATGGTCTCCTGGGTCACGGTCGTCAGCGACGGGCCCGCGAACGCCGATGCCTCCCAGTCGGGGCCGCCGGCGGTCGCCGTGAACTCGAAGTGTACGAAACGCTGCCGGCGCGTCAAGCCGAGTACCGCGACCGCGTCGTGCAGTGATTGGCCCGGCGCCGACAGGGTGGCGTCGACTTCGGCGCGGAAGGAGCTGGCGGTCTCGTGGAGGGTGACGCCGAGGGCGAGGCGCCGGGACAGGCGCACGGTGGCGCCGAGGTGTCTTCCCCGGACGGACGGCGGCGGCTCGAAGAAGTAGCGGGATTCGAGGAGGGTGGAGAAGGTGGTCGACTGGAAGTCGACGAGCGACGACGCGGCGTCGGCGAACGGAACGCCGTACGCGTCGAAAGCCGCGTCGAGGCGGACGACGAGTCTTCTGGGAAGCGAGGGCGTGTCGGGGCGACGGGGCGTTTCGTCGGGGGTGGGTCGAAAGTCGGAGGCGGTCGGTAGCGGGACGCGCCGCGGGGGCGGCATGGCCGACACGGTTCGATGGGCGGAGACGCGGACCTGCCGTTCGATTCGCCGCCCCTCGGGGTTCTCGAGTCGGATCCGGTGCAGCCCGGGCCGAACGGGAACGTCGCCGCCCCCGTCGACGCGCCGGTCGTCCAGCCACGCCCTGATGTCGCCGGGAGGCAGGCGCACGGCGCCGGTCAACTCGGTCCGGGTCGCCGACAGAAGCTCCAGAAAGAGGGGGGACACCGCGGTCTCGTCCAGCTCGGGGTCGGGCCCGACCTGCAGGAGCCAGAGCGCGTCGGAGGCGGCGGCTTCCAGGCGGCCCAGCGTGTAGCGCAGCCGGGACCGCATGGCCACGGCTTCAGCGAGCAGGCGCCGGTCGTCGGGCTTCAGCACGTCGTCGAGGGTCGACACGGCGAGGATCACCGCGTCGAGCGCGGGTTCGGTCGACAGCCGCTCGAGGCTGTCGAAGCGGGCTGCCGCCTCTTCGAACATGACGCGAATCTCCTCGCGCGACACGTCCTGAGCGAATGCGGGCGGGCCCGCGGCGAGCGCGTGGGAGGCGACGAGGAGTGAAACGAGGGCACGTGTCTGCATTTGCGGAAGGTACCGGGAGCTGTTGGCTCCTGCTGTCACCAGGGGTCGCGGCGGTAGGAGTCGCCGTCGAACAGAAAGCGCGCAGGTCCTTCGGCTTCGATGAGCGCCTGCTGCGTTCGGCCGTCCACCCTCGTCACTCGAAACCGGTACTCGGCGCCGGCCGGCACCGTGACGGACACGGGCGCGTAGCCGAGCGGTCTGCCATCGATTTCTGCGGTGCAGCGGTCGAGACAGACAACCTGAAGATCCACGACGTCGATGTTCAACTCGAGTCCGTCGGGTTCGACTTCGATCTGGCGCGCGGGCACGAGCAGTCCGTCGCCTTCGAACTCCAGACGGTGGGCTCCCGGCTCCACCCGGGTCTCCCACGCGAGGTCCGATGTCCCTCCTCGCCGCGCGAGCGGTACGCCATCGAGCAGGACTTCCACCAACTCCCGGCGTGCCGGCGGCGGGGCCGGCGTCCAGCCATCGACGACGGGAAGGTCGGAGGCGGCCGGAGCAAGTCGGGTGAGCCGAACCGTCAGCCGGGCCTGGGCCGGATCGGGCGCGGGCGCCGGCGACGACGGCGCGCCGCGGACGGGCGGCGGAACCGGTCCGACCTCCTCGCCTCCGGCCGTCAGCTCGCCGGCTTCACTTGCTGCTGCTCGATCGACCTCTCTCGACTCCGCAACCTCTTCCGCCGCCTCCGGAGACAGGGCGTCGTCCGCGCGGGTCGGGCTTGGGGTCCGATTCATCGTTCGGGGCGCGGCGCCGTCACCCCGGGTCCCGGTTGGCGTCTGATTCGTTGTCCGCGCCGGGGCGTCATCGGCTCGGGTCGGGCCTGGAATCCGATTGGTCGTCGACGATGGCTCGCCGTCACCCCCGGCCGTGCTTGGGGTTTGATTCGTTGTCGGCGCAGGGGCGGAAGATGGCGGCGCGTGGTCGTCGGGGATCGCCCGATCGACGTCGGGCTTCGCAACGAAGTACACGGCGAGGATGGCTGCAAGCCCGAACAGCGCGACGGCTCGCCAGGGGACGGTGGGCCGGTCCGACGCGACCGACCCCGCTGGCGGGGGGTACCGGGCGTCCCAACGGCCGGGGTCGGTCGCGTCGGGCTCGTCCCCGGGAGGTCGCGTCCCTCGGCCGGGGTCATCCTGCGCAGCCGCTGTCGGGCGCGGCGGTTCGCCGGTTTCGTTGGCGGAATCGGGATGTTCTTCGGTCTCGCTGCCGCCGGTATTCCCTCGCTCGTCTCGGCCCTCCTGCCCGGCGGCCTCGCGGGGCTGCGATTCCCGGCCGGGATCACCCGGCGCCGCGCCTGCCGGCTCGCCGGGCTCGGCGCGGGCATCGCGCTCTTCCCGGAAGGCCTCACCACTTGGTTCCTCTTCTCCCTCTCCGCCTTCCCGGCCACCGGCTGCATCGCGAGGCTCCGACGGTGGGTCCGAACCCTCGCGGTCCTCCCGGTGAGCGGCTTCGTGGGGTTGCGACCGCGGGTCGGCGCTCTCCTGCGCAGAAGGGTCGGGTCGGGGCGCAGAGAACAGGACGCTCGTTTCCCGGTGCTCGGAAGCCTCCTGTTCGTCACCCGCCAACGCACTGGTCCGGACGCGGAAGCCGCGGCAGTCTTCTCCCGCGTCGCGGTGTCGCGTCAGGTCCCTGCGAACACTGTCCCAGCTTCGCCTGGGGACCCAGTCGGCCGCGTTCGGCGCTCGGTAGTCCGGCATGGTCTCGCAAGGCCCGCGATGCGGGCGGGCGCCACCGCGACGGCCCGCGGCGCGGCGCCGACAACGGGTCAGCCGCGGCGTGGCGGATTCCAGGTCACCGCGAAGGACCTGCGCTCGTAGAGCAGGCTCAACGTCTTTCTGAGCATGACGATGAACGGGGATTCCATCTCTCCCCGCTCGTCGCGGAGAATGCGCGCGAACGCGTCCCTGCCCTTCGCCATGATGTCGTCGCGTGCGTCCTGCCGCCAATGGATCAGCCGGAAGCCGCAGTCCTCGCCCACACGATCGAGAAACGCGCCGAACTCGCCCCAATCCAGCTCCACCTCGGGGGCCGCACCGTCGCGGTTCCTGCCCATGATGTCGTCGATGAACGCCGTCGCGTCCACTTGCTCGCCGAGCCTGGCGCCCACTCCCACCACACGGGGGTTGTTCGACGGAAACTCGATTTGGTTCTTCTCCAGGGCCAGCATGCCCTTGGCCACCTCGTGCTTCATGTCCCGGCTGAAGTACGGCTGCACTTCGACCTCCAGATCGAGACTCTCACTCAGAT
Organism: Vicinamibacteria bacterium; assembly: GCA_022821235.1. GTDB lineage: Bacteria > Acidobacteriota > Vicinamibacteria > Vicinamibacterales > UBA8438 > JAJEEA01. Next base: position 14,972 of record JAJEEA010000041.1, read on the forward strand.
ACCCCCTCAGGGTCCCGAACGTGTCGTCGTCCTTCCACAGCTTGAACAGCGTGGAGCCCCGGCCGCCGAAGCACAGCCGAACCGACGTGAGGTCTCTGGCGTCGAGGGACGCGGAATCGGCGATAAGCAGCGATCCAATCTGCTTTTGGAGGAAGGCGCAGATTCCCCCCATCATCAGGGAGGCGCCGACCTTCAGCAGCTTCAGGGCCTGGGAATCCCTGAAGTTCGGCCAATCCTTGGTGAACACCCTGCCGAAGGTCGGGCTGTTGATGATGGCCCTCGCGGCGTTCCTGTCGTGGGGTGACGGGGGCTGGTCCTCCACCGGGCGCATGAACGCCTCCAGGCTCCCTTGGTCTCCGAACACCCCGGCTTTTCCGCAGCGCGCCACGCCCAGGTCTCTCAGAACGTCCCGGTTGTACAACAGGAACTCGGTCATGAGGTGGTCACCGGCCAGCCGCACCGAATGCTGCCACTTCCCGGATTCGCGTCCCGTCAGCGCGATGTCCGTGCTGCCGCCGCCGATATCGAGCACCAGCATCGCCTGCGGCCGAGCCCCTTCCACGCTGATGAAATAGTCGAGCGCCGCGTGACTCTCCTTGTGGTATTCCTCGACCTCGTTCCAGCCCTTGCGCTGGATCTTCGCTGCCGACCCGATGATCTCTCGGTAGGCGTCGTCGTCAGGCGCCGCTGCCGGATAGGAGAAATGCCACCTCACCGAGCTCGGGGCTGACTGGTGGCGATGGCCCACCACCTCCGCCAGACTGAGCATGGCGATGTGTCGAAGGTACCGGCCGATGCGTGCGCGGTCCTTGTCTTCGGTTCCCCACTTCAGGTCGAAGACCAGGTTCTGGCCCTTTCCCGACGACAGCAGGTGTTCCGTCAGGTGGAGCACATCGGGATCGAAGAACGCGTAGTCGCGCCAGAGATCGGGTTCGAGAGCCTCTCTCCACGCGTCGGCGACCTCGTCGGCGGTGCGGATCTGCATGACGGTCGCGAACGGCTGTTTCACTTGCGCCCCGGGCATGAACGCGGTGTATTCGGCCTCGTCGTCGGCGTGCGCGCCGCGCTCGTCGCGGTGGTCGTTGAATCTGCGGAGACGCGGCGTGAAGTGCAGCGGCTCGGCCGTGCCTTCCCCGCGCCTGCAGTAGACGATGGTGTTGCTCGTGCCGAAGTCGACGGCTATCTGCGCCGTACCGCCCGCGTCGACGTGCTCCGACTCTACGTCGCGGAGAGGGGGCAGAATGCCCAGCCCGGCGTACACCGTCTCGTGGGCGGCCGGCAAGCGGAACAGCACGGCCTCGAACGGCGAGTCGCTGCGCTGCAGGCTCTTCTCGTGCGGATTCTGTCCGCGCAGGTCGGGCATGCGAAGCCACTCGAACCAGCTTTTCCGGTCTGCGCTCGATCCTCGTTGGTGCGGCCGTGCGCCATGGTCGTCCGCCCACGGTCCCTGCGGGCCGCTCCATTGCTGCAGCCGATTGCGGCAGCGGTGGGCGCCTGCGCGGCCCCGGCCCGAAGCGGTCTGCCGGAGGTCGCGCTCCAGAATATCGCGCGATATGCCGGTGGTGACGATGGCCGAGCGTTCCAATCCGTCGATGCTGACGTTGGTGCTGGTGAACAGATAGTTCCAGCGCCACGCGGGCTCCCGTCGTCCGCGGGCGGCGACGGCGCCCTGAAGTCGGGCCAGGCGGCGAGAGCCCGTGGAGGATGGGCCGTCTCGGCGGTCTTCGATCCGTACTCGCGGGCGACCGTATGTTCGTAGGGCACATTCTCGCGATCGGTCAACGTCACCGTGAGGCACACCAGCGGACGCGACGCGCTGCCCCGGCGGTGGATGCCGTCGGCGAGCTTTTCGAGGCTTGGGAACAGCAGGAGAGCGGCGGCCTTCACCGGCAGCAGTGCCCTCTGGAAGGGCGCGGGATGGGCGCCGGCATGGAATCCCGTCAGCTCCGTCAGGCGGTCCGCGAGCAGATCGCCCGGCCCCAGCAGCAGCACGTTGTGGTTCGCCGCTTCGTCCCGCAGGGCCTCCGGAATCGGAGCCGGTCCGTCGTGGTCGTTCGCCGGCGGAAGATCGGCGAGCGTACGGTGTCCGAAGAGAGAGATGCGCTCGGGCGGCTTGCCCAGCGTCTTCTCGCAACCGCGGTCGGCCAGCACCACCTTCAGGATCAGGCCGTCGTCGAGGTGTATCTCCGCCAGTCTCAGGTCGGTGGTGTCGGCGTTCTTTCCATCGGCGACCCAGGTCGAGCTGACTGCCTGGTACAGCGCGCCGCCATCCCCCGCTCCGAGGTCGCCCTGCTCCTGCCGTTTCCATTCGGCCACGTGATGCTCGGCCCCGTTCTCGCCAAGGTCGGCGACGAAGCCGTCGAGCAGGCCGACGAGGGTATCGGCCGCGCCGGAATCGATCCGGTCTTTCGCGTCCCTTTGGGCACTGGCCGCGCCGGAATCGATCCGGTCTTTCGCGTCCTTTATCGTGTCCCGGAGGTTCGCCGCATACCGGCGGCACACCTCCAGTTGATCGGGCGCGAGCGCGGCGGGGCGGTGAGAGTCGCAGAGCGGGTCGCGAAGGCCGTCCTTCCGCGCCCAGAACTGCTCGAGGTGTTCGTGGCCGGAGAAGTCGCGCGCCGGCGCCACGATCGTCGAGGGCGATTGCATGCCGATCAGCACGCGCGGCTCGTTGGCCGACGGCCCGGCCGGCTGCGCGTAGAGCAGGTGCACGGTCTTCCAGGTCCACTCCGGGTGGAGCCACGACTTCGGCTTCTCGCGGCCGGCGACGTCGGTGAATCCATGGGTGTCGGTCTCTACGCCGGCGCTTCCGTCGAGGTCGACGTCGGCGGTCGTCACCGAGAACCCCGGCCGATGGTTCCGGAGGGCGAGCATCGCGAGCAGCGCTCGCCATTGCCCCTTCGCGTCGCGGTGGCCCGGATGGTCTTCATCGAGCAGCGCAGTCTCGAAGAGGATGACATGACCCCAGGTGTGCGGGACCGACTTGATCTCGCGCACGTCCATGCTCCCCGCTTCCGGGATGAGCGCGTCGGCGAGTTTGTTCAACCCGTCGAGGGGCCACCAGACCCCGCCCCGGTCGGGACTCTTGAAGCCCGGGTCCTCGAGAAGGGCGGGAAGGTCGAGTTCAACAGGCACGGTTCGCTCCTCAGGTCGACGATGGCTCCGCCGCGCACTCATGGAGACGCGCGACGAACGGCCACAGGCCAAACGACTTCGTGCGTCGCTTCTCGGAGACCGCCCAGTAGACGGCGGCGGCGTCGGGAGCACCGTCGAGACCGCGGACGAGCTCGTCGAAGCCCGTCAGACCCCGGGCCAGCGAACCGCTGGCGAGATCGGGCGTCGCGGTGGGGTCGCCGAGGTCGACCTCGGCGATGGGTCGATGGGCCCAGAGGTCGAACAGGGAGAAACGGTCGCCGCCCCACCGCGAGAAGGCGGACATCGTGGCCGCGTACCGGAGCGCTGTCGATACGTAGCCGCTCAACCCGCTGACGGCGGCGGCGCGTCGGGCGTCGGGCTCGCCGTCGTCCCGCAGACGAGGGAACCAGGCCTCCTCGGTGGCGCCCGGCGGCCGATCGGGAGTGAAGGCCCGGGCGTAGTTGAAGCGCCACAGGGCGCAGAAGCGCAGCCACGCGGCATAGGCGGCGCGGTTGGACTTGCGGTCGGTCACCGGGGGCAGATCGGCCCACGTGAGGCGGTGGGGATTCTCGCGTGCGATGATGTGCAGGCCCGCGGGTTCGTCGCCGCCTCCGCGTTCGCGGGGAGGCCGTTCTTCGGCGAAGAACTTCGCCGCCGCGAGGGCTCCGAGGAGCTCGGGGGCCAGGGGAGGATTCGCCTGCTTCGCCGCCCCGGCCGCGTGGTAGTCCAGCTCGATGGCGGGCCGCCAGCCGACGACGTAGAGGTCGTCGAAGCTGTACGGCGCCCCACCCACCTTCATCTCGTTGTCGTAATAGCGCAAGGCGGACTGCGATTGCAGAAGCAGCTCGGCGCCCGCTGAGACATTGGCCCCGCGATCGGCGGGCGGCGGAAACGTGAAGTACGGCAACATCAGGGCGCCGGCCGTACGCAGAGGGCGGTCCTTCTCCTTCGCCACCTGGCGCAGGCGGCGGGCCAGGGTGGGCAGGATGGCCGCCCCCGTGCCGCCGAACACGGATCCGCACAGGAAGACCCGCACTTCCTCGTTGGCGTTGCGTACGACGTCCTCGAGCGAACGCCAGAACTCGTCCTGGCCGATCCGCACCAGAAGCGCGGCCGACCCGACGTGGGGCCGGCCGCGGTATCCCTCGTTCAGGGACATGTCCAGCTCGCACCGGCGGTGGAACAGCGCGCGCGCGAGGTCCCTGGCTTCGTCCGGCATCAGGTTGTACCCGACGAGCTTGGCCAGGCTCGCGTCGCTCTGCTGCGGCGCCCAGTGGCACTTGTCCAAGTCCCTCCCGTCCGGATGCGGACACAGATCCGTGGCGAGCAGGTCGCAGCCCAGCTCGTCGTGCCCGTCCGTCAGCGCCCGCAGGGCGCCGCGGGCGGAAGCGTACCGGGCCAGCGCGGTGCGTGCCCGAAGCGTATTGCCGTTGGACTGGTCCTGGTCGATGAAGGCGACGGCGGCGCGGGAAGGGCCGAGGCCGGTGGCGCAGAGGTGCACGAACGACTCGACGATCCGGGCGCCGGTCCCGCCGAGACCGAGGATGAGGTTTTTCATGACAGCCATCCGGCCCAGGGAATCGCGGAGCGGTAGACCCGGTGCGTGCAGAGCAGGCTCGTCGCGTAGTAGATCGGCCCCAGTGAGACCGGGAGGAAGGCGAAGGGGAGCAGGAGCAACGGACCTGGCGTGATCAGGTCGCGCAACGGTGTGAGCAGGAAGGCGGAGAGGACGGCCCACAGCAAGCTGAGGGTCACTCCGACCGCGCCGATCAGCCACCATTGCGGTCGGAGTCGGCGAACCGAGCCCACCACGGCGACGCGCTGCCGCCCGCAGAAAAGGGCGAACGCCGCGGCGGCCATCAAGACCACCGCTGCCGACGGGAGCGCCACCGTAAGGGCTGCGCTTTCGACCTGCGCCATGATCGCGTCCTGGTACGCGGGGTACTGCGGATCGTCCATGGCGTTTTCGTAGAGCTGAGGTTCGAGGCTGCCCACGCCACCGAATGTCATCAGCCACAGCACGGTCGGCACGAGGGCGAGAATCGCGGCCGCGAGGGGGGCGGCCACGATGGACCGTGCAAGCTGGCGGGCCCAATCCATCACACTCATCGCACTCACTCCATCGACAGCAGAACGCTCCCGTTGGCGACGGTCTCCCCGGCGACCTGCTCGGCCATCGCGACCTCCAGAATGCGCCGGAACTCCGTGAGGTTGAGGGTCGGGAACAGCGGCGGCGGATCGCTCGGCAGCCCTGGGTCGCGCTCGGCGTCGAAGCTCCAGTCGTCCAGCCATGCCGTACCCGGGCTGTTCCGCTCCATGGCGCCGACGCTCACCCGGTACCGCATGAACGCGATGCCGCCGCGCGGGATCGCGAGCAGGACGGCGTTGGAAGCGTCGAGCCTGATCGTCGGGTCGTGGGAAGCGGCCGGCCGTTCGAGCTTGAGCGCGCGCCCCAGGTCGAGCGAATGCCACGCGCCCTCGTCGCACGCTCTCGACGGGTCGGGCGGCACCAGCGTCCACGCTTCAGCGGCGAGGTCGTACGTGGCCGGCGGCGCGGCGGCGTACACAGGGCCGTCGAGCGGCCCGGCCAGGGTCCGACGCTTCTCCGCATCGCCTTCGGGCACCGGAGGGACCGGGCCCCGATCGATCTCGAAGGCCGGCACGTTCGCGTCGTCGACGGCGAGGACGTAGGCCCTCCTGGCGCCGGTCCCCTGACGCGCCAGCCGGTGCTCGACCGGCCCGGCGGCGGTCAAGGTGGGCGTGAACAGGGAGAAGAAGTGCGATTCCGGTTCTCGGGCGCCGGGCGGCTCTGCTTCCGTGTCCTCGCCGGCTCGGGCCTCTCCGGGGTCGAGCGGTTCCGCTGTTGCGTCCTCGCTGGATCCGGCTTCTCCGGCGTTCGAGAAGACGTCCTCCGCGAGGCGCCGCTCCAGCTCGACGACCCGCCCCGGCGCACCGATGACGAGGGCGAATACGGGGCGCTGCCGAACCCGGCCGGCGGGAATCGTGGCGACGCCCGAGGAGTTCGGAACGTCGTACACGGGGCCGGAATAGGGCGCCGCCCCGCCGAGGACGCCTATCGCCCGGCCGTCGGCGAGAATGCGGCGAATCGGACGCTGCAGCGCGAGCCGGGCGCCGCCGATGAGGTCGGAGTTGTCGAGCCAGAGGTCCGTGACGACCACCGCCAGCGCTCCCGGCGCGTCGTCGTCGGCGACGGCCGCGAGCACGTCGTCGAGCCGCGACTCGCGAAACCCGCACGCGTCTCCGCAGGGGTTCACTTCGCCGCGGGCGGCGCGGACGAGGACATCTTCGTCGATCTCGGCGATCCGCTCGGCGAAGCCGTAGTAGCGAGCCTCGGGGAACTGCGCAGGGGGAGGGACCAGCCACGCGATGAGATCGCGGTAGGCCGACTCGCCGGAGCCGCGCCCGAAGTTGGTCGACGACTGCGACACGTCGAGGTACACCGCGAGCCTCTCCGTGTCGTGCGGTCTGTCGCCGTTGCCGGCCCTTCCCTCCGGCGGCGGGTCATCCGGCGTCTCCCGCGCCGGCGCCGGCTGTCGCTCTTCGAGGCACGGCGGTCCTCCCGGCAGACAGCAGGCCGGAACCCTCTCGACGGCCGGCCGGCAGCCGCCGATACCGAGCATCAGGACGAGACAGCCGGCCACGGTCGCACGGCGACTGCGACCGGCCATCCTCTCGATTCGAGCTGAGTGCCTCATTGGAACGACACCTGTAGAGAGCCGCGCCGCAACGCGGCGACGTCCGGACACCGGGATGTCCAACCTCGAAACCGCTCTTCCCCCTCCGGCTACCTGGCCAAGCGCCGCCGGCCGCCGACGAGCAACGCGAGCAGCAGCGCGAGAACGCCGCCCAGGGGCAGGGCCGGTACCGGCGTCAGCCGGCCGTCGACCTTGTAGCTCGGGTCATCGCTGAACGCGTGATAGCCGAGGTCGAGGTCGGCGTCGTTGCCGGCGTTGTCCCGTATCGTCGCGCCGTTGAGATCGATCGCGTCGGCGTCGATGCTGATGCCGTTGTCGTCGCGATCCGATTCCTGCACCACGTAGTCGAACAGCAAGCTGGTCGTGGCCCACCTCTCCCGGAAGGTCGCGAAGCGCGTCTGCGCGCCGATGCGCAGCGCTAAGCGGGGCGCGCCGGACAGTGTCACGCCCTCGCTCAGGGCGACCGCCAGCGTGAGCGTGTCGGCCCGGCCGAACACGCCGCGGACCGGCCCCTCCAAGGTCAGGAACAAGACCGCGGGCGCCTCGTCGTCACCGCGGCTGCCGTCGACCCTGCGACTGGGGTCGTCGGGCAGGCCGTCATGGCTCAGGCGGGCATCGCTGCCGTCGTCCACGGCCCGGATCGAGCCGCCGTTGAGGGTCAACGCATTCGCAGGCGCGCTGACCCCGTCGTCGTCGACGTCCGACGGCTGCACGACGTACTGGAAGTAGACGTTGCGCTCGTCTTCCCCGAGGTCATGAAAGGCGTTTCCGGGCGGCAGCAGCTCGGCCGCGCGCAGCCGTGGAAGATGGCTCGCCCGCCGCGCGCGCGCGCCCACCTGCAGGGCGAACCGAGGCGCCCCGGTCACGTGGACCCCCCGCGTGAATTGAGCGAGTGCGAAAATCGTCTCGCCGACCGCGTACGTGTCCGCGCTCGCGGGCGATCGCGAAAGGAGCACTCTCACCACCGACGGGGCGCCGGACGCGCCGTCCACCTTGCGGTCGGGGCGGTCGGGCACGGCGTCGTGCGTCAGGTCGGCGTCGTTGCCGTCGGCGTCCTTGATCGAGCCCCCGTTGAGCGTCAACGCGTCGGCGGGCACGCTGAACCCGTCGGCATCGATGTCGGAGGGTTGCACGACGTACTCGAAGTTGAGGAAAGGCTGGGACCCCCCTCCCCACAAATGGAGATGCATCTGCCGGGCTTGCGTTCCCAACTGTATGGCGAGCTGCGGGGCGCCCGTGACGTAGACGGGCTCAGAGAAGTGCAGGGTGACGCTGATGGACTCCCCGCCGCCGAACGTGTCGCCCTGACGCGGTCGCCCTGTGGTCAAGCGTTCTATCGTGGGGAGAGCGTCCAGCCCACCGTCCACCTTCCTTGCCGGGTCATCCGGAACCGCCTCGTGAGCCAGGACGGCATCGTTGCCGTGCGAATCGCGTATGGAGCCGCGGTTGAGCAGCAGGGCATTCGGGGGAATGCCGACGCCGTCCTCGTCGCGATCCGACGCCTTGACGTGGTAGCGGAAGCCGAGCGTATTTCCCGTGACCAGATAGAGGTCGGTGGAGCGAGTCTGGTCGCCTATCTGCAGCACGAGCCTCGGCTCGCCCGTCACTATCACGGGCTCACCGAATGCCACGTGTACGGTAATCCGTTCATCGGCGCCGTACGTGTCCCCGCTGGCCGGGCGACTACGGAGCGACACGCGTTCCACCGCGGGACCGGTAGTCTGCGCGAATGCGGGGGCGCCGGCTGTGAGCATCGACAAGACTGCTGCGCACACTACGCACACACTCGAGAGTTGGTAGGAACCGTGAGACAGGTTGGGAGACGTCATGGATGGCATCCTCTGCTTCGACTCACACGGACCCCGATGAATGAGCAACAGCCACGGGTCGTCGGGTTGCCTGGATAGCCAGGACAGCCATGATTACCGCGGCGCGGCGCGGTCGCCGCGGCGAATCGTCGGCAAGAGTGCCACAAGATGGGCCCAGTGGGGTGGATGACAAGCTTGTCGGAGAGGTGGCGAGTGCTTGGCTAATCCGACTTGTCGCGCCGGGAGCGCGCGGAGGCCGACGAAAGGCGCCTCGAGGCGCTCGGACCCGCCGCCATCGACCGGAGGCTCGACCGCGGTGCTGCCAACTCGTCGCCGATATGTCGGACGCCGGTCGTGTGAACAAGGTCGTGGCGGCGTGTGGCGGCATGGCGTCAGTCCTCGGGGAACGAGATGTGGGCAGGGTCGATGGCCAGGCCGAAGCGCCGGTCGCGCCAGCCGCCCCGGCTGGCGATCAGGTAGGGGCGGCCGAGCCACGCGCCGAGTGCGATTCGGATGGCGCGGTTGACGCGGGCCTTGCGCTGTTCGAACCACTTGCTGTCGGCGCCGTTCCGGAGGCGGTGGCGGACGCGCTCGACGTTGGGGGCCCAGCGGTCGGCGGTTACCTTCGTGTACTCGTGCAGATACTCGCTCGCGAGGTTCGGGGTGCGGCAGTTGACGAAGTCGCGGCCCTGCGCGCAACGCCGGGCCATGACGGCGTAGAACGCGAAGTTGGCGGGGGGAAGGTGCACGGTTTCGCCGCCGGCGATCAGGAGGTTGCGACGGAGGTGCAGCTCGATGGTCGGGGTTGCGGCCGCGAGAGACCCGCGCGTGCCGGTTACGCCGGGCGGCGGCAGCTCGTCGATGACCCGTAGCGGGAGCTCATCGCGCAGGCGGAGAAAGGGCACGTCGGCGAGAATGATGCGGGCGTCGGCGGTGTTGACGCGCCGGCCGCGGATGACGAGCGTGGCCGGCGGCACGGGCGGATAGTGGAATGCGTGGTCGGCGAAGCGCGGGTCGACCAGCACGTGGCTCAGGCGGTCCTGCGGTCGCCCGTAGAGCGACAGCGCGTGACCAAGATACAGGCCCATCGTACGCCGGCCGCCGGCCAGGGAGGCGTGGATGGCGGCGTCGTCGTCGGTCGTCAGGCGACGAACGAGACGGACGAGCGCTTCCGCGGCGGCGGCGTGATCGGCGGCCGTCGTGATGTCCTCCAAGGGGCGTCCGTCGCGCTCCACGACGATGAACGACTCGTCGTCGAACGCGATCCGGCTCGGGTCGAGTCGATAGTCGGCGCAGAACCGGAGGAAGCACCCGGTTTCGGGGTCGAGCAGCTCGCGCCTCGCGCGGTCGCGGCCTCTCGTGGTCGTCACGACGTGAATGGCGGTGGGGACGAAGGGCGGACCGCCGTCGACCGGGACGATCAGCGCGTAGAGCGCCTCGGTGAGACGCCGTGGCGTCAGCCCCAGGGCGGCGAGCAGGATTCTGCGCGGAAACTCGTGGGGCAGCGCCGGCGCGCTGGCGCCATCCGGTGCGTCGCGGGTCGCCATGGGCGCGCATGGTGCCAGAAAACCCGGTTTCCATCGCTGTTGGCAAGCTTGTTGCGAGTACCGATGGCTGGCGACAAGCTTGTCGCCGCGAATCGTCCGGGGGTCTTCGGCGCGCGCGCCCGCGATACTTCCGCCGTCGAGGCGCGCAGCCGGCGACAAAGCTCGTCGACAGACGCGCCTGCCGCAGAGACGAGAAAGCGGCGCGAGGGCGTCGGGGCCGCGCAGCCGACGACAAGAGCCTGTCGCCACGAGTCGTGGGACCCCGGCGCGCGCTCGCGGTGGGCAGCCGCCGACAAGCTTGTCGGCTGGAACCGCCGGACGCGTTTCGTGGCACGATTTCCACTTGGCCGGTTCGAACTGCGACCGGGAATCGCGGAGAGGATTATCGAGAGGAGCGACTGCGCATGCGGATTTGGATGTCGATCGTGGTGTTCGCGCTCGTGCTGCCGAGCCTCCCGCACGAGGCCGGTGCGCAGGATCGCCGGCCGCACTGGGGCGTGTCGGCGGGATTCGCACCGCGCTGGACGGCGTCGTCGACGTGGGTGGAGCGGCTGTACGACGTGGGCACGATGGACTGGGGCGGATCCGACCTTCGCGTCGGCGTCGTGCGCGGGAGCGACCTCGGGGGTGACTGGGGCGTTGCGTTCGTCAGGCGGTCGATCGAGGACGGCGGGGTTCATGACGACATGCGGCCGGCGGGAGCGGACGCCGCGCAGGGCGATGGACGCCGGCCCGGCCGCTATGTCACGAGAGGCGTCACCGCGCAGGGGGTCGAGGTGCACCGGTTCGCGCCGTTCGGCGGCGCCATCGCGGACCGCGTACAGATCGGGTTGGAGCTCGGGGCCGGGGTGGTGGTGCTCGACGGACTGGCGGACCGGGTGGACCCCGGGTCGGGCGGCGTGGTCGAGTCGGTGCCGGCGGGGACCGCCCTGGCCCTGCGAGGCGTCGACAAGCTGGGCGTCGACGGCCTGCAGCCGCTCGGCCGGCTCGAGCTGGCGGTGGCCGCGATTCCCGTCTGGGGCCTGAAGGTGAAGGTCAAGGGAGGGCTCAATTTCCCCGGCACGCAGGTCTTCAGCGTGTCCGTCCACTATCTGTTCGGGGCCTACTGAGGCGCGTCGCATGGCTGTGAGTCTCCCGCCGGCTCGAACGACGGCCCGTGGTCGCGGACGCGACCGGTTCCGGCGATCTCGCGTGGTCCGGCTCGCGGTCGTTGTCGTGCTGGCCTCGTTGACCGGCGGCTCGCCGGTCGCGGAGGCGCAGAGCGGCCCGGCCGCGACGGGCGTTTTCTTCAGCTCGCGGCCGCCGAGTGGCGACGTGTACAGGGCGGGCGATCGAATACAGGCCGTGGTGACGTTCGCCGAGCGGGTCATGGTGACCGGCGAGCCGCAGCTCGCGCTCGTGATCGGACGCTGGATGCGGCAGGCGGCCTTTTCGTCCATCACCGTCGTCGATGGTCCTTACGGGTCGACGTATCTGTACTTCGATTACGATGTGCAACCGGGGGACGTCGATACGGACGGAATCGGCATCCCCGGCCGCGCGCTGACGCTGAACGGCGGCGCGATCCGCGGCGAGGGAGGCCTCGACGCGAATGTCGATCTGTCGGCGATGGCCGTCGTCGACGACGCCAGGCATCGGGTGAACGGCGGCCTGAACCGCGCGCCGTCGGTCGTCGACGTGTCGATTCGCTCCAGCCCGCGGCAGGGCGACACCTACGGTCGAGGCGAGCGAATACGGATTGGCGTGTGGTTCAGCGAGGCCGTGACGGTTTCGGGCGAGCCGCAGCTCGCGCTGACGGTGGGAAGCGGGACGCGTCATGCGTTGCACGCGCCGGGGGGAGGGGGAGTGCCCTGGCTGTGGTTTCAGTATGACGTGCAGGCTGGGGACCGCGACGTGGACGGCATCGGCGTTGTCCGCAGCGCTCTGCGCCTGAACGGCGGGGGCATCCGTGACGCCGCCGGGGCGGGTGCGGTCCTGAATCTCGGCGTCCACGCCTTCGCGGCCCACCCGGGACACCGGGTGGATGGCGGCGCGGACCGCGCGGCGGCGGTGACGGACGTGTTCTTCGACTCTGCGCCGCTGATCGGCGACACGTACGAGCATGGTGAGCGCGTGTCCGTGAGCGTCTACTTCGACAAGATCGTGACCGTCACCGGCACGCCGACGGTGGCTCTGACCATCGGCGGGCTGACGCGGCCCGCCACCTACTACGGGGCGTCCTGGTCGGACTCGGAGGGCTGGACCGCGCTGCGGTTCCGCTACTACGTGCAGGCTGAGGACCGCGACGCGGACGGCATCGGCATCGCGGCGGATGCGTTGAATCTGAACGGCGGGACCATCCGCGACCTCGGCGGCGGCGACGCCGTTCTGCAACTCCGCGAACCCCCTGGCGCCGGCGCCCAGGGTCACCGGGTGGACGGCGGCGTCGACACGACGACCCCGGCGGTGACGGACGTGTACTTCGACTCGACGCCTCGCGGCGGCGGGGTCTACCGGCTGGCCGAACGCGTGACGGCCGTCGTCACCCTGAGCGAACCGGTGAGGGTGGTCGGCGCGCCGCAGCTTGCGCTCACGGTCGGGAAACGCCGGCGAATGGCGGCCTTCGACTTCCTCGCCCGGAGCACGGACAACGCGACCCATCTCTACTTCAGCTATTCGATCGAGGCGGGGGACGACGACGCGGACGGCATCGGCATCGGGGCCGACGCCTTGCGCCTGAACGGCGGTTCCATCCGGGACCGCGCCGGCAACGCGGCGAGGCTGGATCTCGGCCGTCACGCGGTTGCGGGCGCCGCCGGGCACGCGGTCGACGGCGGCGGGAACCCGAGGAACGAGAACGACGGAGATTCGACTTCACCGCGCCGGCAGTCCGACCACGCTCGTCCGGGTCGCTGAAGCCGGGGCCGGTGGCCGGCTGGCGTCGGGGTGGCCGCGATTCCCGTCCGGGGTCTCGAGGTGAAGGTCGAGGGCGCACGGTATCGCGCCGGTACGCAGGTCTCAGCCCGTCGGTCCACGACCGGTTCGGCGCCAACCGAGGAGGTGGCTCGAATGCACACGCCAGCACGCGGCCGTCGACGCGGGGCGCCCGCCCTGTGGAGCGGCCTGGTCGTCATGATGCTCGCGGGTTCCGTCGGCGCCCAGCCGGCGGGCGATGCGACGGTGACGTCGTTGCCGGTGCCGGGCACAGCCGAGGGCATCCTGGACGTGGCCGGCTTCACCGCGTGGGGCGGCGACCGCGCCAGCCTGCTGCTGGACCTGGTGCGCCATCTCTACGCCGCTCCCGACGCCGACTCGCCCGCCGTGCGCGCGGTGCGGCGCCATGCGCGAACGGTGACCGAGTTCATGGAGGCGTGGCGGGTGGTGCGCGCCGCCGACGGGGACGCCAGCCTGGCCCGCGCCGCCGACGGAAGCGCGCGGCGCCGTCTCGAGGATCTGGTCGAGGCGGCCGGCTTCCGCCTGCGCCGGTCGTCGGGCGCGTACGTCGTGCGCGTCGACGACGGCGACGACGAGCGGGCGCGCCGGGCGTCGTTGCGCGCCGCCGGTCTGGCCGTCGACGATCTCGATCGCCGGCTCAACGACGGCGAGGCGCTGGTGTTCGAGCTGCCGTCCTTCGACGTGCCCCTGCCCCTGACGGCGGAGGTCTGGCACAACACCGTGTTGCGCGCGCGCGCCGGCGACCGCGCGCTGCTGGGGCTGCGTCTGCTCGCGGACCGGCGCGCCGCGCTGCTCTATCACGGTCTGCTGTCGATGTCCGCCGACACGCGGCGGTTCCTGGTTGCGAACCCACGGCTGCTGCGCGATCTGTACGAGGACCACACCGAGCGGCTGGCCCTCTACGGGCGCAGCCTCGCCGTCGCCGGCGACCGCGTGGCGGTGCCGGGCGGGGCGGACGCCGAGTCGCTGTGGCGTTCGCTGACCAGCGAGCGGGTCGACCGGCCGGACGACTTCATCGAGGCGGTGCTGCGGCAGGACGACGGGACGCTGGCGTACTTCTACGACGTCGTGGCCCATCTCGACGATGCGCACCGCCGGTTCGCGCTGACCTCTGGCTCGACGAGGGCGCGCGCCGCTCGCGCTGGTGGCGCCTCTACGACGTCTTCCTGGCTCAGACCCCGATTCTGCCCGAGCGGCCGTTCAACCGGCGCTATCCCGACCCGTCGGTGTTGCTGTCGGCGTTGGTGGTGGACCCCTCGGGCCGGCCGGCGCCGCCCGCGTGGCGTGGACTGTGGGAGGAGGTGTTCTCGGGGACCGATCTGCCCGGCAATCCCGAGCGGGACGTGCGCGGGGCCACCGAAACGGACCTGGTCGATGCGGGCTGGCTGGCCGAGCGGGTGTTCGACCGGCCCGAGCTGGTGGACGACCGGGTCCACGTGCTGGCGTTCGCGCAGCGGCGGTTTCCCGGCGCGACCGCCGCGGACCTGCCGGACGTGCTGGTGACGTTGCGCGGCTTCTCCCACTTCCGCGCCCTCGTGCTGACGCTCGAGCGGACGGGGGTGCGGCGGCCGGCCGTCTACGCGGCCGCGCTGCGGCGGGCGGCGCGCCTCGACTCCATCTCCGACCCCGAGCGGCGGGGGATGGCGCTGTCGCAGTTTCAGGGGGTGCTCGCCCTCGTCGATCGCGCGCGTTACGCCGGCGCCCTGACCGATGAGGGCGCCGAGTCGCTGGTGTCGTCGGCCTCGGCCGTCGAGCTCGACCGCGACCGGGAGTACGCGGGCGCCATGGCCGACTGGATCGCCGGCGTCCTGGTTCCCGCGCTGGGAACGGAACGCGAGGGACACGCGGCGCCGAAGGAACAGGTCGTGCTGGAGGCCCTGGCCGGGCGCGGCGCGGCCGGCGGCGGGCCCCCGCGGGTGGTGGTGCCCTGGGAGGGGTTCGACTACGTGGCCGATCTCGGGGGCGCGACGCTGGGGCGTCTCGCGGCGGCGCGGTGGGCGCAGGGCGGCAACTCGCTGGACGTCGTGCTGGAGCTGTCGGCGGTGGCGGCGCGCATGGCGGCGGGGCCGGACACGCTCGAGGCGGTCCACGCCGCCGCCCGCGAGCTGGAGTCGCTGGACGGCCGCCTGGTGGAGCGCCCGGCGGCGGGCTCGATAAACGTGGCCGACCATCTGTCGCGCGCGCGCCGCGATCTGCAGGCCATCCGCGCGCCGCGCCGCCTCGATCGGGCGGAAGACGCCGGCCGGCGCCTCCTGCGCCTGGCCGACGCGCTGGTGGGCGACGTGCTGCGGTCGCTGGTCTACGCGGGGCTGGTGGGCGATCCCGACAGCGGGGTGCTCGACGGCGGCGACCTCGCGGCCCGGCACGACTTCGGCGTCCGCATCCCCGACGGCGCCGAGCGGCGCCGCGCCGCCTGGCGGTTGCCGGTGGCCCGGAACGCGCCCGACCGCCCCTGGTATGCGCACGGGGCGCTGCTGGGGCTCGATCTCGCGACGGCCAACCTCAGGCTCTCGCAGGTCGTCACCACGATGCCCCCGGTCCGGGAGGTGCTCGACGCGTCCGACCGCCGCGTGCTGGCGACCGGCGCGGCGCTCTTCAATCCGTTCGACAAGGGGCGGGAGCAGCTCGGCGTCATCGCGGCCGCCGTCGAGGCGGGGCGGGCGCGGGTGGCGCGCCTGTCCGAGACGCCGGCCGACGCCCGGGCGGTGGCGGCGGCGGGTGGCCTGAGCGCACGTCGCCGCGCCCTCCTCGACTGGACCCTGACGCACGAGCCGCAGCGGCTTGCCACCTGGTTCTCCCCGCAGGAGCTGTTCTGGCTGGGCTGGCCGGAGGACGAGGCGGCCGGCCGCGCCGCGCTGCGCGGCTGGGGCGCGCCGGCGTGGCCGGTGACGGGCTGCCTCTGCCTCGAGACGCCCCCGGCCGGGTCGCGGGAGCACTGGACCGGCGTGCCCGGCAGCGGCATCGGACCGACCCTGACCCCGGACCTCGCGGTGTGGGTGGCGGCCGGGCTCGGCGGGCGCGGTCTGCCGGCGACGATCTCCGGCGAGGTCATGCAGGTCGCGATGCGCCACCTCCTCGACCGCGTCCGCGCGCGGCACCCCGACGACTGGCCGGCGGTGGCCCGCTACCCGTCGACGCTCGCCCCGGCCGATCTCGACGACTTCGTGTCGGCCCTGACGGGGGGCGGCATCCTGAGACCGGCACCCGGCGAGGGGCGGGGACGGGACTGACGGCCCGGCGCCCGGGTTCTTCAGCGCGTCGGTCCCGACCGGCGGGGCCATCATCGAGAGGGTGCCTTGTCCGCGAGCGGCCCGGCAGCTTGGAGGACGGCGAGGGGATTCGGCCGGGTCGTGCGGTCGGGCCCGTGCCGTCCAGCGCGCGGCCGACGGCTCGCCGACGCCGGCTCGCCGGCGGTCCGGCGAAGCACGCGGTCGACGGCGGCGGGAACCCAGGGGATCGAACGATGACGAACCACTCGTGCAGTCCGAACGGGACCGGCAGGCCCCGTGCGTCCGTACCTCCGTCCGGGCCGACCGGGCTTCGCGTCGCCGTGGTTGCCGCGGTCTGCGCCGTGGTCGCCGCGGTCTGCACCGCCGCCGCCCACGCGCAGCCGGCGGCCCCCGTGCTCGAGGTCCTGTCGCCGGACGGCGCCCGATACCTGTCGGGCCGGGAAAGGCTGGCGGTCAGGTTGACCCCCGCGGGCACGACGGCGCGGGTCGAGTTCTTCGTGGACGGGCAACGCGTCTGTCTGCGCGAGCGGCTCCCGTTCGAATGCGACTGGGACGCCGGCGCCGGCGGCGACGCGCGCGTCGTGCGCATTCTCGCGACCCTCGCCGACGGCCGCCGGCTGATTCGCCGGGTGCACACGCCGGCGCGCGCCGGCTTCACCTTCCGGAGCGCGGTGGACGTGGTGCTGATTCCGACCATCGTCACCGACCGGCGCGGGCGATACGTGACCGACCTCATGGAGGACCGGTTCGAGATTCGCGAGGACGGGGTGCGGCAGAGCCTCAGCTACTTCTCGCCGCCGGCCGACGGGGGGCTCGAGCTGGTGGTCGCGCTGGACATCAGCGGCAGCATGCGCGACGCGATGCCCGCGCTCAAGCGCGGCGTCTCGACCCTGATCGGCACGCTCGACGCCGACGACGTCGTGACCCTGATCGCCTTCAACGACCGGGTCTTCGAGCTGGCGGCGCGGGAGACGGACAGGGCCCGCCTGCTCGCGCTCGTCGCCGGGCTGGAGACGTCGGGCTACACGTCGCTCTACGACGCCATCGGCCGATCGCTGGCGCTTCTGGGCAGAGAGCCGCAGCGCAGGGCGGTGCTAATGTTCACGGACGGCGACGACCGATCGAGCTTCTCCAGCCTGCAGGCGGTGGAACGGCGCGTCGAGGAATCGGACGCCCCGCTCTACGTGATCACGCTGGGCCGGCGCTCCGAGGTGCGCGCGGTGCGCGATGTCTCGAGGCGGCTGGCCGCGGTGAGCGGCGGCCAGGTCTTCTCCGTCGACCGGCTCGACCGGCTCGAGCGGGCGCTGGCGACCTTCGCCGGCGACCTCCGCAACCAGTATCTGCTCGGGTTCACGCCGGCGCCTGCCGCCGGCGTCGCCGCCGAGTTCCGGCGCCTCGACGTCGACGTCCGCGGCGGCAACTTCCGCGTGCGCGCCCGCGAAGGATACCGGCCGGCGAGGTGACGCCGGG
>JAJEEA010000473.1 GCA_022821235.1 Vicinamibacteria bacterium
AGCCCCGCCACGAGGCGCGGGAGCGTGTCTGCCTGATGTGCGGCAGGACCTTCGAGAGCGCCTGGGCGGGCCATCGGATCTGCAACGCATGCAGGTCGGGCTCGCGCTGGCGCGGCGGCGGCAATTCCCTGGACGGCTGACATCCCGGCGACGCGGTCCGTGGGCTTGACGATCCGGACCGGTGCCCCGTCCCGACAGCAGGCTCGCGAACGCCCCGTTCATCCGGCCGGGGCGCGGGGAGGGAGGGCAGGCGGGCAGCGGCGGGGCTTGCGGCCATTTCCCTCCCATGGCTACACGTCGCCTGCCGGCCCGGGGATGGCCGCTTGGTTCGCCGGGACCGCCCCGCGGGATCCCCCTAGAGATCGGGCCGGCGGAGCAATGGTATCGCGGATCGGGTTGCGGGACCATCGCGGAGCCGCCGTCTGGGTCGGCCTCTCCGAAACCGGCGGCGCCCCAACCGTCGGTCGCGCCGAGTCTTCGAGGCTGCTCCGGCGTCATTCCGCCGCGAGCAGCGCCTCGACCTCGGCCCGATGCGGCATGGCGTGCGCGGTGCCGGGCCGGGTGACGGAGAGCCGGGCGGCGGCGGAGGCGAAGCGCACCGCCCGGCCCGGATCCATCCCCTCGGCGAGCGCCACCGCGAACGCGCCGGCGAACGCATCGCCCGCGCCGGTAGTCTCCACCGTGGGACCCGCCCGGAAGGGGGGTACCGGCAGCGTCGTCCCGGGGCCATGCAGCAGGGCGCCCCGCGCGCCGAGGGTGATGACCGCGGTGCCCGCGCCGCGTCGCCGGAGCTCTCTTGCCGCGCGGCGCGCCCCTTCCCCGGTATCGACCGGTACCCCGGTCAGCAGCTCCGCCTCGGTCTCGTTCGGCGTGACGTAATCGGACAGTTCGAGCATGCCGGGCGGAAGGTCCGCCGCCGGGGCGGGGTCGAGCACGGTGATCGCGCCGGCTCCGCGCGCGATCTCCAGCCCCCGCATCGCGGCCGGCAGGGGCTGCTCCAGCTGGGTCAGGAATACCGAGGCCGAGCGGACCGCGTCCGCCGCCCTCTCCACCTCGGCCTCCGTCAGCTCGAGCGCCGCCCCCGGGTGGCCCACGATGGCGTTGTCGCCGGTCTCCGCGTCGACCATCACGCAGGCGATCCCGGTGGACGCGCTCTCCGAACGGGAGACCAGCGGCGTCACGCCGGCCTCTTCCCACATCTCCAGTGCCATCCCGGCCAGCGCATCCTGTCCCAGCCGGGAGACGAACAGCACTTCCGCGCCGAGACGGGCGGCGACCACCGCCTGGTTCGAGCCCTTGCCGCCCGGGGCCCAGCGCGACGCTCTCCGCGACCGCGGTCTCGCCCGTCCGGGGCAGGCGAGATATGCGGAACGCCGCATCGGCGAGGAACGCGCCCAGGATCGCTATGCGGACCGTCATGGCGGCGCCATCTTACCGTCGGGCACCTCTTGCCGAAGACATTCGACGCAGTCGCGGCAGGCGCGAGCCCGCGGGAAGCCAGGATCGCGATCCGAGGCGCGGAGGAGAAGCGCCGTCCAGGAGAATGAGCGCCGGGGCCGAGACGCTATTGCCGGTAGATGCCGGCGCATGCCGGGTTCCACATCCGAAACACCGGATCCTGACCGAACCGCGTTTCGAACGCGGCGGAGATCTCGTCCACCAGCTTCATCCCGCCATCCACGTCGGCCGCGATCGCGCCCATCACCACCCTGACCGGCTCGCGCTGCAAGGCGCCGCCGGGCGCGAGCCATTGGCCGCGCCCCGCCAGGACTGTCAGCCCCGCCCTGAAACGCGGCGTGATGGTATCGGCGAGGAAGCTCTGCCACTCCTCCTCGCCGACCGTCCTGCCGGCGCCGTCGGTCAGCCCGAAGAACATCCTGAACTCGCCCGCCGGCTCAAGCCCCGCGGGGCAATCGAGATCCGCGGCCGAGACCTCCATCGTCGGCACGAGCGCGAGGGCGACCGCGAGCGCGCCCAACCGGTTTCGAATTCTCGTCGTCACGACAGTCTCCTCCCGTTCCGCATTTGCCCGCGGGGTTCGTGCATCGCGCTCACAGCTTGACCGGCCAGGTGAGGCTCGGCTTTCCGTCCCGCCCGCGTTCCGACAACGCCCGGTTGACGCCGGCCTTCAGGACGCGCGAGGAGCGGAACGCGACCACCCGACGGGCCGCGACCGGCACCGGCTCCCCGGTCTTCGGGTTGCGCCTCCTGCGCGGACCCTTGGCGCGTACCACGAAGCTGCCGAAGTTGAGGATCATCACCTTCTTCCCAGCGGCCATCGCACCGGTCATCTCCCCGATCGCCGTCTCGACCGGGCGCTCCGACTCCGCGCGCGGCAGACCGACCTCGCGCCACACCGCGTTCGCCAGGCCCGCGCGTGTCAGCGTGTCCATGGCAGCCCCTCGCGATCCACCGGCAAGGATAACCCGAACGGGACGCGAATCGGCGGATTGGACAAAGCGCGGAAACCTCGTGCGCCGCGACCGCCCCGGTCGACATCGTCCGCCGCTCGACTGCCGCGCAATGACCGATATGCCGGATGCCCGCGCGGCTTCGTGGATCGCGAACCCGGGACGTGCGGTGCGGGCATTCCGTCTTCCACACCGGCGCCAGCGGTTGCGCCGGGACCGCCGGT
>JAJEEA010000115.1 GCA_022821235.1 Vicinamibacteria bacterium
GGCCGGACGGTCGGCTCGGTCGACCTGCCGAGCGGCGCCATCGGCACCCCGATGACCTACCTGGCCGGCGGCCGGCAGCCGCGGATGCCCCAGGGGCTGCCGCGGTTCAAGCCGCCGTACTCGCGCATGACCGCCATCGACCTGAACACCGGCGACATCGCGTGGATGGAGCCCAACGGCGACGGCGACCGCTTCCGCAACCACCCCCTGCTGCGCGACCTCGACCTGCCGCCGCTCGGCGGCGACGGCCGCGGGGGGCCGCTGGTGACGAAGACCCTGCTCGTCAGCGCCCTCACCGCCGGCGGCAGCGACGGCGGGCCGCGGCTCGTCGCGCGCGACAAGGCGACGGGCCGGACGGTCGGCTCGGTCGACCTGCCGAGCGGCGCCATCGGCACCCCGATGACCTACCTGGCCGGCGGCCGGCAGCACATCGCCCTGACCGTCGGCGGCGGCCCGCGGCTGATCGCCCTGGCGTTGCCCGACCGAGAGTCTGCGCCGTAGAACGGCGCGGGGCTGGATCGCCGGGCGCCAAGCGAAGATTGGCAGGCTGGGCAGTACGGTCCCATCGCCAGGACGTCCATGGACCGCGGCGCCGCGACCCTGCCTTACGCGGGCCCCATACTCCATGGTCGCCGCACGTTGGGGGCCCGTACGGCGACGCTCCTCGAATCCCTCGCACGCGCCTCCCGGACGGCGTTTCCGGGTCTGGGTAACTGGACGTGCGTCTGTACGGCGGGTGGCTCGATGAACAGGGCGTTCCCAGCCCGTCCGCACGGTGGTTGCTGCCTTTAGCTGCCGGCGCTCCGCGGCCGACGACAGGGTCTGATCGTTCGCCCGACACTCGCGATGACGATGCTCCAGTTTCCGGATGTCGCGCTACGCGATGGAGCGCCTGATGCGGGCGTACCGTCGAACCAACCTCGTGTGCCTCCAGGATGACAAGCTGTCGACTCTCTTCTCGGACTACCACTGGCCCCCGGTCCGAACGCGGCTCGTCGAGCACGGCATCGTGAAGGTGGAGGATCGCGCCACGAGCGGACGGCCGAAGCAGTTCCTTCGCTCGCGGTTCCTGCCCGGACAGATCATGGCGGGCCGCGTCGGGCGCCCCGGCACCGACCCCCGGATCCGCGCGTACTGGGAGGCGCTGTCGGCCTCTGCTGCATAAGCGGGCCCCCGGCGATCCCGCCGCCGACCCCACCCGCGGCCCGCGTCTGCTACCATTTCCCGCCGTGTCCAACCCCCTGACGCGGGCCGACGTCGACCGCATCGCGCGGCTCGCCCACCTCGAGCTGACCGAGCGGGAGGCGGAGCAGTTCACCCGCCAGCTCGGCGACATCCTCGCCTACTTCGAGCGGCTGAACCGCATCGACACCGCCGGGGTCGCGGCCACCACCCACCCCGTCACGTCGGCTCCGGTCATGCGCGACGACGAGCCGCGGCCGTCGCTGCCCGTGGACGACGCGTTCGGAAACGCGCCGGACCGCGGGGGGGAACGGCTGTTCAGGGTGCCCAAGGTCATCGGCTGATGGAGCTCTCCTCGCTCGCGACCGTCGCGGACGTCCGGGCCGCGCTGCGCGACGGCGCGACCGCGGTCGACGTGTGCACCGAGTTTCTCGGCCGCATCGCGGCCCGCGACGGGGACCTGCGGGCCTTCAACCACACCGCGGCCGAGCCGGCCCTCGCGCGGGCGGCGGCGCTCGACCGGCGGGGGCCCGACGCGCCGGACCTGCCCCTGCTCGGGGTGCCGATCGCGGTCAAGGACAACATCTGCACCCGCGGGCTTCCGACCACGGCGTCGTCGCGCATCCTCGCCGGCTACGTCCCGCCCTACGACGCGACCGTCGTCGAGCGGCTGACCGCGGCCGGGGCCGTCGTCGTCGGCAAGACGAACTGCGACGAGTTCGCGATGGGGTCGACGACCGAGCACTCGGTGACGGGCCCGACCCGGAACCCGTGGGACCCGGCGTGCGTCCCCGGCGGGTCGAGCGGCGGCTCGGCGGCGGCGGTGGCGGCGCGGCTCGCCCCGGTGGCGCTGGGGTCGGACACCGGGGGCTCGATTCGCCAGCCCGCCGCGTTCTGCGGCATCGTGGGGCTGAAGCCGACCTACGGGCGGGTGTCGCGCTACGGGCTGCTGGCGTTCGCCTCGTCGCTCGACCAGATCGGGCCGTTCGGGCTGACGGTGGCCGACGCCGCCGCCCTGCTGCAGGCTATCGCCGGTCCGGACCCGAGGGACGCCACGTCGGCCGCCTCGGCGGTGCCCGCCTTCGACGCGGCCGCCGCCGAGCCGGTGCGGAGACCGACGATCGGCGTGCCGTGGGCGATCCTGGAGAACGGCGTCGACGCCGGCGTCGCCTCGGCGTTCGAGGCGGCCGTCGAGGCCCTGCGGGGCATGGGCGCGACCGTCGTCGACGTCCCCCTCCCCCACGCCGAGTACGCGGTGCCGGCGTACTACATCGTCGCGCCGGCCGAGGCCAGCTCCAACCTGGCCCGCTACGACGGGGTGCGCTACGCCTACCGGGCGCCCCTCGACGAGAAGGACGCGACCCTGGGCGGGATGTACGACCGCACGCGCCACGACGGGTTCGGCGACGAGGTCAAGCGCCGCATCATGCTCGGGACGTACGCCCTCAGCGCCGGCTACTACGACGCCTACTACCTGAAGGCGCAGCAGGTGAGGACGCTCATCCGCGGCGACTACGACGCGGCCTTCGAGAAGGTCGACGCCGTGGCCGTGCCGACCACGCCGACCACCGCGTTCCGGCTCGGCGAGCGCGCGGACGATCCGCTGCAGCTCTACGTGGGGGACGTCTTCACGGCCAGCGCCAACCTCACCGGGCTGCCCGCGGTCAGCGTGCCCTGCGGGCGGGACGACGCGGGGCTGCCGGTGGGCCTGCAGCTCACCGGACGCGCCTTCGACGAAGTGACGCTGATCGGAATCGGCGCCGCGTACGAGGAGCAGGCGCCGTGGTGGCGCGAGCCCCCGGCGGCCGGCGCCGGCATTCCCGGCGGCGAGGCGCCCGCCTCGCGGGACGGCGCGGCCCCCTGAGAAGGTCGGTGCGGCCGTACCCCGGACGGCGTTTCTGCGGATTCGAGACGGGATGGTGCTTCACCCCGGCGAGATGCCGACGAGGCGCGGCGGCGCGGCGGGGCCGGCGCGCGGCCGGTCACTCCCGGGCGCGTGGCCGGTCACTCCCCGGGCGCGCGGTCGGTCACTCCTGGTTGGCGGACTGCTCGAGCAGCTCGGGGGTCTTGAGCTGGTCGGCGGGCCCCCGCGGCACGCTCGGCGGCAGGTAGCGCGACCCCGGGCCGAGGCGGTCGTCGAGGCTGCGCACCACCCGGCTGCGCTTGTCGATGGGCCGCAGCTTGGTGAAGCCGACGAGGACGCAGAACCCGACGAACACGGCGAGGAGAAAGACGGTCGAGAAGCCCAGCCCCTGCAGCAACCCCAGCAAGATCGACTGAATGTCACTCACGAGATAGCCTCCGGCAGCTCGTAGACGACGAGGCCCTGCTCGACTTCCTCCATGGCCACGCGCTCGAGGCGGATCGGCACCTCCGGCCGCTCGCCCGTCTCGGGATCGGGCCGCAACGGCTCGAGTCGGGGCAGGGCCCCGCGCCGCAACTGCTTCGCGCGTTGCGCGGCCACGTCCACGAACAGGAACCGGTTCTCCACCGGCGGCATGGGCTCGTCGGGAATGCGCGGCATCGGGACGGGCTGGGGAGCCGCGGCCGGCTCGTCCCGGTCATCCGACGGGCTGTCGAAATCGTCGTCCATGAGGTCGGATCGTACTCCAAAACGCGCCGCCGCGTCGACCGGTCGGAACCCCGGCCCGAGCCCGCTCGGTCCGCCGGCGAAGGATCTGCCGGCAACGGCGGGGGGGGTCACGCCCGCGCGGCCTCCCGTTCGGGGGCGGGGAAGGGGGTCACGCCCGCGCGGCCTCCCGTTCGGGGGCGGGGAAGGGGGTCACGCCCGCGCGGCCTCCCGTTCGGGGGCGGAGAGCGGCCCGGAGCTCCCGGGAAGCGGGACGGCCCGATACCATTCGCCGTCCAGCAGGTAGTGGGTCGGCCGGTCCTGGAAGTAGACGGTGAGGCCGCCGTGGGCATCCTGAACCGTCACGATGTCCCGGGCGTCGAACGCGGCCGTCGGCGCCGGTCCTCGCAGGGTCGGAGATGGAGGCATCTTGACTCTCGTTCCTCGTCACGGGCCGGCAGGCTGCGGCTGCCCCGGCGGCACGGATTGGCTCTCGTACGGGGCGGGCGCAGGACCGTTCATGCCGGTCCGGATAGTATGGACCGTGAACTAAGCACATATCAATAATTAAATCTTATACAAGCACACTAAATACGCGATCTCCGGCGGGCGGCCATCCTGTGCCATCATGGAATGGGGACGCGGCCCGATGCTCAGGGCGAAGATCCGGCCCCCGCGGACCACGACGAGAAGCGTCCGCTGAATCTCCAGGCGGGCGCCGTGGAGCACATGCCCGTGGCCGGCACATGAACCCGAAGCGGAAGGCAATCGCCCCGCTGTCGGACACGGAGCGCGAGGAGCTCCGCACGGCCGGGAGGAAGGCGCCCGCCGAACGGCGGAAGCGCTCCGCACGGCCGGGAAGAAGGCGCACGCGGAACGGCGGAGGCGGCCGGCCGACCACTGGTCGAGCAGGCCGCCGCGACGGCTCCGCGGCCGCACCGATTCCATGAAGATCCTGTTCATCGGCGACATCGTCGGAAAGGCCGGCCGCGCCCTGACCCGGCGGGGAGTGTCGGCGCTCGTCGAGCGGCACGACCTCGATCTGGTGGTCGCCAACGTCGAGAACGCGGCGGGGGGCAACGGCATCACCCGCGAGATCGGCGAGAGCCTGCGCGACCACGGCATCGAGGTGATGACGTCGGGCAACCACATCTGGGACAAGAAGGAGGCGCTCGACTACATCGAGCTGGAGCCGCGCCTCATCCGCCCCGCCAACTACCCGGCCGGGGCCCCCGGCGCCGGCCACGTGGTGGTCGCCGCCCGGTCGGGAGGGCAGGTGGGGGTGATCAACGTGATGGGGCGGGTGTTCATGGCCCCCCTGGACAACCCGTTCACGGTGGTGCGGCGCGAGATCGAGGCGGTCCGCGAGACCGCCCGCGTCATCCTCGTCGACTTCCACGGCGAGGCGACGTCGGAGAAGATCGCCATGGGCTGGCATCTCGACGGCGAGGTGACCGCGGTCGTCGGCACCCACACCCACGTGCAGACGGCGGACGAGCGGGTGCTCCCCAAGGGCACCGCGTACATCACCGACGTGGGCATGACCGGGCCCCACGACTCGGTGCTCGGGGTCGAGAAGGCGGTCGTGCTGCGCCGGTTCCTCACCGCCCTGCCGGGGCGCTTCGACACCGCCCGCGGCGACCCACGCCTGCACGGGGTCCTCGTGACCGCCGACGCCGCCACCGGACGCGCGACGGCCATCGAGCGGCTGAGCCTGACCCTCGCCGACCTGGAGGCGCCGCCGGCGCCGGGTCCCTCGTGAGCGCCAACCCCACCCTGCCCTTCGACGCCCCCCCGCCCGGCCGCCGGGCGGCCCGGCAGGTCGTCACGGTCAGCGAGCTGACCGGCCGCATCCGGACGCTGCTGGAGTCGGCGCACGCCAGCGTGTGGGTCGAGGGCGAGATTGCCAACTGCCGCTTGTGGAAGACGGGGCACCTGTACTTCACCCTGCGCGACGAGGGCGCCCAGATCAGGGCGGTGATGTTCCGGTCGGCGGCGCGCTACCTGCGCTTCGCGCCCGAGGACGGGCTGCGGGTCGTCGCCCGGGGCCGAATCACCGTCTACGAGCCGAAGGGCGAGTACCAGATCGTCTGCGAGCACCTGCAGCCGCACGGCCGGGGGGCGCTGCAGCTCGCGTTCGACCAGTTGAAGCGCAAGCTCGAGGCGGAGGGGCTCTTCGACCGCGAGCGGAAACGTCCCCTGCCGGTGCTGCCGCGGCAGATCGGCGTCGTGACCTCGCTCGACGGCGCCGCGGTGCGCGACATCCTGCAGGTGCTCGGGCGGCGCCACCGCACCGCCCACGTCGTGCTGCGCCCGGTACGGGTGCAGGGCGAGGGCGCGGCCGACCAGATCGCACGGGGCATCCGGCGGCTCGCCCGCGAGGACGGGGTCGACGTGGTCATCGTGGGGCGGGGCGGGGGCTCGCTCGAGGACCTCTGGGCGTTCAACGAGGAGCCGGTGGCCCGGGCCGTCGCGGCGGCGGAGGTCCCCGTCATCTCCGCCGTCGGCCCCGAGGTCGACGGCACCATCAGCGACCTCGTGGCCGACGTCCGCGCCGCCACCCCGTCGGCCGCGGCGGAGCTGGTGGTGGCGGGCCGCGGCGAGCTCGTGGAGCGCGTCGACCGGCTGGGCGGGCGGCTGCGGACCGCGGCGCGGTACGCCGCGGCC
>JAJEEA010000094.1 GCA_022821235.1 Vicinamibacteria bacterium
GAACGGACCGGCCCTGCCTGGCAGCCCAGAGCGGCACCCACGCGGCCGACTGGCATCACCGTTGTTGATCTCGATCCACGACGAGCGGAACCGGCAAAAATGGTTGTCGTCAAGCGGCAAAAGTAGTTGACGCTGAACACCAATGGCGACGTTCCGGCAAGCCGGCTCGCCGCTGCGGTCGAGATGTCGCACGACCGCAACGTGAACCTGACGATCTTCGAGAGCGCCGGACGCGGGCTGATCTGGCCCGACCGCCCCGGTCCGACGAAATTCGCAGCCCGGCGCCGTCAGCGCGACTCAACGGAAGCCCGGATCGCGACCCCCGAGCTGTAGGCCCAGTGGCGACAAATGACGACTCCTTATCGTACCGTCCTGGTCTTCAGCGGCTTGCCGGTCACGTCCTCGAACATCGAAGCGGCCTCGTCCTCGTCCACTTCCGCCTCCTGCATCAGGCAGTCGATGCTCTCGGCCGGATAGGCTGGTTCGTGCTCTAGCGCCGCGCACAGAGCCCGGCTGGCCATCGCCCCGGTTACCACGAGGGCCGGGCTGTTCCACAGCGTCGGCGCCGGCACTCGACTCCCTCCCGCCGCGCCGGCGTGCAGGCGCGTAAGCCAGCTCCGCGGTTCTGCGCCAGGACGCAATAGCTCCGCGAGAACGCGCCTGACCGGCTCCGGCCCGACGTTGCGTTCCAGCGGCCCGTCGGTCCGCTTCCGACGCGTCGCGAACTCGACCACGCTGTGTTCGGTCAGGTAGATGTGGGCGCGTAGCCCGCTCTCGGCCATGCGCGCCTCCAGCCGGCCGAGTACGAGTTCGGCCGGCTCGTGCCGTCCAGCGGCGGTGTCGTGACTGCTCATCGTGTGGGCCCGGTGTCACGGTTCGGCCGGCGTCCGTAT
The DNA here is from genome assembly GCA_022821235.1 of Vicinamibacteria bacterium. Taxonomy (GTDB): domain Bacteria; phylum Acidobacteriota; class Vicinamibacteria; order Vicinamibacterales; family UBA8438; genus JAJEEA01. The sequence goes on from JAJEEA010000094.1 coordinate 894, forward strand.
CGTTCGATCAGGTATAGGTCTGCTTCGGCTGCCATCGGCTCGGTGCCGTACGTCAGCTCGTGCAACCGTACGGCCTCCCGCGGTGTCTCTATGCCGGCCTCCTTCAGGAGGATGTCGAGGTCCGCCAGGTCCGGCGGACGACCCGCGTGCAGCTTCATTGCGATCATCCGGTTGGTCGAGGCCCCCACGATTGTCAGGTGCGAGTTGCCGTAGACGTGCCGCTCGCCCCGGTCCGGATCTTGGGGCAAGTAGCGCATGGTCACTGCCTCGTTCAGCCAGTGCTTGCTCAGGCCCTCTTCGCCCGCGATCTCGGCGACCGCCCGCGTCAGAGCGTCGCGGCCCCTCCGGATGTGCGAGTCGACGTCCTCGGTCACCCGTTGGGCGTCGTGGGCCAGTGCCATCATCGCGCCGCCGACGATGTACACCTCGCCCTGCTGGTCAGCCTGCTTCAGCTTCTCGTTCAGCCGGTCGAACAACTCGAGGAGCCGCGCTCTCGTGATCGGCCCAGACATGGCGCTCTCCTCCCCGCTCATCGAGGTTGCGCGGTTCGATGAACGTGTTGTGCCGGATGAAGGCCGCCGGCGCGTTGGCCAGTGCGGTGCCGCGCTCGATCGGTCCGCGCCGGTACACCCAGGGTCGTTTCAGGAAGCGCTCGGGGGCCTGGGTCCACGCTGGCACCTCGGCGTCGTGCGTCGTGCACGCGTGCTCGACGGTCGCGGCGATCACGGCGTCCCAGACCGTGCCGGTCAGCGTCGGCTCGGCCTCGGCCAGCGCTCTGCGCGCCTCGTCGTCGATGCCGTGGTAGTAGCGGGTGAGGCCCTTGACGATGAGCCGCTCGAGGGTGGTGGCGTCCCAGCCCTCCCGCACCTCCGCCGCCAGTTCGCTCAGCTTGGCTGCGGCGATTCTCTCGCGTCTGGTCGCGCCTGCTTGCCTCGGTTTGCTCGCCTGCATGTCCGCCCCGGCGTCGGGTTTCAGTGTCGCACGCATTTCGCCGATGGTGCTCCGCCCGTCTCCGCGGCGGTGGGAGCGTGCGCTGCGGTGGCGTTGCCGTCCCCCGAACCCGACGTGCAGGGGGAGGACACCCGGGCGCGATCGAGCCGACGCGCGCCTCGCCCGCGATTCTGGTGGACTCGACAGCGTCACGAGCCGCGCCTCGGCGCATCCGCCGTACCGCTATGGCCTCGGCGGTGAGCGATCTCCGTCGCATCTGCGGGTATCGACCCATTCATCGACGACCTCCTGCGGCCAGCGAGGGTCGCCGCTGGGAAGCCGGATCGGTGCGGCCGGGAACACCCGCTCCTCCAGCATCTTGTACACGGTCGACCGCGAGACGCCTAGCTGACCGGCAACCTGCTTGACCGTCAAGAGCTGAGCCATCACCAGTACCTCCTGTCGTCATGGCGCTGCCCCGGCCAGGCGTTGAGGCGGATGGAGATCGTCCTGCGCCGCCGCGGTCCCGAAGCAGGCTGCCGGTAATGTGTATATATAACAAAAACTATGGATCGATTTCATGAGTCCAGTCAAGCACTGTTCGCCCCGAGAGGCGGTATACTTCCACCGTGACGACCATCGATTTCGCGGAGGCGGTCCGGCGTCGGCTCGCCGAAAGAGGACAATCCCAGTACCGGGCAGCCGTCAACAGCGGCCTGCCGCAAGACGCCATCCGCTCGGTCTTGAAGGGGCACGTCCCCCGCCTGAACCGCGTCGAGCAGATCTGCCGCGCCCTCGGCCTGGAGCTCTACATCGGTCCGCCGCGGGATGTTCAGGTCGAGGCCGACGACGGAGAACCGTCCCGCCCGTTGACGCGCTTCAACCCAAGCGTCCAACTGCCGGTGCGGGTGTTGTCGCAGCCGTCGCTGGACGTCTTCCTGATGGAGAGCGAAGAGCAGGATCAGACGAGGCCGGCACCGGTGGATCTGGACGACCCGCAGGCGTTCTACGTGAGCTACTACGGCTACTCGATGGTCCCGACCGGCATCGGGTCGGCGGATTTCTGCCTCGTCTCTCCGTGCGCGAAGCTCGAGCCCGGTCAGCGGATCTGGCTCCGGGACCGCAAGGGGCGCGAAGGGCTGCGGTGGCTGATCAGGCTGACGGCGACCACCTACGAGGTGGCCGCCTGGGACACGCCCAAGCCGAACGGCCACCAGGACCTGGTCACCGAGCGGTGGGAGCGCAAGGACGTCGACGACCGCGGCGTCATCCTGGCCGCGTACCGCGGTTGGCTCGATTCGTCGACCCCGGCGTTCCGGCTTCCCGACTGGCACCCTGGCCGGCTCACCGGCTTGTGGCGGGCGCTGTTCGACGAGGAACCGGAGCTCCAGGCGGCGGTGGCGGAGCATCTCGAAGAGACGGCCTCCTCCTTCAACCGGCGGATCACGGGCTGGCTCGAGCAGGGTTCGGTCCAGCGCTCCGACATGCAGGATCTCCTGCAGCAGGTCGAGAGCGTGAAGCAGTTGGCACAGTTGCTGTCCCGGCGCTCGGACGCGTCTCGCGACGAGTCCGGCGCGCGTGACGAAAAGTTGACCGGCCCACCGACGGCCGCGGGTACGAGGAGGGGGCGGTGACGAAGCCTGCCCTCGCGTGACGGAGCCCGGCGGCGGTGTCCCCGCCGGCCGATTCCGTCGTCCTCGACGACCTGCCCTTCCGCTCACTTCCCACCACCGGCTCGACACTGACGACTCTCACGAACGGACGGCTGCCGGGCGACAGTCGGCGGCCGCCCGGCGGCCGCCCGCACGAGTCGTCATCGTTCATCGGGCGGCGCCTGCGTGTTGACGCGCTCGAGCATCGCGCCGATCAGGGAGGTCGCCTTCGCCTTGTCGAGCTTCTCGAGCTCGGGCTCGTCGGGGTCGACGCCGAACTCCCGCGCGAGCTCGCGATGCTCCTCGACCAGCTTGGCCAGCAACTTCTTCTGCCGGGACGTGATTGGCGGGGCCGGCTCGGCCTTGCCCGCCTCGGCGGGGTCGGCGGACGGCTCTCCGTCGAGCCCGAAGAGGGCGCGGTCGTCGGGCCGCGTCAGGGCCTGGATCTTCTCCTCGAGCCAGCGGAGGCTGATGTCCGTCTGCGACGTCTGTGCCGCCCGGACGATGGCCCCGATGATGATCTTGCGCCGGGTCTCCCGCTTGCGTTCCGTTTTTGACTCGTGCGTCTGAAGTTGACGCAGACTGATCCGCGAGCCGCTTGTCGGCGACCCTCGCCCTGGACGCAATCTCCTGGCGCCGCTCCTTGAGCCTGGCGATCTGAGCCCCGCGTCTTGACGTCTGCATGATTCGGAATATATCATGAATTCCAGCCTAGCGAAACGGATCACAACGTGAAAAACGGCCACGAGATCCCAGGGTCACACGGCGCTACGAGAAAAAAGCCCGAAGCCCGAAGGGCGCACTTACCGGTTTCGCTGTGCGAAACCGACGTGCGACGACACGCCTGAGGCGCAAGAGGCACGCGCGC
>JAJEEA010000383.1 GCA_022821235.1 Vicinamibacteria bacterium
GCCGCTCGACGGCGCCGCATGCCTCGCCGCCGACTGACTCGGCCCGCCGGAGTCGCGGTGCATCACTTCCGCGCAGACAAACGCGGAGACCCGCAAGGGGTTGCACGACAGACTCGTGAGATGACCGCCCTGACACGGGTCCGGCCGGCGATTCTGTCGGCGTCGTTCGCGGCGGCGTCTCACTCTCTGGTCGAGCGCCCGACCCGCGACGTCGAAACAGCGCTCCCGTGAATCCCGCACGAACGGTCGGCCTGCGACGTGTACGATCCCCGCCATGCGGATGCCGATCGGGCTCCCGTCGCCGGCCGGTCGCCACTTCGACGTGGTGGGGTTCGGCCTGAACATGACCGACCTGCTGGTCGTGGTCGAGCGCTTTCCGCGGCCCGACTCGAAGCAGCCGATCCGGCGGCACGCGTACTCGCCGGGGGGCCAGGCCGCGAGCGCCATGGTGGCGTGCGCGCGGCTGGGCTGGCGGGCGTGCTACGTGGGGTGCTTCGGCGACGACGACAACGGACGGCGCGGGCGGTCGAGCCTCGCCGCCGAAGGGGTCGACGTCGCCGCGTGCCGCGTGGCCCCCGACACGCGGAACGGGATGTCGGTGATTCTCGTCGACGAGGGGACCGGCGAGCGCACGGTGCTCTGGACTCGGGACGCCGGGTTGAAGCTGCGCCCCGACGACGTCGACCCGGCCGCGGTGTGCGCCGGCCGAGTGCTGCTCGTCGACTGTCACGAGACGGCGGCGTCGACCGCGGCGGCGCGAGCGGCGCGGCGCTCCGGTGCTCGGACCGTGGTCGACGTCGAGCACGTCCGGGACGGCATCGACGCGCTGCTGGCGGAGATCGACGTCATCGTCACCGCCCAGGAGCTCCCGGCCGCGCTGACCGGCAAGGGCGCACCGGGGGCGGCGCTGCGGGCGATACGGGACGCCTACCGCCCGGGGCTGGTCTGCATGACGCTGGGTGCGGAAGGCAGCCTGGCCCTCGTCGGCGACGTCGAGGTGAGGACGCCGGCGTTCCGGGTGCCGGTGGTCGACACCACCGGCGCCGGCGACGTCTTCAGCGGCGGCTTCATCTCCGGCTGGCTGCGCGGCGGCGACGGCGCCGAGGTCGAGGACGTGCTGCGCTACGCGAACGCGGCGGCCGCGCTCAAGTGCCGCGGCCTCGGCGCCCGCGAGGCGAGCCCGACCCCGGCCGAAGTCGAGGCGTTGCTGGCCCGGGGGTCGGGTTGACGACGCCAGCGCGGAGAACCGGCCGCGACCGGCGTCCATGTGGGCCCAGGTCGACCACCGTTGCGGACAACTCGTATCGCATCAGCGAAACACGGCCTGCTCATCTCCAGGTGCAAGGGAACCCCACCGACCGAATGCGACCCATGTCGGTCGTTGAACGTCCATGGCACATCTGCTCGGGCCATGCCGTCGCTCCTCCCCCACGTGCGCCGCCGAGCCCACGAGGCGGGTGAGGAAGGTGTCCTCGTTCCCCGGGGTGACGACGCGCCTTCCGTTCGGTTCACTCACCTCGGGGAAGACAAGAGGCTCTTCAACTGCTCCACGTACTCGACGAGCGGGGGCAATCCGACTTCGGCCCGCCGCACGTCGACGTTCGCCTCGTCCTCGATCGGCTCGAGGACCAGTTCGCCGTCGAAGAACCCGGCCTGACTTCCGTACACCTGGGGCCTTCCGTCCCGCACCAGAATGCGATCGAGCAGCAGCGCATAGCTGGGTCCCGACACCACGCCCTCGCGGTACCCGGCCTCGACGAGCGGAAACAGCGCCTTCTGCACGTCATGGGTTGCGTGCTGCACGATCAGGAACGCGCTTCGAGCCCCGTCCAGGCCGACGAGATCCGATCCGGGCCAGCCGTGCTCCTCCACGATGTCCCGCAGGCGAGCCGTGTTCGCGGCGTCGATCGCGGCCATCCGTGACAGAAGCTCCGGACTCGGCGCGCCGCCGGGGCTTTCCCGCACCCACTCGTTCCTCACTGCCTGATCGACCCGCGCCATCTCCAGGAGCTCTCGGCGGAGCGCGAGGTGGGGAATCGCTGACGCAAGGCCGCCGCGGTCGTCCTCCTCGGCCCGCACATGCAGCAACAGGCCTCGCTCCGGATCCGCCGGGATGTCGGTGAGCCGAACGGGCACTGCGAGGTCGTCGATCGTGTCCAGGGAGGCTGCTACGAGGATGTAGGAGCCCGGCGCCGGTCGGGGAAGTGCGAACTGGCCGCGCTCATTGGTCGTCCCGACGGCTACCGGCGTCTCGTTGCCTTCACGAAAGAGCAGGACACAGACTCCACTCGGGCCGCTCCGTTCCTGCCGGCTGCCGATCGGCGCCAGTGCGGTGTGGCCCTCCAGTTGGTCGATCACGATCGCGGCGGCGCCGACCGGTGGTTCGAGGTAGCCGATCGGCTGACAGGCTGGGGCGGCGGCCGACACCTGACCAACGGCCGATGGCGGCGCGAGCACGGCGAGCGCCATGATCGCCGCCAATGTTCCGAGACGCCTGCCGGTCATGCGATGAACTCCCTTGCGCCGCCGGGCGCCGTTCGGCGAACAGGTGATCCGGGTCGCTCGTTCCCGACCCGTCATCGGCGGCATCCGGCGTTCGGCGAGGGCTGCCCGCCGACTCCGTGTCGCCCCCGAGCGGCCGGACACCCCTCAGGAGCCTGCGCCGCACGGGATCGCGGCGGTCAGCTCGCGCCGATCCAATACAGGCAGCCGGGCCCGGCGCCCTCGCCCACCGGTATCTCCATCGTGACCTCCAGCGTCTCCAGGTCGACGACGGCGACGCGGTCCGCGGCCCTCAGGCCGAGGAAGGCGCGACGACCCTCGGGCCCCACCAGGACGGCGCCGTCACCCGTGTCGGTCTCGCCCACCGACACGCGCTCGATCACGCTGCGGGTGGCCGCGTCCATCACCACCAGCGACGCCGCCTCGCCGTCGATGATCAGCACGCGGCCGTCGGGCGTGAACTTCAGCCGGTTGGCGTCGCGCATGCCCAGGTCGAGGGTCTCCACGACCTCGCGGCTCTCGACGTCGATGATGGACACGCCGCCGTCGCCCCGGGTCGCGGTCCAGAGCTCGCGGCCGTCCGGCGAGAGGTCGATGCCCTCGGGCCGCACTCCCGGCACGGGGATGTCGGTGAGCCGGGCCCGCGCGGGACCCTCCAGGACGTTCTCGATCATCGTTACGGTGTTCGAGCCGATGTTCGGGGTGAACATCGCGCCCCGCTCCCGATCGAACACCAGCATGTGCGAGCCGTCCTCGCCGATGCCGAGGGTCCAGTCGATGGCGTCCGCGGCCGGGTCGTAGCGCCCTATCGACTTGTAGCCCTCGATGGTGAAGTACAGCTTGTCGCCGGCATACAGCACGTCGTGGGTCAGGCTGCCGGGACCGGGGTCGACCCGGCGAATCTCCTCCTGCTCGGCGATGTCGATGACGGAGATTCCGTCCACCATGCTCGCCACGAACGCCAGCCGGCCGTCGGCGGACGCCGTCACCTCGTGCGGGTCCCGGCCCGTCGGCACCTGCCCCAGGACGTTGCCGCTCTCGGGATCGACGATCGCGAGGGCGCTTGCGTCCCTGAGCAGCACCAGGAGCCGCCCCGAAGACGCCGTCTGGGCGCTCGCCACGCCGACGAGGGCGACCAGCGCACCCAGCGAGAGTGCGACGATCCTGCGGAACGGAATCTCGAACTGTCTCATCTGATGTCTCCTTCGTCGAACTGATGACCTTGCCTTCCGCCAAGCCCGCTATCCGACGGTGGCGGTCAGAGGTCGTCATACCTGGCGTCAGCGGGGTTGTCCCACAATTCCTCGAGCACCGGATCGGCTGACAGCTTCAGGGCTGGAGGGTCAATCGACGTCCATTCGGTCAGATCATCCTCCAGGCGAGCTTCGATGGCCTCGGTTACGTACTGCGGGATGGACTGGTCTCTCGACGCGGCAGCGCGCCGAATGCGCCGCCAAGTCTCGCGGGTCACGTGGATGCTCAATCCGGCCGGCCGCGCCTCAGGCGTCATCGACACCGACGGTACCACAATTGCCTGAACCCAAGGGCAGGAGTCCCGGGCTACCGGCGCCACGCGAACAGGCGGCCGAGGATCGCGCGCTGGCGGTCGCTGAACCGCGCCTTCCGCAACTGGTTGGCGGCCTTGCGCCAGGCCTCGGCCTGGGTGGGATAGGGGTGAATGGCGGCGCCGATGACGCCGAGCCCGGCGCCCGCCTTCATCGCCACCGTCACCTCGCTGATGAGGTTGCCGGCGTCCGCGGCCACGACGGTGGCGCCGAGGATGCGGTCGGTCCCCTTCCGGAGGTGCACGCGGGCGAAGCCGGCGTCCTCGCCGTCGAGCACCGCGCGGTCGACCTCGGCGAGGGGCTGCGTGAAGGTCTCGACCTCGATGCCCTTCGCCCGGGCGTCGGCCTCGTACATCCCGACGTGGGCGATCTCGGGCTCGGTGTACGTGCACCAGGGGATGACCAGCGCCTCGGTCGACGCCTTCCCCAGCCCGAACGGGTGCGGGAACAGGGCATTCTGAATGACGATCTGGGCCATGGCGTCGGCGGCGTGGGTGAACTTGTAGGGCGAGCAGATGTCGCCGGCCGCGTAGATGCGGGGGTTCGTCGTCCGCAGGTGGGCGTCGACGGTGACGCCGGCCCGGTCGAAGGCCACGCCGGCCGCCTCGAGGCCCAGCCCCTCGACGTTCGGCGCCCGGCCGACGCCGAGGAGGATCTCGTCCACGATGACGTCCCGCGATTCGCCGCCGGCGGCATAGCGGATCCGCTTCCCGCCGGCATCCCCGCCATCCGCCTCGGGCGCAACCGGCTCGACCGCGCCGATCGCGGCGCCGAGTGCGAACCGCACGCCGTCGTGGGCCATCCGCGCCTGCACCACGGCGGCCGCGTCCTGGTCCTCGCGCGGGAGGATGCGAGGCGCCTGCTCGAGCACCGTGACCTCGCTGCCGAAGCGGGCGAACGCCTGGGCCAGCTCGCAGCCGATGGGGCCGGCCCCGATGACGGCGAGGCGCGGCGGCAGCCCGGTCAGCGAGAAGACCGTCTCGTTGGTGAGATAGCCGGCCTCGGCAAGCCCCGGGATGGGCAACGCCGCCGCGCGCGCCCCGGTGCAGACCGCCGCGCGCGCGAACCGCAGGGTGGCGTCGCCCACCGCGACGGTGTCCGGCCCGGTGAACCGGGCCTCGCCGATGAAGACGTCGACGCCGAGGCCGGCGAACCGCTCGGCCGAGTCGACGTGGCTGATCTCGGCCCGCAGCCGGCGCATGCGGGCCATCGCCGCCCCGAAGTCGCGCTCGACCCCGCCCGGGAAGGTCAGCCCGAAACCCGCTCCGTCCCGCGCCGAGGCCCACGCCCGGGCGGCCCGGAGGACGCCCTTCGATGGCACGCAGCCGACGTTGAGGCAGTCGCCGCCCATCAGGTGCCGTTCGACGAGGGCCACCCGCGCGCCGAGGCCGGCCGCGACCGCCGCCGTCACCAGCCCCGCCGTCCCCGCCCCGACGACGACGAGGTTGTAGCGGCCTTCCGGCGTCGGGTTCCGCCACCCGGGCGGATGGACGTTGGCGGCGAGCTTGCGGTTGTGGGCATCGTCCGGCAGAAGAGCGACGGAGTACATGAGTGCATGTTACTAGGAAGCCCCTGCGCGGCGGCAAGCCCGGCAGGGGCGTCCCGCGGGCTGCAGCGGTGCAAGGCGGAGGGCAGGGCGGCGGGCGGTCAAAACAGGCGAGCGCCGGCTGCGAAGGACGCCGGCGGATGTGGAGGCCCCCGGCAGCCGCGGGTCACGTATCCGAAACGCGCCGCGGACTGCAGGGTACGGTCCGCCGCCTGATTCACGCCCTCGCGGGATTCGGTGCGCTACACTAGGAGTCTGCGCCGTAGAACGGTGCAGACTCCTAGCTGGGTTGGTTGGGCGGCAATCGGAGCCGCAGGCGACGATTTCCGGGCTAGGGCTCGAAGCGCTCAAGGACACACATGCTCTGGCCTCGGCCTGACCGCCGGCGCAGATTCGCGCCGGCCGGGCCGGCCGGGAGGGACCGATGCTGTTCGCCAACCCCGCCAGCCTGCGGATGCCCACGGCCGACGAGGCGCTCCCCGGCCGCGACGAGCCGATGCCCGTGGCCGGCGGGCACTTCGTCAACGGCCGCCCCATCGCGCCGCCGTTCCCCGACGGGATGACGCGGGCGGTCTTCGGCATGGGCTGCTTCTGGGGCGCCGAGCGGGCGTTCTGGCGGCTCGAGGGCGTCTACACGACCGCCGTCGGCTACGCCGGCGGGTTCACGAGGAACCCCACCTACCGCGAGGTTTGCAGCGGCGGCACCGGCCACACCGAGGTGGTGCTGGTCGTCGCCGACCCCGCCGCGGTCCCCTTCGAGCGGCTCCTGCAGGCGTTCTGGGAGGGCCACGACCCGACCCAGGGCATGCGGCAGGGCAACGACGTCGGCACCCAGTACCGCTCGGCCGTCTACACGGCCGACGCCGGGCAGCAGCGCGACGCCTGCGCCTCGCGCGACGCCTACCAGGCGCGGCTGACGGCGGCCGGCTTCGGCCCCGTCACCACCGAGATCCGCGACGCGCCGCCCTTCTATTACGCCGAGGACTACCACCAGCAGTACCTCGCCAAGAACCCGGGCGGCTACTGCGGCCTCGGGGGGACCGGCGTGCGGTGTCCGGTCGGCGTGGCGGTCGCCGGTGCCTGAATCCGCGACACCGGCTCCCGTGGTCGAGTGGGCCTGCTACGAGGCGGTCCTGTTCGATCTCGACGGCGTGCTGACGGCCACCGCGCGCCAGCACGCCGCGGCGTGGACCCGGCTGTTCGACGGCTACCTGGCGCCGCGCGCGGCCGCGCGCGGCGAGCCGTTCCGCCGCTTCGAGCCGCGCGACTATGCGCGGTTCGTCGACGGCCGGCCGCGCTACGACGGGGTGCGCGCCTTCCTCGCCTCGCGCGGCATCACCGTCCCCGACGGCGCGCCCGACGACCCGCCGGAACGCGAGACCGTCTGCGGCCTCGGGAACCGCAAGCAGGCCTTCTTCCAGGAAGTGCTGGCGAGCGAAGGGGTCGACGTCATTACCGGCACCGTCGCGGTCGTGCGCCACCTGCGGCGGCACGGGGTGCGCAGGGCCGTCGTCTCGTCGAGCCGGAACTGCGCGGCGATCCTGGACGCGGCCAACATCGCCGGCCTGTTCGAGCTGCAGGTGGACGGCGTCGTCGCCGAGCGGCGGGGTCTGGCGGGAAAGCCGGCCCCCGACACCTTCCTGCATGCGGCGCGCGCGCTGGGGGTCGCCCCGTCGCGCGCGGTGGTGGTCGAGGACGCGATCGCGGGGGTCGCGGCCGGCCGGGCCGGTGGGTTCGCCCTGGTCCTCGGCATCGACCGCGGCGGCGCCCCCGGCGATCTCGCGCGGGCCGGCGCAGACCTCGTGGTGACGGACCTCGCCGACACGCTGCCGGCCGCTGCCTGGCCGGGCGGGGCGAAAACGGCCGGGGCGAAGCCAGGGGAGGCAACACTGAGCGGGGCGAAAACGGCCGGGGCAATACCGGGCGGGACGAAGCCGCGCGGGACGAGACCGGGCGTAGCGAGAACGAGCGGAGCAACACCGGGCGGGACAACGCCGGGAGGGACAACACCGGGAGGGGCGACGCCGGGAGGGGCGACACCGGGCGAGCCGACACCGAGCGGCGTAACACCGGGCAGGACGAACCCGGGCGGGGCAACACCGGGCGGGACGAAGCCGGGCGCCGCGGCGGCCGGCGAGGGGGCCGGCTGATGGACGACCGCTACCACGCGGACCTCCCCCGCGACGTCTATCCCGCCGACGAATGGCGCCTCGTCGAGACCCGCTTCGACCCCCGCCGCGTCGGCGCCGCGGAGTCGCTCTTCACCACCGCCAACGGCTACCTCGGCATGCGCGGCACCTGCGACGAGGGCCAGCCGGTCGAGCACCACGGCACCTACGTCAACGGCTTCCACGAGACTTGGCCCATCGTCTACGGCGAAGAGGCGTACGGCTTCGCGAAACAGGGCCAGACCATCGTCGACGTGCCCGACGCCAAGATCATCCGCCTCTACGTCGACGACGAGCCGTTCTTCCTGCCGACGGCGACGCTCGACCGTTACGAGCGCGCGCTCGACATGCGCGCGGGGACCCTCGACCGCACCCTCGTCTGGGCCCACTCCTCGGGCCAGCGCGTCTCCATCCGGTCGCGCCGGCTCGTCTCGCTCGAGCACCGGCACCTCGCGGCCATCTCCTACGAGGTGACCCTGCTCGCCTACGACGCGCCCGTCGTCATCGTCTCCGAGATTGCGGCGGAGGGGCGGACGACGGGAGACAACGGCGACCCCCGCATCAAGCAGTTCGGGTGCGAGGTCATCGAGCCGCAGGTGAGCCGCGCCGCCGACCGCCGCATCGTGCTCGGTTACCGCACCCGGTCGGGCGGCATGACCCTGTCGTGCGCGGTCGACCACGAGCTGCGCACCGACTGCGACTACACGACCGACGTGCGCTCGGACGGGCCGGACGGGCGGATCGACTTCTCGATCGACGGCAAGGTCGGCGCGCGCATCCGCCTCGTCAAGTACATCACCTACCACTCGTCGCGGCGCCCCCAGGCCCACGAGCTCTGCGAGCGCGCCGACCGGCTGCTGAACCGGGCCGTCCGGCGCGGCTTCTCGGACCTGATCGACAGCCAGCGGCAATTCCTCACCGATTTCTGGCACCGCAGCGACGTCGTCGTGAAGGGACCGCCGGAGTGGCAGCAGACGATACGCTTCAACCTGTTCCACATCTGCCAGGCGACGGCGCGCGCCGAAGGGGTGGGGGTGCCGGCCAAGGGGCTGACCGGCCCCGGCTACGAGGGCCACTACTTCTGGGACACCGAGATCTACCTGCTGCCGTTCCTCGTCTACACGACCCCGCGCATCGCGCAGAACCTGCTCCGCCTGCGCCACCGGCACCTCGACGACGCGCGGCGGCGCGCCGGCGAGCTGAACCAGCGCGGCGCGCTCTTCCCGTGGCGCACCATCGACGGCAACGAGGCGTCGGCGTACTACGCGGCGGGGACCGCTCAGTACCACATCAACGCGGACATCGTGTACGCCCTGCGCAAGTACGTGGAGGTGACCGGCGACACCCGGTTCCTCGCCGACGTGGGGGCCGAGATGCTCGTCGAGACCGCGCGCCTCTGGGTCGACCTCGGCTTCTTCGACCGCCACGACGGCAGGTTCCGCATCCACGGCGTCACCGGGCCCGACGAGTACAACACCGTCGTCAACAACAATCTGTACACGAACCTGATGGCGCGCGAGAACCTCTGGTACGCGGCCGCGACGATCCGCGCGATGCGCGCCGACGACGCGCCGGGCTTCAAGCACCTCGTGCGCGCGACCGGCCTCGACCCCGCGGAGCTCGACGCGTGGCAGCTCGCGGCCGACCGGATGTACCTGCCCTTCGACGACCGCGACCGGGTCCACCTGCAGGACGACTCGTTCAAGGACAAGGAGGACTGGGACTTCGAGCACACCCCGCGCGACAAGTACCCCCTGCTGCTTCACTACCACCCGCTCGTCATCTACCGCCATCGCGTCGTCAAGCAGGCGGACGTCGTCCTCGCCATGTTCCTCCTCGGCCAGGAGTTCACCCTGGGGCAGAAGCGCCGCAACTTCATGTACTACGACCCGCTGACGACGCGCGACTCGTCGCTCTCCTGCTCCATCGAGAGCATCGTCGCGGCCGAGGTCGGCGAGGCCGACAAGGCGTTCAACTACTCGCTCGACGCCGGGTTCATGGACCTCGCCGACGTGGCCGGCAACGTGCAGGACGGCTGCCACATCGCGTCGATGGGCGGGTTCTGGATGACCCTCATCTACGGGTTCGCGGGCATGCGGGACGACGGCGGGCAGATCACCTTCTCGCCGCAGGTGCCGCGGCAGTTCGAGAGCCTCCGCTTCCCCTTGCAGGTCCACGGCCGGCGGCTGGAGGTGGAGCTGACGCCCAAGTCGGCGACCTACCTGCTGCGGGGCGGAGAGCCGCTCGCCATCGGCCACCAGGGCGAGGCGATCGAGCTGCAGCCGGACGTGGCGGTCACCCGGCCGTCCTCCGCGGCCGCCCCGGCGACCGGCGTCGCCGAGTAGCATCGCCAAGCGCTTGCGTTGGCGGCGTTTCGCGGCAGCGAGACTTCCGGACGCGGCACCAGGGTCGCGCGGGCAGCCGCGCGCCCGGCCCGCGCCCGCCGGC
>JAJEEA010000153.1 GCA_022821235.1 Vicinamibacteria bacterium
GGAGTGCTCCTCGACGATGACGTCGGCCTCGGCGAACCCGGCCTCGAGGTCGCCGAACGACCACTCCTGGGCGGCCTCCGCGTCCATCGGGATCTCGCCCGCCGCCAGGCCGGCGAGATCGGCCGCGGTCCACTTGATCTCGCCGAGCTCCCGGCCGATGGTGGTGTTGCCCTCGCTGCGGGCGTTCGGGCCGCCCGGCTTGAGGCTGTCGAGGGGATCGAGCACGAACTCGAGCGGCTCGAGGTCGATGTCGATCAGCTCGATCGCGTCCGACGCGATCTGCTCGCTGACCGCGGCGACGGCGAGAATCGGCTCGCCCTCGTAGCGCGGCTCCATCGTGAGCGCCGCCTCGTTCGGGGCGTCGACCTCGTCCGGCAGGTCGTCGGGGGTCAGGATGCCCACGACGCCGGGCAGGGCCAGGGCCGCGTCGGCGTCGATGGACCGCACGCGGGCGTGCGGCATCGGGCTGGAGAGCAGCTTCGCGAAGACCATGCCCTCGGCGCGGTGGTCCTCGGCGTACTTCGACCGCCCGGTGACCTTCGCGTAGAGGTCGGGCGTCTGGTAGTTCTTTCCCAGCAGTTTGTAGTCAGCCACGTCAGGCCCCCCGCGTGATTTCCGCCGCCCGCTGCACGGACGTCAGGATCTTGTCGTAGTCGGCGCACCGACACAGGTTCCCCGACAGCCACTCGGCCGCCTGCTTCCGGGTCGGGTTCGGGTTGTCGTTCAGCAGCGCGACCGAGTTCATGATGAACCCGGACATGCAGAACGCGCACTGGAACCCCTGCTCCTCCAGCACCGCCTGCTGCATCGGGTGCAGCGTGCCGTCCTCGGCCTCGAGGCCCTCGATGGTCGTGACCTCGCGCCCGCGCACGGAGTGCGTCAGCAGCGAGCAGCCGTAGTGGGGCGTCCCGTCGACGAGGACCGTGCACGCCCCGCACTCGGCCCGGTCGCAGCCGATCTTCGTCCCGGTCAGGCCCAGCTTGTAGCGCAGCGTCGTCGCCAGCGTCTCCATCGGAGGCACCTCGACGCGCCGGCTCCTGCCGTTGACGGTCACGGTGATGAGCCGGTCGACGGCCCCTGCCGCCGGCGCCTGGGCCAGCACCGCCCCGCCGTTGCTGCGGAACAGGTAGTTGGTCGACGACACGGCCGCGCTCGCGGCGATGGCGCCCTTGATGAAACTTCGCCGGGAAACGCCCGGTTGGGTCGTCTCCTCCGTCACCTCGATGATCTCCTGACTCATGGGACGATCACCTCCCTCGTCACTACCGAAGTCCTCGAAGGCCGCCTTCTACCCCGGGTCGGCCTCGCTGTGCCGCCACGCGGAGACACCATGCCAAGTCGGCATGGGCCTACACCGGCGAATTGTCGATCACTTCAACCGGCGGTTGCAAGGGGAAATTACATTTTTTTTACCCCGGCTGAAACGCGACCGCCGCGAGCCTGCCGGCGCGCCCCCGGGGCCCTGGGCGCGGGCGCCTTGCAGACGCGGCCTCATGCCGCCTCCAGCCGCCCTGAAGCCCCCGCTCCCAGCTCCGGGGGGCGCCCGGGCCGGTCCTCCGCGGCCCGCACGGTTTCCGCGGCAGGCCCCTCAGGCGTTTCGCCCCGTCGGGTTCTCCGGCGTGCCGCACTCGTCGCCGAGATAGCCGTTGCCGCCGCAGTACCGCGCGTCCTGGAGCTGCAGAAGGATGCCGTCGGGGTCGGTGAAGTACAGCTCCGGGGTGCCGCCGGGGGCGCCCCCGCGGTCAGGCATGCGCATCGTCACGTACGACTGCAGCGGACCGGCCGGCCCCGACGCCTCGCCGCGGGGCGCGACCCCGTAGCCCTCCAGCACGCCCATGATGCGGTCGACGTCGAAGTCGTCCACCGTGAAGCAGGCGTGGTGGATGGTCGGGCCGGTCGGCCCGGCGCCGCCCCCTCCGAGGGCCAGGAACTGGTTGCCTGACCCCACCCGCAGCACCGGCAGCGCGCCCTGGTAGGTGTCGATGGGCAGGCCGAAGAGCCGCTGATAGAGCGCGACCGAGCGCGCCTGGTCGGTCACGAACACCGTGAAGTGGTTGTAGTCGCGCAGCCGCAGCAGGCCCTCGGTGGGGGCCGGCTCCGGCGTCTCGAGGCACACGTCGCCGAGCACCCCCTCGCCGCCGCAGTAGGTGCTGTCCTGAAGCTGCACGACGATGCCGTCGGGGTCGCCGAAGTACAGCTCGGGCGTCCCCTCGGGGGCGCCGCCGAACTCGGCCCCGCGCATGCGGATGCGGACCTCCCCGGGACCCGACGTCTCCGACGACGCGATGCCGTGCTCGCCCAGGATGCCCACGAGGCGGTCGGCGTCGAAGCCGTCGACCGAGAGGCAGTAGTGGCCGATGCCGGGGTTGGCGCTGGCGCCGCCCCCGATGGCCAGGAACTGCGGCCCGTCGCCCACCCTCAGGATCACGGTGCTGGCCTGCCGCGCCGCGATGGGCATGCCGAAGAGCCCCTGGTACCACTCGAGCGACCGCGCCGGGTCGGAGACGCCGATGGTCACGTGGTTGAGGGCGGTGACGGGAATCGGCGGCGTGCCCTGCGCGAGCGTCCGCGGGGCCAGCGCCGCCGCGGCCAGCGTGCCCATGAATGCGCGCCGGGACACGCGGCCCGCCTCGGGCGCGGTCAGCAACCGTTCGACATCGTTCTGCATGGTGAACTCCTCGATTCCCTCAGGCTCCCAAATCGATCCGCCACGTACCGGATTCCCTTCCCTCGACCCAATCGCCGATCAGACGACTTGCGCCGTCGAATCGATGCAGCGTCGCCGTCCCGTCCAGGTTCCCGTTCCGGTCCCTTGATTCGAGCCGGTAGTGTCCAGGCTCCTGTTGCTTCCCCTCGTACATCCAATCTCCGCCATCCACGACGATGGTCTCGCCGTCCATCCTGACTTCACAGTCGTGCGTGTCCGAGCCTCGGTCCGTGAAGAAGCTCGTCACGGTCGCGCTCTCGTACACCATTGCGGTGACCTGCAGCGGCGATCTCCGCCGCTGTGCGCCCCACTGCTACCGCAACGGCCGGAAGAACTCGCGCAGGTCGTTCACCAGCACCTCGGGCTGCTCCATCGCCGCGAAGTGGCCGCCGCGCTCGACCTCGGTCCAGTGGGTGATGTTGTACGACGCCTCGGCCCAGCGGCGCGGCGTGATGAACAGCTCGTAGGGGAAGATGATGGCCCCGGTCGGCGCCTCTATCCGCCCCATCGGCCGCGAGGTCGGAGCGTTGCGGCTCTCGTAGTAGAGCCGGGCCGAGGAGGTCGCGGTCTGGGTGACCCAGTAGATGGTGATGTTGGTCAGCAGCTCGTCCCGCGTGAACACCGACTCGGGGTCGCCGTTGCAGTCGCACCACGCGCGGAACTTCTCGACGATCCACGCCGCCTGCCCCGCCGGCGAGTCGTTCAGGGCGTAGCCGAGGGTCTGCGGCCTGGTGCCCTGAATCTGCGCGTAGCCGTTCTCCGCGGTGTTGTAGAACGACTGCCGCGCCTGCGACCGCGCGAGCTCCTCGGGGGGCACCCCGTCGGTGGGGTCGGCGCCCGGCGGCGGCCCCCCGACCAGCATGTTGAGGTGCACGCCGACCGTCCGCTCGGGATGGTTGAACGCGTGCCAGCGGCTGACGATCGAGCCCCAGTCGCCGCCCTGGATGCCGTAGCGCTCGTAGCCGAGCCGCGCCATGAGCTGCGCGTTCACCTCGGCGATCTGCTCGGGGCCGAACCCCGGCGCCCGGGGCTTGTCCGAGAACCCGTAGCCGGGCATGGACGGCGCCACCACGTGGAACGCGTCCTCGGCCCGCCCGCCGTGGGCGACGGGGTCGGTCAGGGGGCCGATGATCTTCGTGAACTCGGCGATCGAGCCCGGCCAGCCGTGGGTGATGACGAGGGGCAGGGCGCCGGGCTCGGACGACCGCTGGTGGATGAAATGGACGTCGAGATCGCCGATGACGGTCTTGAACTGGTCGAACGCGTTGAGCCGACGCTCCTGCTCTCGCCAGTCGAACTCGTCGCGCCAGTAGGCGACGAGCTCGGTCACGTAGCCGAGCTCGGCCCCGTAGTCCCAGTCCGCCCCGTCGAGCTGATCGGGCAGGCGGGTCATCTCGAGGCGCCGCCGCAGGTCGTCCAGCACCTCGTCGGGCACCGCGATCTCGAACGGCCGGATCTCGGCGCCGCCCGCCTGCGCCATCACCGCCAGGGGCGTCAGCGCCGCCGCCGCGGCCAGCCCCGCAATCCGAATCAGCATCGTCACGTTCCTCTCGTCAGGTGCGCCGCTTCAGGACGGGAACCGGAGAATCCACGTCCGAACGATCTCGAAGTTGTCGCGGCATCCCGCGGGCATCAGTTTAGTGCCACCGACCCCCGAGACGCCACTCGGACCGGCGCAGCGTCATGATATAAATGGCACGTCTAGGGTGATTACTTCGCACACGTCGGAGCGCGACGAGCCGGCGCGGCAACGGACGGCCGCCGTCGGGCTCGACAGGCCTCGCAGCCCGAGCGCAGCGCGGCGAGGTATCGCACCACGCATCGCAAACCTGGCGCCGGTCGCGTCGTGAGCGGGGTCCCCGGAGACTCGGCCGGGGCGCCGACGCCCCCGCGCCGACACGGATCGGCCTGTTCGTTCGGCATCGTTCGCGGTCTCTGAACCCCATGGCTCGAATACTGGTCGTCTCCGACGAATCCGCGGACGCGCGGGAGCTGACGGCGCGCCTGGACCGTCTCGGGCATGCGGCGTTCCCGGAGGCGGACGCGCAGGGGGCTCGACCCGACCTGGCGGTGGTCGATCTCGCCTCGGGCGGCGGCGTCGAAGCCGCCCTTCGGATGCGGTCGCGTCACGACGCCCCCGTCGTCTGCCTCGTCGGCGACGTCGACGAGCCCGGCTTGAGCCGGGCGCGGGTGACGGAGCCCTTCGGCTACGTCGTGAAGCCGGTGGACGACCGGCAACTGCGCCTGAGCATCGACGCCGCCCTCTCCCTCGCGCAGGCACGCAGGAGGGAACGCGAGGAGGCGCGGCGGCGGACCGCGGATCTCGAAAGCAGGCTCGCGCTGATGAGCACCGCGCTGGACGGCATCGCCGAGGGCGTGATCGCGACCGATGCCGAGGGCCGCATCCTGCTGGTCAACCGGGCCCTCAGGGAGCGGGTGCCCGGCGCCTTCCCCGAGGATCTCTCGCTGGCGGACCGGAGTTGGGAGCTGTTCCGGGCGGACCGGCGCACGCCGCTCCCGATCGACGAGTCGCCGTTGCCGATGGCTCTGAAGGGCGAGTACGTCGAGAACGTCGAGATCTTCGTGCGACGCCGGGGCGAGTCGGCCGGCGTCTGCCTCTCCGTCACCACGCTGCCGGTCACGAGTCCGGGCGACGGCCGACCGTGGGCCAGCATGGCCCTGCTGGACAACATCACGCTGCGGAGGCAGGCGGAAACGGAGCTCAGGTGCGCGCTCGAGGGCGCGCAGCGACAGGCGGAGCTGATGAAGACGCTGGTCGACAGCATCAGCGACGGCGTGGTGGCCGCGAACGAGCGGGGCGAGTTCACGCTGTTCAATCCGGCCGCCGAGCGCATCGTCGGCATGGGCATGGTCGAGGGCGGCCCGAGCGAGTGGTCGAGTCGGTACGGCCTGTACCACGCCGATGGGACGACTCCGTTCCCGCCGGACCAACTGCCGCTCGCCCGCGCCTTGCGCGGGGAATCGTCGGACCGCGTCGAGATGATCGTGCGGAACGCCAACATCCCGGACGGCGCCTGCCTGAGCGTGAACGGGAGGCCGCTGAAGGACCGCGACGGGCGGGTGGCGGGCGGGGTGCTGGTGTTCCGCGACGTCACGCAGGTCAAGGAAGCCCAGCGCCAGCTTCTCGAGACGAACCAGAGGCTCCGGCAGCACGGCCGGTTCATGGAGACGGTCTTCGACGCCCTCAGCGACGGCGTGGTGGTCGCCGACGCGAGCGGACGCATCACCGTCGGCAACCGGACCGCGCGACGCATGACGGGTTTTCCGGGCGGGGCCGCCGGCGACGTCGAGCCCCGCGAGTGGTCCACCCGGTTCGGGACGTACTTCCCCGACCGCGTCACCCCCTTTCCCGCGGAGGACCTGCCGCTCGCGCGGGCCATTCGCGGGGAGTCGACGGACGGCGTGGAGCTGTTCATACGCAATCCGGTCGAGCCGGACGGCGTGTACATCAGCGCCAGCGGCAGGCCGATGCGAGACGCCTCGGGGGCGCTGTCGGGCGGCGTCGTCGTCTTCTCGGACGTGACGCGACGGATGCAGGCCCAGGAGGCGTTGACGCAGGCGTTCGCCCAGGGGCGGCTGGAGGTCATCGACACGGTCCTGCACAACATCGGCAACGCCATCAGCAGCGTGGCGGTGGGGATGGACACGATCCGCCGGGAAGCCGAGGACAACGGGCTGCTGGGCCGGTTCGTCGCCCTCGCCGACGCCGTGTCGAAGCACGAGGACGACTGGGTCGTCTGGCTGCGCGACGACCCGCAGGGCCGGCAGGTGCGCGGGTTCCTGCTCGCGCTCGTCGAGGACCTCGCCGGCCAGAACGACCGGGTCATGCGGACGGTGTCGCGTGGTGTCCGACCGCGTGCGGTACATCGTCGACATCATACGCACGCAGGGCTCCAACGGCACCGTGGAGCGCAAGGTCGTCGCGCTGCGGCCGGCCTTCATGGATGCAGTCCGGATCCTCGAAGAGTCGCTTCGGCGCCGGGAAATCGCCGTCACCGTCGACTGCTCGCGCGCGCCGCACGAGATCCGCGTCCAGGAGAGCAAGTTCAGCCAGATGCTGGTCAACCTGCTCAAGAACGCGATGGAGGCCATCGACGAGCGACGAGCCCAGGACGTGGGCGGCGAGGCCCCGCCGTTCATTCGCATCGCGGCCCGCTCGAGCGACGACGCCCTCGTCATCGAGATCGCGGACAACGGCATCGGCATCGACCCCGCCGATACGGAGAGGGTCTTCCAGGCCGGCTACTCGTCGAAGGAACACGGGAGCGGGCTCGGGCTGCACTCGGCCGCGAACTTCGTGATCGCGTCCGGCGGACACATCGAGGCCCTGAGCGAAGGCCTCGGCCGCGGCGCGACGTTGCGGGTGACCCTTCGGGCGGCCACGAGTCTCCCGAACCTCGAGCACGGTCGACATCATGAGCGATAAGGCGATGGCCCCGGCGTCGCGGACCTCGAACCCGAGCTGGTGGGTACTGATCGTGGACGACGAGAAGGAGATCCACGAGGACTTCTCCGAGATGCTGCGCGGCCGAGACGGCCCGATGGCCTCGGACGAGCTGGCCCGGAGCTTCGTGGCTCCGCGTTCCGGCCCGCCGCCCGCGCCGCCCGCCTTCGAGCTGCTGCACGCCACGAACGGCGCCGCCGCCTGCAAGGTGGTGGAGCAGGCCCGCGGAGCAGACCGGCCGGTGGCCGTCGCCTACGTCGACGTGCGCATGCCGCCCGGGATCGACGGGGTCGAGACGATCCGCCGGATGCGGGATCTCGACCGCGAGATCGAGCTGGTGATCATGACCGCGTACAGCGACCGGTCGGTGCCGGAGATCGTGCAGGACATGGACCTGCTGCACAAGCTCCTGTACATCCGAAAGCCGCTCGCCCGCGAGGAGATTCAGCAGATCACGCTGTCGCTGGCCTCGAAGTGGAGCGCCGAGCGCGAGCTGGCGGTCAGCCGGGGGCGGATCGAACGCATGCAGCTCGAAGTGCGGCGTCTGCGCGCCGAGCTGCGCACGGCGGGCTCGCCGGGCGCGACCCGGGACGAGGACCCGCCGGCGGCGGGCCCGACGGGGCTCGCGAAGTCCGCCCCCGTCGTCCCGCTCGCGGAAGTCGAGCAGCGGGTGATCACCCACGCGGTCGGACGGTCGGACGGCGACCTGGCTCTGGCCGCGGAGGCCCTCGGCATCCACCTGGCGACCCTCCGCCGGAAGCTCGAGCAGTACGGCCTGGGCCTCTGACGGCGCGGCCCGTCCGACGGGACCGCCGCCTCCTTCCATCATGTCCGAGATTCGGGAGCTGCAGAACCTGCGTGTCCTGATCGTCGACGACGTGGACGCGATCCATCAGGACTTCGTGGAGATGTTGCGGGACCCCGGCAGGTCGATGGCGTCGGACGGGCTGGCGCCGAGCTTCGCATCGCCGCCCGGGAAGCTCGTGCTGCCCACGTTCGAGCTGCTGCACGCGCGGAGCGGCCAGGAAGCGTGCGACACGGTCGAGGAGACCCGGCGGAGCGGCCGTCCCGTGGCGGTCGCCTACATCGACCTCAGAATGCCCCCCGGCATCGACGGAATCGAGACGCTGCGCCGCATACGTCACATCGACAGCGACGTCGAAGTCGTGATCATGACGGCCTTCGAGGATTGGCCGTTGTCCGAGATCGTCGCCGTCACCGAGCGTCTGGACAAGCTGCTCTACATTCGCAAGCCGTTCACGCCCGCGGAGGTCAAGCAGATGACCCTCGCGCTGGTGGCGAAGTGGAACATCGCGCAGGAGCTGGCGGCCAGCCGCCGACAGCTCACCGCGAGCCACGGACGCCTGCGGGCGGTCCTCGATGCGACCGGCGACGCCATCGCGATGTACGACCGCGCGGCGCGCCTCGTCTTCGCGAACCGCTCGTACGAGCAGTTGTTCGACGTGCCCCCGCCCGAGCTGCGGGGGCTCTCGCGGACCGCCGCGATGACGCACTTCGACGACGTGGTCCCCGGCGTTCCCCCGTCCGGCGACGCGCACGCGTCCGTCAGCGGAAAGGACGGCAGCCTGGTGCAGCCGGCCGGTGGGTCCGCCGGCTCGGCCGATTCGCGACCGGCCAGGGTCTTCCACAAGTCGTGGCGGCCGGTGAGGGCCGGCGACGGAGACGTCATCGGGGACCTGGTGGTCCTGCGCGACGCCTCCCAGGGAATCGAGACCGAACGGATGAAGCTCGAGGTGGAGCGCCTGCACGCGCAGATGGAGGACGCCTGGTCGCTCGACGGCATCGTCGGATCCTCCGCCGGCATCCGGCACGTGTGCGCGCTGATCAGGCAGGTGGCCCACAGCGACCTCGGCGTGCTGGTCCACGGCGAGAGCGGCACCGGCAAGGAGATGGTCGCCAGGGCCCTGCACTCCAGCAGCCGGCGCAGGAAGGGTCCCTTCGTGGCGATCAATCTCGCGGCGGTGCCGGAGACCCTGCTCGAGAGCGATCTGTTCGGTCACGAGCAGGGGGCGTTCACCGGAGCCGCGTCCCGGAGACCGGGGTGCTTCGAGCAGGCGCACGGGGGCACGCTGCTGCTGGACGAGATCGGCGACATGCCCGCCGCCCTGCAACCCAAGCTGTTGCGGGTGCTGCAGGAGGGCCGCATCCGGCGTCTGGGGGGCACGGCCGACGTGCGGGTCGACGTCCGGGTGGTGGCGGCCACGAACCGCGATCTGAAGGCCGCGGTGCGCGACGGGGCGTTCAGGGAGGACCTGTACTACCGCATCGCGGTGTTCCCCATCGAGGTCCCCCCGCTGAGGACGCGCCCGGAGGACGTCCTGCTGCTGGCCGCGCATTTCCTGAAGAAGCACGCGGGCCGCATCGGGCGACGGGTGGGCGGCGTATCCGCCGCCGCGGCCCTGCTGCTGACGCGCTACCGATGGCCCGGCAACGTCCGCGAGCTCGAGAACGTCATCTGCCGGGCGATGGTCCTGGAGACGACGGACGTGCTGCAGGCCGGCAACATCCCGCAGGAGCTGTCGCTGCGCGGCGCGGCCCCGGCGGCGGCGCCGGTCGGCACGCTCGCGGAAACCGAGCGGCAGGCGATTGCCCGGGCGCTCGACGCGTCGGACCACAACCTCACACGGGCCGCCCGGCTCCTGGGGATCGACCGCACGACCCTCCACCGGAAGCTGAAGAAGTACGGTCGGCGCCCCCGGGGTTGAGCCCCCGGCGCAGCCCCGCCGTCCTTCGGTGGCGCCGTCGCACGGCCATCGACCGCGGCTGCCGCCCCCCCGGGCGGGCGAAGCTCCGATGCGCCGGGACCATTGCATCCTGCAACACGCGGGATCCTGCCACACCCACGCCGGGTCCTCGCCCCCGCCGCCGAGCGACCCGCCCGAGCCCCGTTCCACCCGCCTTTCACGGCCACTTCCCGGGCCGCGAGAGGCGATTGGGCGGTGGGGCTTGGCGTTGCAGCCTGCCACACCCGGGCGGCCGCGCCGAAGCTGGCGGCTCTCCGTCAATCCGCCCTCGCCCAACCTGCGGAGACGGTTTCGCCCTATTGATTCAAAACGGGCATGGTTCTTGCTCGACAATCAGGCAGCGGGGCCGCGGCCTGCGCCCCGCCCATCGCCACGGAAGGGAGGCAATGCTGGTATCACGTCGGAGACCGAGGATCGGTCTGGCCCTGGGCGCCGGGGCCAGTCACGGCTGGGCGCACATCGGCGTCATCAGGCGTCTGGAAGAGGCCGGCGTCACACCGGACGTCGTCTGCGGCTGCTCGGCCGGCGCCCTCGTCGGCGCCTATCACGCCGCGGGCAAGCTCGACGTCCTGGAGGATTGGGTTCTCAACCTGACGGTGCGCCGCACGTTCAACTACATGCGGGCGAGACCCGGGCGCAGCCTCTTCGGCGAGAAGCTGCTGCGGGAGATGATCGGGCATTTTCGCCGGCTGGTCATCGAGGAGCTGCCCGTCGCCTTCGCGGCGGTGGCGACCAACCTGGAGAGCGGCCGGGAGACCACGGTGCGGACCGGCCCGCTCGCCCGCGCGGTCGCGGCTTCGGGAGCCTTCCCGCTCCTCTTCCCGCCCGTGAGGCTGGACGACGGCTGGGCGGTCGACGGCTGTCTGGTCAACCCCGTGCCGGTCTCGACCTGTCGGGCGCTCGGCGCCGACGTCGTCATTGCGGTCCGGGTCCTCGACGACGGCGAGAAGTCGCGCGTCGTGTCCGAGTCCCGCACCGAGGCCGAGCGGTGGTCGCCGCTCCTTGCCGGGGAGGGCGCGGCCGGCGTCGAGGCGGAAGCGCCGTCGGCGCGGCCCGGTCGTTTCGCGTCCGAGAGCGGTTGGGGGCCTCCGGCCGCCGCGATCGGGCGCCGACTGCCGGGAGGGCGCCGTTCCGCGCGCCGTGCGCCGGGCAGCGTGTCGGTGATGATGCGGTGGGCGGCCGCCCACCGGCGCCGCCGCGTCGACAGCGCCACGGCCGACATCCTGATCGCGCCCCGGCTCGGCCGACTCTCGTTGGGCGTCGGCGGGGCCTTGCGGGCAATCGCGGCGGGGCGTTCGGCCGCCGCCGCGGTCCAGGCGCAACTGTCGTCCATCCTGGCGCCGCAAGAGGCCGGGAGCGCCGCGGCCGGCGTCGGGAGCGTCGCCGGCGTCGGGAGCGTTGCCGGCGGCATCGAGCCCCTCGATCTCCCGGCCGCCGTCGCCGCCGCCTGCGGCCCCGCCGCGGGTCACGGTCTCCCGGCGCCAACGACCGCGGGCAACGCGGGCTGGGGTTCGGGCTTCGCCGTCGGCGGCGCCGACTGAGCTCGCGCGGTTCACCGGAAACGAGTCGATCCCTCCGCCACCCGAATCACCGTACCGCCTCCGTCGTCGGCATGCGGCAGAGCGCGGACCTCATCCCGGACCTCGATTGAAAGGAGTCGTCAAGACCCGTGATGGACATCCGTCTCACGACCGTCAGCTTTCTCTGCGTGCTCGTCGCCGCCCACGTCGTCAACGTGTTCCTGTCGTGGGTGATTCACTACGTGCAGCATCAACGCGTGCTGGGCGTCGACCTGTACCGCATCCACCTGGAGGGCCACCACGCGTTGGATCGGCACGCGCCCGCGCCCGGGCTCCGGCGGTTCTGGAACGCCACGGGCCACGCGCTCTGGGCCGTGCTGATACTCCTGTTCTGGGCGGTCTACTACTTCGCCTTCGTGGATTGGGTCGCACTGACCTTCATGGCGGAGAGCGTCGTGCTGTCGATCGGCATCTACTACCTGCATCGCGAGTACGACGACGCCGACTCCTGGCTCAATCGCTTCGCGTGGTTCACCCGGGCGCGGACCCTGCACGAAATCCACCACGCGCACGACGGGGATTTCTCCCGGAGCATCAACTACGCCATCGGAGGCCCGCTGGTGGGCGCGCTCCCGGACCGCGTGTTCGCCACGTTTCGGGATGTTCCCGACGCGCATCACGCCGCCGCCGCTCTCCAGCCGCTGACGTCTCCCGCCTCCGTCGTCGCCGCCGGGAGCCCGGGTCCCCCCGCGCACTCGGGCGACGGCGGCCGCCGTTCATCGGGGTTCGGCCCCGCCGCCGGGGGGATCTCATGAACGCCATGATGCCGCGCCCGTCCGCCCTCACCCTCGGCAAGCGCGGGTGGCGGCTGCTGTACGGGTTCCTGGCGTGGCGTTTCCGCACGCGGGACTGGCTGTTCATGAACTACGGCTACGCCGGCGGGGGGGGAAACGCCGACCTGGTGCTGGCGGCCGACGACGAGCCGCACCGCCCGTTCATCGCGATGTACGCCCATACGTTGGGCCAGGCGGGTCCCGTCGCGGGGTGCGACGTCCTGGAGGTCGGCTGCGGCCGGGGCGGCGGGAGCGCCTGGATCGCGCGCACGCAGGGCGTCCGGTCGATGACCGGCGTGGACCTGTCCGAGCGCGCTATCGCACTGTGCCGGCGCCTGCACGACGCCGGAAACCTCACGTTTCGGCCCGGCGACGCGGAGAGGCTGCCGTTCCCGAACGCCTCCTTCGACGTGGTCGTGAACGTGGAATCCTGCCATCACTACCCGTCGCTGTCGACCTTCTTCGACGAGGTCGAGAGGGTGCTGCGGCCGGGCGGGTCGTTCTGCGTCGCCACGTACTGGGACCCCGCCGGGCTGGTGCGGTTCGAGCAGGCCCTTCGCGGCACCCGGATGGAGGTGGTGCGGACGGCCGACATCGCTCCCCGCGTCGTCGACGGCCTGCTGGCCACCGACGCGAAGAAGACGGCCCTCATCCGGCGCCACGCGCCCTGGTTCCTGCGCCCGCTGCTCAATCACTTCGCCGCGGTGGAGGGCAGCTCGATCCACCGGGGGTTCATGGCGGGCCGCATCAGCTACGTTTCCGCACTGTTGCGGAAGGCGCCCGCGCCGGCCGGGCGGGAGGGGCGGGCTCGATGACGAGGTCGCTGCGATGCACGGACACAGGCAGGTGACGCGGCGGCGGTCCTCGGGCTGCGTCGCCCGGCGCGGCGACCTCGCCGCGCCCGACGAGATCTCCGAGGCCCGGCGCCGGTCGCGCCGACCGCCGGAGCTTCACGAGACGGGAATGGACTCATATCGCGACGTCGGACCCACCTGCCCCCGGCCGGCCGCGGTTCCGGCCGTGGTCCGCCTGCTGGCCTCCCTGGCGCTGGCCGCGCCCGCCGCACCGGCCGCGCAGATGCCGGCCTGCGACCCGTGCGTCGTCGGCGTCGTGATCGACAGCCCGTGGGAGCGAAACGCCGACACGCTCGCCGCATTCGAGAGCGCGGTCATCGAGCTGACCGCGCCGCGCTTCGACGTGGTCGTCCCGCCGTCGAAACGCCGCGCCGGCGACTCCACGCCCACCGGCGTGCGCGCCGCCGTCGAAGCATCGCTGGCGGACCCCGGGGTGGATCTCGTGCTGGCGGTCGGTCCGTTGGCCACGGCCTCGGCGGATCGCCGGGGGTCGTTGCCGAAGCCGGTGGTCGGCGTCTTCGCCCTCGGTCCGGATCTCCAGGCCCTGCCGATCGGGGTGTCGCCCGACGGCGAGCGGGTCAGCGGAAAGCGAAACCTGAGCTACGTCACCTTTCCCAACGACCTGGTCGACGACGTACGACGCTTCCGCGAGCTCGTCCCGTTCGCGCGCATCACGTTTCTCGTGAGCGGGCCGCTGCTGGACGCCGGCGCCGGACTCGAGGCGCGCCTGCGCGCCGCCCTCGCCCCGATCGGCCGGGAGGCGATCTCGATCGAGGTCGTCCGCGTGGGCGCGTCCGCCGCGGAGGCGCTCGACGCGGTGCGGCCCGCCGCCGAGGCGGTGTACGTGCTGCCGCAGCCGCAGCTTCCGCCAGGCGAATTCGACCGGCTGATCGGCGGGCTCAATGCGCGGCGGCTGCCGACGTTCTCGTCCCTGGGCCGGAGCGCGGTCGACGCCGGCCTGCTGATGAGCCTGTACGACGACGCCGACCTTCGCCGCCTGGGGCGGCGCGCCGCGCTCCACGTGCAGCGTCTCCTTCTCGGGGAGGACGCCGGCGCGCTGCCGATCGACTTTCGCCGCGAGCGCCGGTTGACGCTCAACATGGCCACGGCGCGGACCCTCGGGGTGTACCCGGACTGGCGCGTCCTGACCGAGGCCGAGCTGCTGCACGACACGCCGCCGGCCGCGGGGCGGCGCCTGAGCCTGGTCATGGCGGCGCGGGAAGCGGTGGCGGCGAATCTCGACCTCGCAGCCGACGAGCGACACGTGGCCGCGGGCCGGCAGACCGTCCGCGAGTCCCGGGCGGGGCTGCGCCCGCGGTTGTTCGCATCGGCCGCCGCGCAACGGATCGACCCGGATCGCGCTGCGGCGTCGTTCGGTGTCCTGCCGGCGTGGCTCGCGGGCGGGTCGCTCGGGGTCTCGCAGATCGTCTACTCGGACGCGGCGCGGGCGCACGTGGAGGTGCACGAGCACCGGCAGGCGGCGCGCGAGCAGTCCCGCGCGGAACGCCGGCTCGATATCGTGCACGCCGCCGCGGTGGGGTACCTCGACGTGCTGCGGGCGATCGCCTTCGAGCGGATACAGCGGGAGAACCTGATCGTCACCAGGTCGAATCTCGACCTCGCGGCCGCGCGCCGGCGGATCGGCGTCGCCCGCGCGTCCGAGGTCATCCGCTGGGAGAACGAGATCGCCACCAATCGCCGCCGCGTGATCGACGCCGGCGCGCGCCGGCGCGTCGCCGAGATCGCCCTCAACCGGTTGCTGCACCGCCCCCTCGAAGCGCCCTTCGAGCTCGCCGACGTCGACGTGGACGAGCCGGGTCTGTTGAGCGCCGGCGCGTTCGAGCGGTACGCCCGAAACCCGTTCGCGTTCGCAATCTTCCGCGACTTCCTGACGCGGCAGGGCCTGGCGCGCGCGCCCGAGCTGCGGCGGATCGACGCGGCCATCGCCGCCCAGGCGCGCACGGTGCTGGCGGCGCGCCGCGCCCTCCGGACCCCGACGGTGACGGCGCGGGGCGACCTGACCGCCCTCGCCCGACCGCGGGCCGGCGACATCGACCTCGGCGGGCTGCGACTGACGACGCCCCGGGCAAGCCGGCTCGACTGGACCGTCGGCGTCTCGGCGTCGCTGCCGTTGTTCGAAGGAGGCGCCCGCCGCGCGGCGCGGGCGCGAGCGGACCGGGAGCTCGAGGCGCTGCGCCTCCGGCGGCGCGCGGAGGCCGAGCGGATCGAGCAGCGCATCCGGACGGCGCTGCACTTCGCCGGGGCGTCGTACGCCGGCATCGAGCTGACCGCCGACGCCGCGAGCGCCGCGCGCCGGCACCTGGCGCTGGTCACCGGGTCGTACGAAGAGGGAGTCGTCTCGATCCTCGACCTGCTCGATGCGCAGCATGCGGTGGTGGTCGCCGAGCTGGCGGAGGCGAACGCCGTCCACGACCACCTGATCGATCTGATGGACGCGCAACGCGCGTTCGGCCGCTTCGAGCTCTTCGCGGACGACGCCGAGCTCGCAGCCGTCGCGGGCGAGCTGCGCGCGTTCTTCCTGGAGGCCGGCTACGACCCGCGCGCCGGCTCGTGACGCGCGGGCGGAAGGAGTGAGTGCATTTGGAGCGTCTGATCCGTCGTCTGACCATCCCGATCGCGGCGGGCTGGCTGTTCGCGCCGGCCTGCGCCGAGCATCCGCCGGCCGAGACCGACGCCGTCCGACCCGTCCGGCACGTCTCCGTCGAGGCGACCGGCCACTCGCGCACGCGGACGTTCTCGGGCGTGGCGCGCGCGCGCGCAGCGTCGTCGCTCAGCTTCCAGGTCCCGGGAACGATTGCGCGCGTGACCGTCGCCGTCGGCGACCGGGTGAAGGCCGGCGCACCGCTGGTGCGGCTCGACCCCGAGGACTACGACCTGCAGGTCAGGGAAGCGGAAGCGGCTCTCCGCCAGGCCGAGGCCGCGGCCCGCAACGGGGCCGCCAACCTGCGGCGCGCGCGGGCGCTCTACGAGAGGGAGAACGCCTCGGCGACCGAGCTCGACGCGGCCCTGGCGGCCGCCGACACCGCCGCGGCGCAGGTGGACGCGCTCGGCCGGCGGCTCGAGCTGGCGCGGCTGCGGCGGCGGCGCACGCAACTGGTCGCACCCGTGGACGGCGCGATCGCCGAGGTCCTCGTCGCCGCGAACGAGCACGTCACCGCCGGCCGGCCCGTCGTCGTGCTGACCTCGGGAGCCGCCCCGGAGGTGGAGTTCGCGGTCCCGGAGGGACTGATCCGGCACATCCGGCGGGCGACCCCGGTCTCGGCGGTCTTCGGCGCCATTCCGGGCGTCCGCTTCGACGGGGCGGTGACCGAGGTGGGCGTCGCGGCGAAGGCCGCGAGCACGCTCTTCTCGGTGACGGCGAGCCTGGACGCCGATCCGTCGATCCGGCCCGGGATGGCGGCCAGGGTCACGCTGTCCCTCGACCACGGCGATGCGGCGGCGCGGTTCGTGCTTCCCGCCCAGGCCGTCGGTGAAGACCGCGACGGCCCGTTCGTCTTCGTGGCCGAGCCGAGGGGCGGCGAGCTGGCCGTCGTTCGTCGGCGGACGGTGACGGTCGGAGGCTTCGTGAGCGCCGGGCTGGTGGAGATCGTCGAGGGCCTGCCGGCGGGGGTCCGTGTCGTGTCGGGAGGCGTCAGCCGGATCACCGACGGCGACCTGGTGAGTCTGGACACCGCCTGGGCGGCCGCGAACTGACGGGTTCCCATGGACCTGACACGCGCCGCCGTCGAGAAGGACCGGGTCACCGCGGTGGTCCTGTCGCTCCTGGTCGCGGCCGGCCTGGCCGCCTACCGGGGGCTGCCGCGCACCGAGGACCCCGAGGTCACCTTTCGCCGGGCGATGGTGCTGACCCGTTGGCCCGGGGCGAGCCCGGAACGCGTCGAGCATCTGGTCACGGACCCGATCGAGGCGGCGTTGCAGGGGATCCCCGAGATCGACTTCGTCGCGTCGCGGTCGAGGACCGGCGTGTCGCTCGTCAGGGTGGAAGTCCGCGAGGACGTCCGCGACGTGCCGCCCGTCTGGGACAAGCTGCGCCGCAGGGTGGGGCAGGTCGCACCGGATCTCCCGGCCGGCGCCATCGGACCGTGGGTCGACGACGAGCTCGGCGACCTCTTCGAGATCATCGTGACGCTGACCGGCGACGGCTATTCGTACGCCGAGCTCGAGGCGCTGGCCGAAGCCGCCCGCGACGATCTCCTCCGGATCGACGAAGTCGCCAGGGTCGACATCCACGGCGCGCAGGCCGAGCGCATCTTCGTCGGCTACGAGAACGAGCGGCTGGCCGAGCTGGGCATCGCTCCGCTTCAGCTCCGCTCGATCCTCGAGAGCGTCAACATCGTGATCCCCGGGGGCGACGTCCGCACCGGCGCGGAGCGGATCGCCCTGGAGCCGAGCGGCGCCTTCGAGTCGCTCGACGACCTGCGGCGGACGGTCGTCACCCTCCCGGGGCATACCGGGATGGTCGCCCTGGAAGACCTCGCGACGATCTCCCGCGGGCACGCCGAACCGGCCGCCCACCGCGTCTACGCCTCGGGAGCGCCGGCGCTCGTGCTCGCGATCTCCATGCGCGAGGGCGACGACGTCGTCGCCCTCGGCGCCGGCGTCCGGCGCGGGATAGCCCGCCTCCAGGCCCGCTATCCGATCGGCGTCGAGCTCGACGTCGTGCGGTTCCAACCGGATGTGGTCGACACCCGCGTCCGGACGTTCATCGGCAGCCTGTTCCAGTCGCTCGGCGTGGTCCTCGGCGTGGTGCTCCTGTTCATGGGGTGGCGGACCGGGTTGGCGGTGGCGAGCCCCGTGGCGGTGACGATGCTCGCGGCCCTGTTCCTGATGTCGGTCTTCGCCGTCGGCCTCGATCAGGTCTCGCTCGCCGCGTTGATCCTCGCCCTCGGAATGCTGGTCGACAACGCCATCGTCATGACCGAGGCGATCACGATGCAGATGGCGGTCGGGCGGAAGCCGATCGACGCCGCGGTCAATGCCGCGCGGGAGCTGCGCGGGCCGCTCCTGGTGGCGTCGCTCACGACCGCGGCCGCGTTCCTGCCCATCTTCCTCGCCGAGTCGACGACCGGCGAGTACGCCGCCCCGCTCTTCGAGGTGGTCGCCATCACGCTGATCTCGTCGTGGATCCTGGCGTTGACCATGACGCCGCTGCTCTGCGTCCGCTTCCTGCGGAGCCGGTCGAAGCCGGACCAGGAGCGGTCGGACCCGGACCTGCTCGACGAGAAGCTCGTGGTCGCGCTCGAACGCGCCGAGCTCACGGCGGCCGGAGAAGCCTACGGCGGCCGGCTCTACCGCGCCTATCGGGCCCTGCTGCTGGCGGGCCTGCGTCACCGCACGGTGGCCCTCGCCGCCCTCGCCGTCGTCTTCCTCGCGGCGATGCAGGGGTTCCGGTTGGTGCCGAGGGTCTTCTTCCCGCCGTCCGATCAGGCGATCTTCACGGCGGAGTACCGCCTGCCGGCCGGCACCTCGGTCGAGCGGACCACCGCCGTGGTCGAAGCGATCGACCGCTTCGTGGCCGCCGAGCTGCAGGCGGACGGTGGTCGATCGCGGGCCGGCCACGGCCGGGTCCCGGCCGCCG
>JAJEEA010000315.1 GCA_022821235.1 Vicinamibacteria bacterium
CCGCGCGGTTTCACTCCGCCTCCCGATCCCGAAGCTCTGCCGCCGCCCAGGCGGCGGCGCGGGCGAGCACCTCGCCGTGGCAGGGCAGCGGGGCGCAGTGGCAGGCCAGGTCGCGCCCGTCCAGGGCGGCGACCGCCTCCACCGCGATCTCCCCGGCGCGGATGCGCCGCCAGAGATCGGCGCGGTAGCACGCGATGACCTGCAGCCGGGTGCCGTCTCGGCCCACCGCGAACGGATTGCCCCAGGGCGTGCGGCGGTCGAT
This sequence comes from Vicinamibacteria bacterium, assembly GCA_022821235.1. Classification (GTDB taxonomy): domain Bacteria; phylum Acidobacteriota; class Vicinamibacteria; order Vicinamibacterales; family UBA8438; genus JAJEEA01. The sequence goes on from JAJEEA010000315.1 coordinate 263, forward strand.
GCGCACCGCGCCGTTGGCGACGGCGTGCGGTTCGCGTTTGAGGTTGACGATGCGGGCCATGCTCCCTCTCCGGTCTTGCCATGCCTGCCCTTACCCTTGCGGCCCTCTCCCTCCCGCGCCGCGGACCAGCGGCGCGAGCCGGGCGGCGAGCGCGGCGGGGCCGAGCGCGAGGAGGTCGTCGTTGAAGTCGCCGCCGTCGGGAACGACGACGGTGGCGGCGACGCCCGCCCGCGCGCAGCGCCGGGCGAGGCGGTCGGCGGCCCGCTCGCCCTCGGTGTCGTTGTCGCGGGCGAGGATGAGCCGCGCGACGCCGGGCGGAGGCGCGAACGCGCCGAGGCTGCCGGCGGAGAGTGCCGCGGCGGCGGTGATTTCCGGCATGGCGGTGACCAGCGACAGCACCGTCTCGATGCCCTCGCCGACCAGCAACGTCCCGTCGGGCGATCCGAACCGGACCGCGTGACCGTGGATTCTGCCGAGCGCCTTGCGCGGCGCGGCGACGCCCGCCTTCGCGGGCGAGCGCGGATCGAGCCAGGTGCGCTGCACGCCCGTGACGGCGCCGTCGTCGCCGGTCACGGCGGCGACCAGCGCCGGCAGGCGGAGCACGGACGCGCCTTCGCGGTAGCGAAGCGCGGGGTGGAAGCGCAGCGCCGCGAAGCGGCAGCGCGCGAGCCCCCGTGCGAGCAGGTAGCGTTCGGCGTGGGTGCCGCCGATGGCGCGGCAGCGGTGCCACAGGCGGCGCGCAGCCTCGGTGGCGTCGTAGGCCTCGTCCCGGCCCGGCGCCGGCTCGCCCGGCAGGGCGAGGAAGGCGCGGGCCTCGTCGAGCGCCGCGCGCAGCGTCGGCGCCCGGCAGCGGTGGCGGACGATGTCGAGCAGGTCTCCGTGCTCGCCGGTGGCCGCGTCGGTCCACTTGCCCGGCGTGCCCGGGCCCGAGAGGCGAACGTAGAGCGAGCGGCCCGGCGAACCGTCGAGGTCGCCCGCGACCCAGTAGCGCCCCTGACGCCGCCCGCGGGGCAGGTAGCGGCGTCACACGGCCTCCGCGCGCTCGCCGAGCGCGGCGGCGATGGCGGAGGCGTTCACGGCGCGTCTCCGGCGAGCGGCGCGAGCCGGGATGCGGCGGGCAGCGGCGGATGGGGCATGGGGAATCTCCCTTGGATCGGCGCGGGACGCCCCGATACCGGCCGGACTCCGGCTCCTGGGGGCGTTCAAGCGCGAGCGCAGCGCGCGAAGCGCGGACACGCCGCCCGGCTCAGTGCCGGGCGACGCTGCGGTTGAGTCGGAAGTCGAGCTCGATGGCCCTGGCGGCGGCGTTGGCTGCGTCGAGCAGGGAGTCGAACGTCTCGCCGGCGGTGAGCGTGAGGCCGAAGAGCAGCTGCTCCTCCTCAGGCGTCAGGCTGAACCCGATCGTCCAGCGGCCGTCGTCGTCGACGCGGAATGCGATTTTCGCGGTCGTCATGATGTCATCCTCCGGATTGCGCCGGCCCATCGCCGGCGATTGACCGGAGGCCCGCGCGCGCAGGCCGGTCACCCGCAGGGCCGCGGCAGCGGACCGCGCAGCGGTTGACGGGGCAAGCACGTGTGAAACGATGGGCAATTGTCGGTGATGGGAGGCGCGCCTCGCGCCTTGCGCGAGGCACCTTGTCGCGGGGGTGCGGGGGGGCGGCCCCCGCAAGGATGGGCCCGATATCCGCGTTGGTACTACGCCAGCGTTCGGAAGGTGGCGGAGACGCGGGTCACGGTCTCGCGGGCGGTGTCGGCGCGGTCGATGCCGTGCATCCAGCGATGGCGGGCGTCGCCGGCGAGGACCAGGACCGAGCGGCGCGGGAGCCTCGCGACCTCGTCGCCCGGCAGGCCGGCGGCGGCGTACGGGCGGGCCGCGCGCGGGCGGTACCGCATCGGCCAGTCCGCGCCGAGCGACAGCGAGGCGACGACGGGGCCGAAGTCGCGGTGGTCGGCGTGCATCCCGATGCCCTGGCCGGGCCGGTACTCGTTGACGATGCACTGCGCCGGGAGCGCGCCGGCGAAATGCGGCCGGAGCCGCTCGGCCATGTGTTGCGCCCAGAGGGGGAACGGCGCCGCGGGGGTCCGCGAACCGCCGCCGGTGTAGTCGTAGCGGTACCCGTAGTGCTGCACGCGGCGGCTGAGGTCGGTCAGCCAGGGCGCGGCGGCGATGCGCTCAAGGATGCGCGCCTCCTCGGCCGGGGTGACGAAGTCCGCGACGATGAACGCGCCGCGGGCGAAGATGCCGGTGTCGTGCGCCATGCTCTCTCTCCTGTCTGGTGAATCCGCCAACAGCGGCGCGCTCCCCGAACTCCGGCCGGGGGACGGACTCGAAGCCGCCTGCACGAAAAAGGGGGCCGACCCCCGCCGCGGAGTGCGGGAGCCGGCCCCCATGGGCAGGACGGTGGGACGATCCGCTAGAACGGGATGTCGTCGTCCATGTCGTCGGCGGGGGCGCCGCCGGCCGGCATCGCCGTGCCGTTCTGCGCCTGCGCCTCGGCCGCGCCGTTGCCGTTGGCGCCGTTGGGCTTGTCCAGGAACTGGATGCGGCCGCCGGGCACCAGCAGGATCTCCGTCGAGAACCGGTCGGAGTCCTCGCCGTCCTTGCGCCAGCGCCGCGTCTGCAGCTTGCCGTCGACGTAGATCAGCCGGCCCTTGCGGGCGTGCTTGCCGAGCATGTCGATTAGCCCGTCCTGGAAGGTGACGATGCGGTGCCACTCGGTCTTGTCGACCCGCTCGCCGCTCTGC
>JAJEEA010000019.1 GCA_022821235.1 Vicinamibacteria bacterium
CCGAGCTCGGTCCGGCGCGCGGCGCAACGCGGGCAGGCCGCGACGTGCCGGGCCACCGCCGCGCGACGGCGGGCGGGCAGCGCCCCGTCCTCGTCCAGGAGCAGCAGCTCGCCGTCGGAGACGTGTCTCTTGGTGCGCCACATGGTGCTTACCTCTCGTCGACCCGTCGCAGCCGCGCGAGCGCCCGGGCCATGGTGTTGGCCACCGTGCCGAGCGACAGCCCGAGCACGCGGGCGATCTCGCGGTACCGCAGTCCCTCCGCGCGAAGCTGGAGACAGCGCCGCTCGCGGGCCGGCAGCGCGTTCACCGCCGCGGCCAGCCGCACCCGCCGCTGGCGGCTCGCATAGCGGTCCTCGGGGCTGGGCGCCGCGTCCACGACCCGCCCCGACCCGAGATCGGCGCCGACCCGGCGCCGGCGCGCCTCGCGCTTCAGGTGCCTGAGGGCCAGGTTGTGGCCCACCCGGAAGATCCAGCCTCGGAGATTGGTGCGGGGCCGGCCGCGGGCCACGTGGTGGAACAGGGCCAGGAACACGTCCTGCACCACGTCCTCCGCGTCCCGGTCGGGGATGCCGAGGGCCCGCACGTAGCGGTGCACGCCGTCGCGGTGCATGTCGAAGAGCCGCAGCACCGCCTCGGCCGCCTCGGTCGCGGCAACCGGGGCGGCGGCCTCGTCGAGCCCGATCGCCAGATCGAGGGCCGGATCGTGGATGGAAGGCGCCATGCCGTCTCGGGACAGTCTATACCCGCGGCGTCGCGGACCAAGCAGCCCGTGGCGAAAGCCCCGCGTTGCATCGAGAGCGGCGAGGCGCCCGCCTGACAAGGCGTGAGGAGGGCGCATATTGGGCATATGTAACCGACGAACAACGCAGTCAGGCGGGATGCATCGCCGCTCGAATGCAGCGGGGACTTTCGCCACGGGCTGCATGGGGAGTGGCGGGTGCGCCCCGACCATCGGTTGCCGCGCGTCAGCCGGCCCGGGTGTCTCACGACGGAGAGACCGGCCGGCCCGGGAGAGCGCGCCGACCCGCCCCGCGTGCGAGACGTCGGAGAGCACATTCCGATCCGCGCCCCGCATCGCGCCGCCCCACCGCCAGCGCGACTGCCCTCGGGGCTCCTCGCCGCCGCCATCGCCGTTCCGGGCCCGCCCGACATGCGCGAGGTTCCCTGGGTGGTCCTCCAGCCCCACCCGCACTCGGCCTCCCCGACGCATGTCGAGATTCCCCTGAACGGATCGGGGCGGCGGGGAATGTACCTGTATGGCACAAGCTCCGGTTCTCCAGCCCGTTGTCGTCGCCTCTCCTCCGTTCGGCCGATGCGCGGCCCTCGTCGGCGCCATCGCCGGCGTCCTTCTCCTCGGCCTCGCCGGTCCGCCGGTCGCGGCCGCCCAGACGGCCCTGCTCACCGGACAGGTCACCGACGCGCAGGGCGCGGTGCTGCAGGGCGTGACGGTCACCGCCGCGGCGCCGGGGCTGGCGTCGCCGGCCACCGTCGCCACCGACGACGCCGGCGAGTACGCCCTGGAGCTGGCGCCCGGCGCCTACGCCGTGACCTTCACGCTGGACGGGTTCGACCCGCGGCGGCGCGACGTGCGCCTGACGCCGGGGAGCCCGCTGGTGCTCGACGTGACGCTGACCCTCGCGGGGATCGCGGAGCAGGTCGACGTGGTGGGGGTCACCCCCCTCCCCGGCTCCCGGATTCCCCGCGAGCGGCTGCCCGCGGCGGTCTCGGTCATCGACGGCGGCGACCTCGCGGCGCGCGGGGCGGCCTCGACGGCCGACGCCCTCAACGAGCGCCTCGGCTCGGTGACCCTGGAGGGCACCACCACCAACCTCTTCCAGCCGACCCTGCGCTTCCGCGGCTTCACGGCCTCGCCGCTCCTCGGCCTGCCCCAGGGCATCGCGGTCTACCAGAACGGGGTCCGCATCAACGAGCCGTTCGGCGACACCGTGCAGTTCGACCTGTTCCCGCAGTTCGCCATCGACCGCGTGCAGCTCAGCGCCGGCGCCGATCCCACCTACGGGCTGAACGCCCTCGGCGGGGCCCTCGCCCTCGATCTCAAGAACGGCTTCGACAACGCCGGATTCCGCGGCGAGATCTCCGGTGGCTCGTTCGGGCGCTACGCCGCCACCGCCGAGTACGGCGCCAACCGCGGGGCGTGGGCCTTCTACACGGGGGCGACGCACTTCTCGGAGACGGGGTGGCGCGTCGCCTCGCCGTCCGAGGTGACGCAGGCCTTCGCCGACGTCGCGTACCGCGACGAGGGAGTGGACGCCGGCCTCAGCTTCACCTGGGCCGACACCAGCCTGAACGGGAACGCCCCCGCCCCGGTGGAGCTGCTCGACGCGGACCGCTCGGCGGTGTTCACCTATCCGGACACGACCGAGAACCGGCTCGCCTTCGTGCAGGGCCGGGCCGACGTCGCGGCCTCCGACACCTGGTCGGTGCAGGTGACCGGCTACTACCGCGACCTCGACCGCCGCACCCTGAACGGCGACGAGGCGGAGTTCGGGGTCTGCGAGGACGACGCCCTGCCGGACGGGGCCCCGGCGCAGACGCTCTGCTTCGGCGACGACGACGATGACGACGACGACAACGGGGATGATGACGACGGAGACGATGACAACGGGCACGACGACGACGGGGACGATGACAACGGGCACGACGACGGGGACGATGACGACGGGGACGACGACGACAACGGGCACGATGATGACGACGACGGGGACGATGATGACGAGGAAGAAGAGGCGACGCCCCTCGTCGACGTGGTGTCGGGACGCTTCATCACCCTGCTGGACGCGGCCGGAGACGGCGCCTACAACCGCACGAGGACCCTGGCGACGGGCTACGGCGCCACCCTGCAGGCCACCGCGACGGCCGAGGTGGGCGGCCGCGACAACGTGTTCGTGATGGGCGCGTCGGCCGATCTGGCGGACGTCGACTTCACCACGAGCAGCGAGGTGGGCAGCCTGACTCCCGAGCGCGGCGTCGCCGGCTCGGGGCTCTTCGCCAGCCTCCACGGCCTCGGCGGCGACGACCTCTTCAACACCGCCATCGACACCGGGAACCGGGCGGTGGGGCTCTACCTCAGCAACACGCTGTCGGCGACGGACCGCGTTCACCTGACCGTCTCGGGGCGCTACAACCGGGCGAACATCGACATCATGGACCGGCTCGGGACGTCGCTCGACGGCGCGCACGCGTTCGCGCGCTTCAACCCGGCGGTGGGCGCGGTCTTCCAGACCGGCCGCGACGTCTCCGTCTTCGCCCGGTACGCCGAGTCGAACCGCGCCCCGACCGCGGCCGAGCTGAGCTGCGCCGACCCCGCCGAGCCGTGCCGGGTGCCGAACGCCTTCGTCTCCGACCCGCCGCTCGAGCAGGCGGTGGCGCGCTCGGTCGAGGGCGGGCTCCGCGGCCGGTGGGCCGAGGGCGACTGGTCCGTCACGGCGTATCGGACCGGCATCGGCGACGACATCCTGTTCATCGCCTCGCCCGAGCTCATCGGGACCGGGTACTTCCAGAACGCCGGCGACACCCGGCGGGTCGGGCTCGACCTGGAGATCAGCGGCAGCCACGCCCGGACGGGCTGGTACGTCGGCTACGGGCTCCTCGACGCGACGTTCCAGTCGCCCCTCGAGCTGCCGGGCGACGACGAGGTCAACGACGCCGCCTCGGAGACGGGGGCCATCGCCGTCGAGCCGGGCGACCGGCTGCCCGGCATCCCGCGCCACAGCCTGAAGGCGGGCATCCGGCAGGCGTTGACCGGCGCCTGGGACGCCGCCCTCGAGACGGTGGTGGCGTCGGACCGGATCTTCGTCGGCGACGAGGGCAACGACCAGGTGCGGCTGGACGGGTACGGGGTGGTGAACCTGCGCTCGACGTACCGGCTCGACCAGGGCGTCGAGCTGTTCGTGCGGGTCGAGAACCTCCTCGACGCGCGCTACGCGACGGCGGGCGTCCTCGCCGAGCTCGAGGTCTTCCTGCACGAGGTGCCCGACGCCGGCGATCCGCGGTTCATCGGGCCGGGGCAGCCGCGCAGCGCCTTCGCCGGCGTGCGCGTGCAGTTCTGAGCCGCGAACGGACGTTGGCCCCGTCCGGTTTCATGCCGGGGTCCGTGGTCGAGAACGCTGGCTCGCGACGGCTCGTCCAGCAGCCCCGGCCGAACCGCTGCATCGACTCCAGGACGGCTGAAGATCGCCGGAACGCGACGGGCGGAAGGCGTGTCGAGCAGGCTTCGACCACGGGAGCGGTCCTGCTCTGCGGAATAGCACGGTCGCGCAGGATGCAATGCCGGTCACAAGCGGAAGCGCCTTCCAACCCGCGCCGACTCGCGCGGCTAGCCCCGCTGTTGGCCGTCCGGTGAGCGGCGGGCCGCGAGTTGCGCGAGGGTGTCGAGACCGAGGTTGCCGCCGCTCAGCACGACGACGGTGGCGGCTCCGTCCCCGGGCGGATCCGACGGGTCCGGGGCGGATCCGCTCAGGAGAGCGGCCAGGGTCGCGGCGCCGCTGGTCTCGACGACGAGCTTGGCCCGGCGAAACAGCCAGAGGACGGCGTCGGCGATCGGGTCGTCGTCGACGGTGACGACCTCGTCGACGAAGCGCCGGACATGGTGGAAGGTGAGGTCTCCGGGCCGCACCGGCAGGAGCCCGTCGGCGAGGCTCGCCACCCGATCGAGCGCGACCGGCCGCCCCGCCGCGAGCGACGCCGTCATCTTGGCGGCGCCGGTCGGCTCGACCCCGACGAGGCGCACCTCGGGGCGCCTCTGCTTGACGGCGGCGGCGACGCCGGCCACCAGGCCGCCGCCGCCCACCGGCACGAGGATGCGCGCGACGTCCGGGCAGTCGTCGAGGATCTCCAGGCCCACCGTGCCCTGGCCGGCGATTATCCAGGGATGGTCGAAGGGCGGCACCATCCGGAGCTCCCGGTCTTCCGCCACCGTCTCGGCCCGACGCTTTCGCTCGACCGACGTCGTCCCCTCGAAGAGGATCTCGGCCCCGAGGGCCCGCGCCCCTTCGACCTTGACGGCGGGGGCGGTGGTCGGCATCACCACCACCGCGGGCACGCCGACCCGGCGGGCGGCCAGGGCCACCGCCTGCGCGTGGTTGCCCGACGAGTAGGTGATGACCCCGTGACGGCGCGCGTCGGGGTCGAGCTGCCCGATGAAGTTGGTGGCCCCGCGGATCTTGAAGGCGCCGGCCGCCTGCAGGTTCTCGCACTTGGCGTAGACCGGCGGCCCCTCGTCGAGCGGCAATCGCAGCAGCGGGGTGCGGCGGACGGCGCCGGCGATGCGCCGTGCCGCCTCCTCGATGGCGCTCACGGGAACGTCGCTGGACATGCGGGGGAGTATACCGGCGCACCACACCCTGCCGTGGGAAACGCCCCAGTCGGGCGTAGAGGGCTGCATGGCGCCGGGAAAGTACACCGGCGCACCACACCTGCCGTGGACACTACCCGAGTCGAGCGATTGAGCCGTATGGCATTGGGGAGTACACCGGCGTGCCACGCCGGCCATAGGGAGTGTCCGGCGGCGGCCCCTGGATGGAGACGACGCGCTGCCGCGGGGCCGGGAACCCCGCGGCGGGGCCAGGGCACCGACGGCCACGGGGCGGCGCGGGATGGCCGCGCGTCCCTCGCTCGCGGACATGAAGACCTCCAGCCCCCGGTATACTGGGCAGAGGATGTCGAGCGCCCACGTGCGGACCGCGTTGCGGGTCGCGTTCCTGCTCGCGACGACCGTGTCCGGCGTGGCCGCGCAGGAGGACGAGCCCATCGGCCGTTACGTCATCGACGTCCGGGGCTCGATAGTCAACCTGGGGCAGAACGAGGAGCTGGCCCGGGTGCGGCGCCTGCGGCCCAACCAGCTCCCCCCCCGCGGCCTGGCGATCGACCTCGGCGGTCACCTCTACTTCCTGCGCCTTGGCCCGGTCACGTTCGGCATCGGCGCTTCCGTCCTGTCCACCGCGGCGCACCAGCCGGTGGTGGAGCCGATGGAAGAGCCGACCGAGGGCTTCCCGCGGTTCCCGACGCAGGGACCCGGGACGGACGACGAGGAAGAGATGGAGCCGCTCATCGAGGGCATTCCCGTCACGTCGCGGTTCGCCGCGCTCTCGCCCCAGATCACGTTCAACTTCGGGCACCGCAACGGCTGGAGCTACGTGGGCGGCGGCCTCGGCACCTCGTGGCTGAACGTCTACCCGCAGCAGCCGGCGACCCCGGTGCAGCGGGGCGCCCGCACCCTCAACTACGGCGGCGGGGCCCGGTGGTTCCTCACCCCGAACGTGGCCCTGTCGCTCGATCTGCGGTTCTTCGCCATCAGTCCCATCGAGCAGCTCGGCGAGCAGCCCGGCTCGCCGCGCCAGACCCTGATGGCGGCCAACATCGGCGTCTCCGTGCGATGAGCGCCCCCGGCTCCCGGGCGATGAGCGCCCCCGGCCGGGACGCCACGCGTCGACCATAATGCGCGCATGAAACGGGACACCCTGCTCGACTACTTCGACGAACGCCTGCGCGGGGACACCGGGTTCCTCGTCCACGACGACGGCTACAGGGTGCGGCGGCACAGCTACGACGAGGTGCGGCGGGCGGCGACGGCGTTCGCGGCCCGCCTCGCCGGGGCGGGCATCGGGGCCGGAGACGCGGTGCTCTTCTGGGGCGAGAACCGCCCGGAGTGGATCGTCGCCTTCTGGGGCTGCCTGCTGCGGGGCGCGGTGGTGGTGCCCATCGACTACCGGGCCTCGTCCGACTTCCTCGGGAGCATCGCCCGGCGGGTCGACGCCCGGCTCCTGCTCGTGGGCGACGACGTGGCGCCGGCGCGGCTCGACGCGGTCGAGACCTGGCGGTTCGCGGAGCTGCGCGCGCCCGCGGCGAACGGCGGCGGGCCGCCCCCCGCTCCCCACGCCCCCGCTCCCGGCGACACGGCCGAGATCGTGTTCACGTCCGGCGCCACGTCCGAGCCCAAGGGCGTCGTCATCACCCACCGGAACGTGCTCGCCAACATCGTCCCGGTCGAGCGCGAGGTGCTCAGGTACCGCCGCTACGCGCGTCCCTTCCGGCCCCTGCGCTTCCTCGACCTGCTGCCCCTGAGCCACATGTTCGGGCAGGCCCTGGCCACGTTCATCCCCCCAATGCTGCCCGGCACCTGCGTGTTCATGAAGGGGTACAGCCCGCAGGCCATCGTGCAGCAGATTCGCACCCGGCGCATCTCGGTCCTCGTCTGCGTGCCGAAGATCCTCGACGTGCTGAGGGACCACGTGAGGCAGGTCGCCCCGGAGACGGCCGAGCCCCCGGCCGAGGGGCTGGGGGTGGCCCACCGCTGGTGGCGCTACCGCCGCGTGCACCGGCTGTTCGGGCTCAAGTTCTGGTGCTTCATCGTCGGCGCAGCCCCCCTCGACCCCGACCTCGAGGCGTTCTGGCAGCGGCTCGGGTTCCTCGTCGTGCAGGGCTACGGCCTGACCGAGACCGCGCCCATCGTCACCCTGAACCACCCGTTCCGGACCCGGCGCGGCTCGGTCGGCAAGCCCATCGCGGGGATGCAGGTGCGGATTGCCGACGACGGCGAGATCCTCGTGAAGGGCGACAACGTCACGACCGGCTACTTCGGCGCGGCGGCCGGGGACGACGCGGCGTTCGAGGACGGCTGGTTCCACACCGGCGACCTCGGCGCCCTCGACGACACCGGGCGCCTGCAGGTGCACGGCCGCAAGAATGAGATGATCGTCACCGCCGAGGGACTCAACGTCTTCCCCGAGGACGTCGAGCGGATCGTCGACGCGGTGCCCGGGGTCGAGGAATCGGCCGTCGTCGGCCTGACCCGCGACGGCAGCGAGCGGGTGTACGCGGTCGCGGTGCTCGACGCCGAAGTGTCGGCCGGCGAGGTCGCCCGCGCCGCCAACCGGCGGCTCGCCGACCACCAGAAGGTGCGCGGGGTGCTGGTGTGGCCGGGCGACCGGCTCCCCCGCACCGAGGGCACGCGGAAGCTAATGCGGCGGGCCGTGAAGACGTGGGCGGAGGAGGGCGGGGCGCCGGCCCCCGCCGCCGCGGCCGGGGGGGAGCGGTCGGTGTCGTCGATACTCGCACGCATCGCCGGCAGCGCCGTCGACGGCGGCACGCGCCTCGACGAGCTGGGCCTCAGCTCGCTCGAGCGGGTCGAGCTGCTGATGACGCTCGAGAGCGAGCTCGACGTCGCGGTCGACGAGCGGGGGGTGGCGGGCGCGGCGACGGTCGCGGATCTCGAGAGGCTCGTCACCTCGTCCGGAGGCGGCTCGTCCCGCCCCGCCGCGGCGCCGTTCCCCGCCCCGCGCTGGAACCAGGCGTGGCCGGTCCGGCAGTTGCGGCGGGCCGCGCTCGCGGTGTGGCTGCTGCCCATGACCCGGCTCTTCGCCTGGATCCGGGTCGAGGGGCTCGAGCACGTGCGGGCCCTCGACGGGCCGGTGGTCTTCGCCGCCAACCACCAGAGCTTCATCGACCCCTCGGTGATCCTCGCCGCGCTGCCGGGAAAGCAGCGCTACCGGGTGGTGACGGCGATGTCCAAGGAGTTCTTCGCCGGCCACTTCGACCCCGAGCGCCACACGCGGCTCCAGCGGTTCACGAGCAGCCTCAACTACTACCTGGCCACCGGCTTCTTCAACGCGTTCCCGCTGCCCCAGCGCGAGGCCGGGGCGCGCGACGCCCTGCGCTACGCGGGAGAGCTCGTCAGCACCGGCAACTCGCTGATCATCTTCCCCGAGGGGCTGCGCGTGACCGGCGACGCCCTCGCCCGCTTCCAGCCCGGCGCGACGATGCTCGCGTCCCGCCTCGACGTGCCCGTCGTCCCGGTGCGGCTGCGCGGGGTCGACCGGGTGATGGGACGCGGGCTCCGCATGGCCCGCCCGGGCCGCGTCGGCGTGCGCTTCGGCCCCCCGCGGCGCCTCGCCGGCTCGGACTACGTCGCGATGGCCGCCGACCTCGAGGCGGCGGTGAAGGCCCTCTGACGGGCGCATGACATCATCGTGAGGACCGGGCGCGAGTCGGCGTCTTCATCGGGCCGAGCTGGCGCCGAAGCGCTCACCCCTGCAGCTCGTGGCGAAAGCCCCGCGTTGCACCGCGCCCGAAGGGCGCCGGCGAACGGCCGAGGCGCCCGCCTGACAAGGCGTGAGGAGGGCGCCTGTTGGGTGTACGCAACCGACGAACAACGCAGCCGGCAGTCTGCGCCGGTCACGGCGCAGACTGCCGGTAGGCGTGGCTGGGCGGCAATCGGAGCCGAAGGCGACGCTTGCCGGGCGCAGGCGGGATGCATCGCCGCGCGAATGCAGCGGGGGACTCCGCCGCGGGCTGCCAGGCCGATGAACACCGGATCGGGCGCCCGGCACGGCGGCGCCTCACGCTCCGGTCGTGCACCCGCGGTGACGGTCGCCTTTGCATGCGCGGGGCCGATGTGCGAGACTTGGAGGTTATAGGCGAAGCGTCCCGGTCACCCCGGGTCGCCCGCCCGCGTCCCCGGTCGATGACCGGAGGCGGCAGATGTACCGTCCTCGGCATTCGGTGCAGCAGGCTGCGCGACCCGGCGGTTGCGCATGGAGCCTCGTCGCGCGAAGCTCCTGCGGAGCAGGCCCCGAGCGTCTGCCAGCAGGGCGGTGGCAAGGAGGCGCGTGGCAAAGGACGACCTCATCGACGTACAGGGCACGGTCATGGCGGTGCACAGCGGCGGGCTCTACCGCGTGCAGTGCGACGCCGGTCATGAAGTTCTGGCTCAACTGAGCGGCCGCATGCGGCGGTTCCGCATCAAGGTCGTACCGGGCGATCGGGTGACGGTCGGCGTCTCTCCCTACGATCCGGTCCGGGGCATCATCACCTTCCGGGCTCGCTGAACATCTTGGATTCAACAACGAAACGCAGACGACCCCGGCGCGGGCGCCGCCCCGCCGGCCGGCCGACACGACGCTCCGCCCCGTCGGCGAAGGACTTCGCGGCCCCGTCGGCCGAGCTGACCCTGCCGGCGGCGGTGGTCGACGCGGAGCCGATTGCCTTCGACGAGCTGGATCTGGCGCCGGCCCTCGCGGAGGGCGTCCGGGACCGCGGCTTCGCCAACACCACCCCGGTCCAGTCCGCCGTCTTTCCGATCGTGGCGAGCGGGCGCGACCTGATCGCGAGCGCGGAGACGGGAAGCGGCAAGACCGCGGCCTACCTGCTGCCGGTGCTCGACCGCCTGCTCAAGGAGCCGCGGAACGACGCCGCGGCAGGGACCGCGGGGACCCGCGTGCTCGTCCTGGGACCGACCCGCGAGCTGGTGGTGCAGATAGAGGACGATCTGCAGGGGTTCGTCTATCACACCGGGCTCACGAGCGCCGCGGTCTTCGGTGGCACCCCGATGTCTCCGCAGTCGCAGGCCCTGGCCGCCGGCGTCGACGTGGTCGTGGCGACCCCCGGCCGCCTCATCGATCACCTCCGCGGCGGGATCCCCGGCTTCAGCCGCATCGACACCCTGATTCTCGACGAGGCCGACCGCATGCTCGACATGGGGTTCTGGCCCGACGTCCGCCGCATCGTCGCCGACCTGCCGCCCGGTCCGCGATCGGGACCGTCGGGACGCCAGACCCTGCTGTTCTCGGCCACGATCCCCGACTGGGTCCTGCACCCCCTGTCGGAGCTGGCCCACGACCCCGCCTACGTCCAGATCGGTCAGCGGGGGAAACCGGCCGAGGGCATCTCGCACGCCGTCGAACGGATGCCGGCGGCCCGGAAGACCGCCTGGCTCACGTCGTTCCTGGGCCGGTCCTCGGGGTCCGTCCTAGTCTTCGTCAACACCAAGCGCGGGACGGAGCGGCTGGCGCGGGCGCTGTCGGGCGCCGGCATCAAGGCCACCGCCCTCCACGCGGACCGGTCGCAGGCGCTGCGGCTCGCGGCGGTGGGCGGGTTCCGCAGCGGCCGCTACCGGGTCCTCGTCGCCACCGACGTCGCGGCGCGGGGGCTCGACATCGACGGCATCAAGACCGTCGTGAACTTCGAGGTGCCGCCCAACCGCGACACCTACGTGCACCGCGTGGGGCGGACGGCCCGGCTCGACGCCACCGGCAGCGCGCTGACCCTGGCCGCGCCGGCCGAGCTGCAGGCGGTCAGGGCGCTGCAGAGCTCGATCGACCTGCAGTTGCGGGAGCCGGCCCATGCCGATTGACGATGCGGGCGACCCGCCCGCGGCGTCGCACCGGACCTGACCATGGAAGCTCCCTCCCCCACCCTTCCCGCCACCGAGCCCGAGCCGACCCCGGCCGAGGCCCGCTTTCAGAGCTGCCGCTGGTCGGTCAGCGAGGGCGGACCCGCGTACTGCTCGAACCCCGAGGTGCTTCCCTACGCGGGCAAGGGCGGCTTCAACGCCGAGTCGTGGTGCCCCGACTGCACGTTCCACAAGGTGCGGCGGAAGGCCCCGAAACGGCCGCGCCTCGACGACGACTATCTCTATTAGCGGCCCGTGACCGGCCCCCCCGCGGAGGAACCCGGGCCGGCGGCGGGCTACGGCTCGACGTGAACCTCGGCGATGGCGATGCCCCGCTCGCCGGCCACGGTGTAGAGGAGCCAGGTGCGGCCGTCCTCCTCGTAGATGGCGGGGTCGCGCAACTGGTTCACGGGCACGTCGATGGCCCCGCCCCGCGAGGGCTCGATCGGCAGCCCCGCCCCCTCCCAGTCGCGCTCGGGGCGCAGCACCTCAACCGGCGGGGTCTCGGTCCACGTCCGCCAGTCGCCGGCGAGGTCGATGCGCGACAGCAGGATGTGCTCGGGCGCGTCGCCGCGCCGCGTGAAGAACACGAGCAGCGAGTCGCCCCGCTTCAGCAGCGCCGAGTGCCGCATGGCGGGCTCGAACAGCGTCGGCCCCTCCTCGAACGCGGAGAGCCCGTCGCGCGACCGGTAGACGACGCCCGGCATCGCCAGGGCGTACCAGTAGCCGTCGTGGCGGAAGGCGCGGAAGTACGGCCTTCCCAGAATCTCCGGCCTCGCCTCGAAGCGCAGGCCGTCGCGGGACACGGCGGCCCGGGTCACCTGCCGGCCGGCGTCCCGCCCGTGGATGTACATCACGATCTCGCGCCGTTCCTCGACGACGTGCACGTCGGGCGAGGCGATGTGCACGTAGGCCCCGGGGGGCGCGCACGGCGGGCAGGTGGTCGGGAAGTGCGAGTCGGCGAGGTCGAGGACGCCCGGCTCGTGGGTCGTCCACGGCCCCTCCAGCGCATCCGCCCAGGCGAGCCGGATGTAGGTGCCGCGGTGATCGGCGAAGTAGAGGTGGTAGCGCCCCAAGCGGTTCTCGGCCCAGTCGGGCATCCGGACGAGGGACGGGCCGGCGATGTTGCTGCCCATCGAGGGGTCCATGTCGGGCCGGATGATGGGGCCGTCGAGGAGCCGCTCGATGCGGACGGACTGCGCCGCCCCCGGCCCCGCCGACCCGGTCAGCCCGAGGATCACGAGCACGAGCAGCAGCCGGCGGTCGCGCCGCCGCGTTCGATCGGTGCGGCGCGCGGTTCGGCCGCGGGATTCCGCCGGAGGCGTGAGGTTGCGCATGATGCCTACTCCGTGAACTCGCGGGCCAGGTCGATCCACTCGCCGTGCGGGGCCAGATCGCGGTAGGCCCGCCAGTGCGGCCTGGCCTCGGCCGAGCGGCCGGTCTTCTCGAGGGTCACGGCCAGATAGAAGTGGGCGTCGGGATAGGCGGGGTCGATCTCGAGGGCGCGGCGGTAGTGCCGCATCGAGTCCTCGTGGCGCCCGAGATCGTGATGGATGTTCCCCAGGTTGAACCGGGCCTCGAAGCACTCGCCGTCGAGGTGCATGGCCCGCTCGTACAGGGCCTGGGCCTCCACCAGCTCGTCGCGGGCGTAATGAACGTTGGCGAGGTTGATGAGGGCGGGCACGAGGTTGGGGTCGAGCATCAGCGCCTTGCGATAGGCGATGCCGGCCCGGATGCGGTCGCGCTCGTTCCCCTCGTCGAGGGCCGCCCCCTCCTGGAAGCAGGAGATGGCCAGCGAGGCCTCGACCGACGACGGCGCTTCGCCACCGGCGCCTCCCGGGGCCCCGCCGTCCATCGACAGTTGGCGGCGGGCCGGCAGGGCGACGATGGTGGCCGGCGGCGAGGCTTGGCCGCTCTCGTCGAAGTCGAGGGTCAACTGCCCGTTGCGCGCCGCTTCGAGCTCCCGCAGCACCGCCCGGAACGGCGCGCCCCGCTCGAGGCCGTCGCTGACGCCGCGAACCGTCCGCAGGCCCTGGAACCCGTAGTAGCGATCGACGTCGGTGCGGACCGCGGGGCTGACCAGGGACCGCTTCTCGAGGCAGCGGATGTGCCCCTCCCGGATGCGCGGGTAGCGCCGGCGGATCCGACGCAGACTGTAGTAGCGGCGATCGAGGGCTTCCGCCGTGGGGAGGCCGCCGAGCCGGCAGAACTCGTCCTCGGCCACGATCCGCACGCTGCCGGGGGCGGCCGCGTTGACCTCTTCCGCCTTCCGCAACTGCGGGCCGCGCCCCCCGGACCGGGCGGCCGAGCCGTTCGGCGCGGCCGAGCCCCCCACGACCAGCATCGTCGTCCGCGGCGTCACGTCGTCGGCGGCGACCCCGCCCATGCGCTCCACGAGCTGGCGCGCGGCCCGGTGATGCAGCGCGGTCAGTCTCCCCGCGAAGACCACGACCTGATCGCGAAACGGAGAGTCGACTGGGTACGGCACTATGCCACCGCGTGGAAGATGAATGAGAATAGTCCCGAAGTCAAGCCGCCGGGGGGCGCACGTCAAGAAAGTGAGACGCGGCCCGCAGACCGTACCGCTGAGGCCGGGCGGCGCGTTCCGGAGGGGTTCGCAGCCGAGAACACCGAGAATCGGGAGCCTGACAGCCCGGGGTGGCAGCCATTTCACGAATCTGACGTGCACCCGCCGCCGGGAAGGCGCGCCGCGGCGACGCCGCGACCGGCGCAGGGCCACCGCGCGAACGACCACGGGGACATGCGCCGCGAATGACGCCTCGAACCATTCTCGCGGGTGACGTCGGCGGCACCAAGACCTGGCTGGGGCTGTTCGACCCGGGCGCTCCGCGCCCCGAACCGGTCGAGACGGCCCGCTACGCGACGCTCGAGTTCGGCGGGTTGGCGGGCGTCGTGGCCCGGTTTCTCGACGACGCGGGCGCCCGCGAGGCGCCGGCGGCGGCCTGCTTCGGGGTGGCGGGACCGGTGCGGAACGGGGTGTCGCAGCTCACCAACGTCCCCTGGGCGGTCGATGCCCGCGAGATCCGCGACCGCTTCGGGGTGGCGTCGGTCCACCTCCTCAACGACGTGGAGGCGATGGGCTGGGCGCTGCCGCAGCTCGCCCCGCACGAGCTGGCCGTCGTGCACGCCGGGGTCACCGACGCCGGCGGCAACGCGGCCCTCATCGCCCCCGGCACGGGGCTCGGCGAGGCCGCCCTGCACCGGGTCGGCGGCCGGCTCGTCCCCATGCCCTCCGAGGGGGGCCACGCCGACTTCGCGGCCCGCACGCCGCGCGAGCTCGAGTTCGCGTCGGCGTTCGCGGCCGCGCGGGGGCGCGTCTCTCTCGAGGACGTGGTCTCGGGTCCGGGACTGGTCAACCTGCACGCGTTCACCCACCGC
Source organism: Vicinamibacteria bacterium (assembly GCA_022821235.1). Taxonomy (GTDB): domain Bacteria; phylum Acidobacteriota; class Vicinamibacteria; order Vicinamibacterales; family UBA8438; genus JAJEEA01. The sequence continues at coordinate 14,588 of JAJEEA010000019.1, forward strand.
GGGGCCGCCTGCACCGGCGACCCGTTGCCCGACCGTCCGGGGGACCGGCCCGCCGCGGTCACCGCGGGCGCCCTCGCCGGGGCCTGCACGGCCTGCGAGGATGCCCTGAGCCTGTTCGTCTCCGCCCTCGGGGCGGCGGCGGGGAACCTCGCCCTCCGGACCGTGGCCACCGCCGGGGTCTACATCGGCGGCGGCATCGTGCCCAACCTGGTGCCCGCGGTGCGGGCCGGCGGCTTCATCGACGCCTTTCTCGACAAGCACCCGATGCGCGGCCTTCTCGAACAGGTGCCGGTGCGGGTGATCCTGGAGGGGCGCCCCGCCCTGCTCGGGGCCGCCGTCGCCGCCCGCGAGCTCTCTCAGCCCGTGGCGGAACGCCGCGCGGCGCCGCCGGCTGACCGGGCGTGACGAGAGAGCATATCGGGCATATCGTGACCACAAAACTGCCTCGGCTCCGTGGAACGGACAGCCCGGCGGGATGCACCGCCGGGACGAGTGCAGCCGGGCCTCCGTCGCGAGATGCTCCTGGCCCGCCCGTCGTCGCCCTCGGCTCCGCCGGACGCCCACAACCGACCCTGCGGGAGCCCGCGCCGTTCTGCGGCGCAGACTCCTGGCAGACGACCATGCCGACAACCGGGAAGGACGGTACCCACGTGCGCAGACTCCTCTTCGTCGCTCTCCTGACGCTCGCTACGGCGCCGGCGGACGCCCAGCCGCCCGAGCCCATCGCCTATACGCTGCGGTTCCCCGCGCCGCACACCCACTACGTCACGGTCGACGCGCGGGTCCCGACCGGCGGCCGGCCCGAGGTCGAGCTGATGATGGCGGTGTGGACGCCGGGGTCGTACCTGGTCCGCGAGTACGCCCGCCACGTCGAGGAGGTCGTAGCCCGCACGCCGGGCGGCGACCGCTTGCCGATCGAGAAGTCGCGGAAGAATCGGTGGCGGGCGGCCACCGCCGGCGCCGACGCCATCGTGGTCTCCTACCGGGTCTACGGCCGCGAGATGTCGGTGCGCACGAACTGGATCGAGGCCGACTTCGCGATGCTGAACGGCGCGCCGACCTTCCTCACCCTGGCCGACGACGGCGGCCCCCGGCCCCACGACGTGTTCCTGGAGCTGCCGGCAGAGTGGGGGGACACCGCGACCGGCCTGCCGCCGCACCCCGGGGGCGCCGCCCACGCCTGGCGCGCCCCCGACTACGACACGCTGGTCGACTCGCCGATCGTGGCCGGCAACCCCACCGTCCATCCGTTCACGGTGGCCGGGGTCCTCCACGAGCTCGTGAACGTCGGCGAGTCCGGCGTCTGGGACGGCCCGCGGTCGGCGGAGGACGCCGAGCGCATCACCCGCGAGCTGCACCGCATGTGGGGACTGATGCCCTACGGGCGCTATACGTTCCTGAACATGATCACCGAGGCCGGCGGCGGCCTCGAGCATGGCAACTCGACGCTGCTCATGACCAGCCGCTGGACCACGGCGTCGCGGCCACGGTACCTGCGCTGGCTCGGCCTCGTCAGCCACGAGCTGTTCCACGCCTGGCACGGGAAGCGCCTGCGGCCCATCGAGCTCGGGCCGTTCGACTACGAGGCCGAGGTCCACACCGAGAGCCTGTGGGTGGTCGAGGGGCTGACCAGCTACTACGCGGACCTCGCGGTGCACCGGGCGGGGCTCTCGACCGAGCAGGAGTACCTGGCCTCGCTGTCCGGCCAGATTCGCGGGCTGCAGACCACGCCGGGACGCGAGGTGCAGCCGGTCTCGCTGGCGTCCTGGGACGCGTGGATCAAGTTCTACCGCGCCGACGAGAACTCACGGAACACCTCGGTCAGCTACTACACCAAGGGGGCGGTGGTCGGCTTCCTGCTCGACATGCGGATACGCGCCGCGACGGGCGGCGCGAAGACGCTCGACGACGTCCTGCGGCGCGCCTGGGCCCGCTACTCGGGCGCCCGCGGGTTCACGCCGAACGAGTTCAGGGCCACCGCCGAGGCGGTGGCCGGCGTGCCCCTGTCGGGCTGGTTCGCGCACGCCCTCGACTCGACGGGCGAGCTCGACTACGCGGAGGCCCTCGACTGGCTGGGACTGACCTTCGGCGAGGAGCCGGCAGGGGACGAGAAGGAGAACGAGGACGGCTGGATCGGCGTCGTCACGCGCAACGCCGGCGGCCGCCTCCTGGTGGCCCAGGTGCCCCGGGACACGCCGGCCCGCGCGGCCGGCTTCAACGTCGACGACGAGATTCTCGCCGTCGGCGACCACCGCGTGCTGCCGTCCGAGTGGACCGGCCGGATCGCGCAGGCCGGGGCCGGCGCCCGCCTCGACGTCCTCGTGGCGCGGCGGGGGGCGCTCCGCCGCATTCCCGTCGAGACGGCGGTGCCGCCGGGCCGGCGCTGGGAGCTGCAGCCGGTCGAGGAGCCGACCGACGCGCAGAAGCGGAACCGCGAGGCGTGGCTGTCGGCCACCGGCGATCCGGCGCCGTGAGGGCGGCCGCCTCAGGCAAGGCGGCGGAGCTCCGGCGGGTGGCGCGGGGCGGCCGGGCAGGCGGAGGCCGCGATCCGGGACCAGGAGTCTGCGCCGTGGAACGGTGCGGACTCCCGGCCCGGTTGGTTGGGCGCCAAGCGGAGCCGCAACGACGATTAGGACCCTGATCGAAATAAGGCTGCCAACTACAACCCAGATGCAGCCGGCTTTCGGCGGTTCCTGCCCTGGGCACGTGGCAAGATAATTCCCGTCACCATCCTTAGCGGGCCGGGCTTCGGACCGGGGCCACGGCGGCCCGCGAAGCCGGCGCCCGCCTCAGCACACGGTGCCGAACGCGAACCCCGCCCGGCGCAGTGCCGGCACGAGGCCGGCGGTGGCGTCGACGGCGTAGCGGCGGTCGGGGCGCGGGTCCTCGTGGTGGCCGTCGTGCATGACGATGATGTCGCCGTCGGACACCCGCCCCGCGAAGCGCCGCACCAGCCGGTCGGGGTCCCGGGTGCGGAACCAGTCCCAGTCCCAGAGGAACCAGCCCCAGCCGATCAGGGTGTGGTCGATCTGCCGGAGCCCCTCGTACATACGACCGCTGCGCCATCCGCCGTGGGGCCGGAAGGCCGGGCACGGCCGGTGGCCGGCGAGCCGCTCGATGCGGTCGGCGGCCGCGGTCAGGGTGCGGCCGAGCTCGTCCGGCGGCAGCAGCAGGAGCCGGCGGGTGTGCGAGTGCAGGGCCACCGCGTGCCCGTCGCGGAACATCCGCTCGACGATGGGCGCGGTCTCCGCCGTGAGGTGGCGGTCGAGCACGAAGAAGGTGGCGACGGCCCCCTCGCGGGCCAGCACGTCGAGCAGATCGGGGGTCGCGGCCGGGTTCGGGCCGTCGTCGTAGGTGAGGTAGATTGTGGGGATGTCGCGGCCCGGCATGCTCCAGCGGGAGGGGGCCGGGGTCAGCGCGTCGAGCACGAACGGAAAGGGAGCGATATGCGACAACAGCAGCACGCCGGCCCCGGCGGCGACGAACAACAGGAACATCGGCCTCGCCCGCAAATCGCCGTCCGGCGGCTCCGACCGCCGCCCGATCGACCCTCCGGGAGTCCGCGCGGCGCCACGGCGCAGACGCCCGCCCCTGGTCATGGCCGGCGCGCGCGGCACGGCGGGGCCGCGGCCGCGGCGTTGCTGGCGCTGGCCCTCCTCGCCTGCGCGGCGCCGGCCGACACCGTGGTCGACGCCGCGTCAGCCGCCGCGGGCACGCCGGCCCAGCCCCCTTCCGACCGGGAGAGCGACCGCATGTCGATGGTCGAGCGACAGCTCATCGCCCGTGACATCACCGATCCGCGCGTCATCGAGGTCATGCAGCGGGTGCTGCGCCATCGCTTCGTACCCGAGGACATCCGCGCGGCCGCCTACGACGATCGGCCCCTGCCCATCGGCTACCGGCAGACCATCTCGCAACCCTACGTCGTGGCCTACATGACCCAGGCCCTGCGGTTGGCGCCCGGCGCGCGGGTGCTCGAGATAGGCACCGGCTCGGGCTACCAGACCGCGGTGCTCGCCGAGCTGGCCGACACCGTGTACTCCATCGAGATCGTGCCTCCTCTCGCCGCCCGCGCCGCCGCCACCCTGGCCGAGCTGGGCTACGACAACGTGCGGCTCCGCGAGGGCGACGGCTACGCGGGGTGGCCGGAGGCGGCGCCGTTCGACGCCATCATGGTGACGGCGGCGCCCGACCACGTTCCCCAGCCCCTCGTCGACCAGCTCGCCGTCGGCGGGCGGATGATCATCCCGGTGGGCGACTACCGGCAGACCCTGACGGTGCTGACCCGCACCGACGACGGCGTCACCGAGGAGGCGGTGCTCCCGGTGCTCTTCGTGCCGATGACCGGCGAGGCCGAGCGCCGCTGACCGCCGGGGCGGAGCGCCGCCGACCGCCGGGGCGGAGCGCCGACGACCGCCGCGGCG
>JAJEEA010000225.1 GCA_022821235.1 Vicinamibacteria bacterium
ACCGCGGGGCCGGTGGCGGCGAGGACCGCCGCCGCGTCGGCGCCGCCGGCCACCTCCCATTCGCCCGCTTGGTAGGCGGCGCCCAGGGGCTCGCCGTTCCAGGCCTGGCGCGGGTTCGAGAAGCGGAGCAGCCTGGAGCAGACGGCGTGGACCTCGCGGCACCGGGTGTTGTAGGCCATGATCGTGCGCCAGCGGGTGGACCGCAGGGCGCCGGCCTCGGACACGCGCGGGTTCGCGTAGCCGTGCGCCGGATGCGGCCGCGCCCCGCCCTCGTTGTGGTGCACCTGGTAGCGATCGTGGTGGAGCCCCAGGTTGTGCCCCAGCTCGTGCGCGAGGACCCGGCCCCCGCAGCCGTGGACGGTGAGGCCGAAGGCGCCGGGAAGATAGGCGATGCCGCAGGTCTCCTCGGCGCGGTCGAGGATCAGGTGCACGAGGTCGGCCCCGGCGCGGTCGCGCAGGGCGTGCGCCTCGTCGAGGTAGCCGTCGGACGGATGCGCGAGGCGGCGCAGGTCGACGAGGCCGTCGCCCGTCTCGGCGTACGTCACCTCGGCCCGCCCGACGAGGGCGAGGCGAAGGTCGACCCCGCTCGCCTCGAAGGCCTGGTTGGCCTCGGCGATCATCAGGTCGATGGTCGCGGCGATCTCGGCGGGCCCGCCCGCCGTCCTGCGCGCGTTCGCGGTATGGACGACGGCCACGTCGACGGTGACCCCGGGCGCGGGCCCGCACGGGGCTCCGTAGAACGCGATGGTCGCCAGCCAGTCCCGCCACGCGGCCGGCGCGCACGTCCGGGTGACGAAGATGTCCAGCAGCTCGAGGCGCGACCGCTCGAGGCCGGCCGGCAGCGGCCCCGACAGGCCCCAGAGGTCGGACAGGTCCAGCCGCTCGAGGTTAGCGAGGCGGCCCAGCGCGTCGGGGACCGTCCCGCTCAGGTCGTTGCCCCGGAGAGACAGCCGCCGGAGGCGGCGGAGGTCGCCCAGCCACGCCGGGACAGGGCCGGTGAGCCGGTTCCCGCCCACGTACAGCGCCTCGAGGCTCGCGAGCCGGCCCAGCGAGGCCGGGATGGCGCCGCTCAGCTCGTTCCCCGAGAGGGACAGCCAGCGCAGGCGGGCCAGGCCCCCCAGCCACGCCGGGACCGGGCCCGTCAACCCGTTCCCGCCCAGGTACAGCTCCTCCAGGTCGGCCAGGCGTTCGAGCGCGCCCGGGATCGGGCCGCTCAGGTCGTTGCCCCGCAGCGACAGCCGCCGGAGGCGGGCCAGGCTCCCCAACCCGGCCGGGACCGGGCCCGTCAACGCGTTCCCGGCGAGGTCGAGCTGCTCCAGGCCGGTCAGGCGGCCCAGCTCGCCCGGGATGGGGCCGGCCAGCCCGTTCTCCCGGAGGGACAGCCGCCTCAGGGCGGCGAGACCGCCCAGCGCGGCCGGGACGGGGCCGCCCAGCTCGTTCCGGCCGAGGTCGAGCGCCTCGAGCCGCGTCAGGCCGCCCAGCGCGGGGGGAATGGAGCCGGCGAGGCCGTTGTCGTCGAGGGCGAGCCGCGTGACGCGGCCCGCGGCGTCGGTCGTCACGCCGTGCCACTCGCCGAGCGGCGCCGGCGTCTTCCACCCCGCGGCGCGGGTCCAGCCGGCCCCGCCGGCCGCGTCGTAGAGCGCCTCGAGCGCCCCGCGGTCGCCCCGCGCCCCCGCCCCCGCCGACGTCGTCACCGCGATCGCCTGGTCGGCGCTCAGGCCGCCCGGATCGCTCGCGGTCACCGTCACCGTCGCCGTCCCCGCCGTCCCCGGCACGAGCCAGACGGCGCCGCCGGAAACGAGGGCGCCGACCGAGGCGGGGTGGCTGGAGGCGGCCGCGTATGTCAGCTCGTCGTCGTCGGGGTCGCTGAACCAGTCTGCCAGGGGCACGCCCGCGGCCGGCCCCGACTCGGCCAGGGCCTGGGCGGGGATGGCGCCGACGGGCTCGGGGGGGCGGTTGCACGTGTCCCCGGTGAAGTCGACGTCGGCCAGCCATTCCTGGAACGCGTCGTCGGCGGGCGCGCACGCCGCCGTCCCCTGGAGGCTCAGCCGCGTGAGCCGCGCCAGCCCCGTCAGGCTCTCGGGGAGCGGGCCGGTCAGGGCGTTCCACCCCAGGTGCAGCGTCCCGAGCGTGGCCAGGCCGCCCAGCTCGGCCGGGACCGGGCCGGTCAGGGCGTTCCCCCACAAGGACACCCACTCGAGGCGGGACAGCCCGCCCAGGACTTTCGGGATGGGGCCGGCGAGGGCGTTGTGGGTGAGGTCCAGCGGTTCTCCAGGCCCCCGAGCGTGTCGGGGACCGGCCCCGACAGGTCGTTCCCGCGGAGGGAGAGCCAGGTGAGGCCGGTCAGGTCCCCGAGGCGCGCCGGGATCGGCCCGGTCAGGGCATTCCGGTCGAGGTCCAGAGACTCCAGGTTCTCCAGGTCTCCCAGCGCGTCCGGCAGCGGCCCCGACAGGCCGTTCTCTCCGAGGAACAGCCGGCGGAGGCGGGTCAGGTTCCCGAGGCGCGCCGGGATCGGCCCGGTCAGGGCGTTCCGGGAGAGGTCGAGGCGCTCGAGATACTCCAGGTCCGCCAGCCCGGCCGGGATCGGGCCGGCGAGGCCGTTGTCGGCGAGAGACAACTGGTTGACCCGGCCGCCGAAGGCGGTCGACACGCCGTGCCACCGGTGCAGCGGGGCCGATGTCTTCCAGTTGGTGTCGTTCGTCCAGTCGGGGCCGCCGGTCGCGTCGTAGAAGGCCTCGAGCACCGCGCGATCCTGCTCGGGGCTTCCCTGCGCCGCCGCGTCGGCGGGAAGGGCCGCCCGGAGGGCGGCGGCCGCCAGCGCCACGATCGCGCCACGCCTCGCACGGGCAGAGGCGGCGCAGACGAAGCGACGGCGGCGGCGGAGCGGCGCTTTACGCCAATTCATCACCTTCGTCATCGCGCCTACACGGGCGCGGGACAGAGGTAGTCGGCGGTGGCAAGGGAGCCGCGCCGGGGAGATCGGGCCGCGGGTCGAAGCTGAGCGACTGGAACGAGAAGCGGTCGGGGTCGGCCAAGACCCTGGGCCGTCGACGCGAGCGGTCGGGCGAACGCAGCTCCCGGGACCGAGGCGGCGCCGGCGAGAGACTGCGAGGTCGGCGCCTTGGCGCGTCGCATCTGCTCCATCGGCAACCCTTGGGGCCCGGCCGCGGCGGGCGGCTTCGCCCGCCGCGGCCCCGTCTTCCGGTCGAACGCTACAGGCCCCACCCGAAACCGATGCGGGTGTAGTAGTAGGCGCCGTTGAACCCGAACGGCGAGAACTGGCCGTACTGGTTGCCCACGTTGTCGGCGCCGTAGGGGTTGATGTCGGGGTAGGCGTTGAGGATGTTCTCGGCCCCGATGGCGATGGTGGCGCCGTTGCCGACGGGAATGCCGAGCTCGACGTCGAGCAGCGCCTTGCCGGAGTACGGCGGGTACAGCCACGAGCTCAGCACGTCGCCCGCGTCGGCCGCGTTGCGCCCGTCCTCGCTGTCCCAGTACGCGCCGAAGTAGTTCAGGCGGGCCATCAGGCTCCAGCGCTCGGCGGTGTGGTTGACGGTGAAGTTCCAGCGGGCGTTCGGCAACCCCTGCTCGAGGGTCGCGATGCGGAACTCGTCGATCGAGCTGCCGGCCTGGATGTCCTTGAGGGCGGTGGAGGTGTAGTTGTAGACGGCGCTGAACGTCGTGCGCCCGGCCACGTAGGTCGAGATGAGGTCGATGCCCTGGGTGGTGGTGGAGAAGTCGTTCAGGAAGTAGCGGAACACCGGGAAGTTGCGCGCCTCGGCGATGCCCTCGGCGAGCAGGACGTCGATCTCGCTCGGCGTCAGGGCGATCTCCTGCGACAGGGCGATGCGGTCGCTGATGTCGATGCGGAAGAAGTCGGCGGTGAACGAGAACGGCCCCTCTTCGTACACCGCGCCCGCGCTGTAGTTGCGCGACCGCTCGGGCGCGAGCTGCCCGCCGCCCCGCGCCACCGCGACGCCCGACGTCGAGGGCACCACGCCGTTGTTGGTCAACTGGCCGCCGATGAACGCGGTGGTCACGTTGAACGCGTTCTGCTGCCCGGGGGTCGGGGCCCGGAACCCGGTGCTGACGGCGGCGCGCAGCGAGAACGACTCGGTCACCCCCCCGCGCACCGACACCTTGCCGTTGGTGGTGGAGCCGAAGTCGCTGAAGTTCTCGAACCGCGCCGCGGTGCCCACCGTCCAGCGGCCGTCGGCGTCGTTGGCCTCGATGTCGCCGTAGAGCGCGATGTTGCTGCGGTCCCAAACGCCGGCCGTGGTGTCGGCGCGGTAGCCGTTGAACCCGTTCGACCCCGAGCTGAAGCCCTGGGCGGCGTAGGGGCCGATCTCCCACGAGGCGGGGTCGCCGGCGCCGATCGTGAACTTCTCCTGGCGCCACTCGGTGCCGGCCGCGACGTTCACGACGTCGTTGACTGGGTAGGAGACGTCGAAGTTGACGTCGATGTCCTCCTGCCGGTAGATGCCGGGCCGGAACGAGGTCGGCGTGTCGTAGCCGAGCGAGGCGTTGACGGTGTCGAAGATGAACTGGTCGATCTCGCTCGAGCCGATGTTGACGCTCGCGTCCCAGTTGAAGCCGTTGGCGGCGAGGCCGCGCAGCCCGGTGACGAACGAGTAGTCGACGTAGTCGCCGCCGAACTGCGGAGTGAACCCGCCGGGAAAGCGCTCGTAGAGGGTGAAGCAGTTCGGGTCGTTCACGACGGAGGCGAGGGCGCCGGCGTCGGGCGCGTTGCCGACGATGGGAATCGCGGGGCAGCCCGGTCCCGTGTAGCCGTCGTTGGTCCCGTGCATCCGGTTGTGCTCGGCCAGGCCTCGGTTGCCCACGAGCAGCGACGGCGAGCCGTCGTCGAGGACCGGGCCCCGGAACACGCCGCCGCGGGTGTGCGGGTTCCGGAAGTAGAACCCGCCGGTGACCTTGCGGCTCGCGCGGTTGGTGTGGCCGTACCACTGCAGGCCGTTGTCGAAGAGGTGGCCGAAGTTGGCGAACAGCTTCAGGTCGTCCTCGATGAGGGGCGAACCCCACACCTGGGCGGGGTTGCGGATGTTGCCGTTGCCGGCGCCGATGATGCCAGCGGCGTCGTTGCGCTGGACGCTGCGGTTGGTGGGGTTGGCGTTGCCGTACTCGAAGCTGAGGTTCAGGAACCCGTTCTCGCCGAGGGGCAGCCCGCTGTTGCCGGCCACCGAGAACGCCTGCCCGTGCCCGCCGATGCCGTTGCACGAGTGCTTGATGTCGCCGATGTTCGACCCGCACGTGGCGGTGTCGCCGGCGTTGGCGTCCATGAACGCCCCGGTGCGGAACTCGAGGGCGCCGCCCTGGTTGTCGTCCTTGAGCTGGAAGTTCATGACCCCGGCGATGGCGTAGGAGCCGTACTGGGCGGCGGCCCCGTCGCGCAGGACCTCGGCCTGGCGGATCGCGATGGAGGGGATGACGGAGATGTCGGGCCCCTGCGAGCCGTCGGCGATGCCGTTGCCGAGCCAGGTGATGACGGCGGCGCGGTGGCGGCGCTTGCCGTTGACGAGGATGAGCGTGTGGTCGGGCGCGAGGTTCCGCAGGTTGGCCGGCCGGACGACGGTCGCGGCGTCGCTGATGGGCTGGACGCCGACGTTGAAGGACGGCACCACGGTCCGCAACTGGTTCGCGAGGTCGGTCGAGCCCTGGGACGCGAAGTCCTCGGCGGGGATGACGTCGACGGGCACCGGCGACTCGGTCACCGAGCGCGGCTGCGCGCGGGTGCCGACGACCACGATGCGCTCCTCGAGCCCGATGGCCATCACCGCGTCGACGACGACGGCGGCCCCGGCCGCGACCTCGACCACCTGGGCGGGCGCGTTGAAGCCGGGCAGCGCGAACGTCAGCTCCCAGGTCCCCGGCGCGAGCCCGCTGAACGAGTACTGGCCGGTCCCGTCCGTGAAGGTGACCTCGCCGCCGCCGCCCGCGTCGCGCACCTCGACCGTCACGCCGGGCAGCACGAGGTCGGTCGTGTCGGTGACGGTGCCGCTGATGGAGACGTCCTGGCCGTGCGCGGCGCCGGGCGCGAACGCCACCGCGAGGGCCAGCGCAAGGAAGAGGGCTCGGGGGGGCTTCCATCTGCTCGTCATCGGCATTCCTCCTGATGGCCGCGCGCGACATCCGCGGCGGCCGGGGGACCGCTGGTCCGAAACGCGAATGGTTACATTCTAGCAACCACCGGCCGCGCGGGGGAATAGCCCTGTGGCAAGTGCATCGCGCAATCACGTGCTCGCATCGGCGCCCGACGAGACCCGCCGCGAGCTCCCGCCTTCGCTCCGCCCGCAACCGGGGCCGAAACCGGCTACCATACGCGCGTCATGAGCAACGCGCGCGTGCGGGCGGGAGCGGCGGTCCTCGCCATCGCTTCGGCCCTCGCGCCGCGCGCGGCCGGCGCCCAGAGCGCGGCCGTCGAGGGCGCGGTGCGCGACGCAACCGGCCTCGCCCTGCCGGGGGTGACGGTGGTGGCGCGGCCGGCGGGGGGCGGCGAGGCGCGGACCGCGGTGACGGGCGGGGACGGGCGGTTCGCGCTCGCGGCGCTGCCGCCGGG
>JAJEEA010000528.1 GCA_022821235.1 Vicinamibacteria bacterium
CCGCGCGGAAGACGGCGCGCGGCGCGACGGCTCGGCGGCGGATGCGGAGATGGCGGGCCGCGCAGGGGACGGCGCGCGGCGCGACGGCGCGCGGCACGAGGCCCTGGAGACGGGCAGCGACGGGCCGGACCCGGCGCATGAACGAAGCACCGGCCGCGAAACGGCGGTCTCCCTCCTGCTCGTGTTGGCGGTGCTGTCGGCCGGTTTGTTCGCGGCCCTCTTCCACCTCTCCACCCCGCTCCAGGCGGCGCGCGCCGTCGTCAACTTCTCGTCGTCGTGGCTCAGCCGCGAGATCGTCTTCGGCAGCCTGGTCGCGGCGCTGCTGGGTACGATGGCGTGGCGGGAGTGGCGCAACGCCGATGCGGGGCCGGCCAGCTCGGCGCCGGAGCGGCGCGCGGCGAGTCCGGCGCAGGCCGGCCCGGCGTCGGCGGACCCGGCGACGACTTCCCCCCTCGCCGCGTGGCTGCCCCGGCTCACGGCCGCGGCGGGGCTGGCGTTCCTCGCCTGCCAGACCGCCATCTACCTGCTGCCGGCCCAGCCCGCCTGGAACAGCTTCGCGACCCCGGCCGCGTTCGGGGGCACGGCGTTGCGGCTGGGCATCCTCGGCGTGGCGGCGGGGCTGGTCGGACGGTGTCTCGCGCCGGAAGCCGACGCCCCTGCCGCCGGCCCCGCCGCGGCTTCGTCGGCAATCCTGCGCGGACTCGCGCTGGCCGGCATCGTGGCCCTCGCTCTCGAGTTCGCCGTCGTGCCGCTGCACCTCGCCGCGCTGGCCGGCGAGCCGTCGGCGGCCGCCGCAGCCAGCGCGCAGCGACTGACCGGCGACTACGGCGACGTGCTCCTGCTGCGGCTCGGGCTGCTCGCCGCCGCGGCGGCGGCGCTGGGCGGGGTCGTCGCGCTCGTCCGCCGGCCCCTCCGGCCCTCCCGGCATCGACTCGCCGCCGCCCTCGCGAGCGGCGCGCTCGGGCTCGCCCTCGTGTCCGAGGTGTGCGGCCGCTTCCTGTTCTACGCCATGCGGGTGAGGGTGGGCATTTGACCGCGCCCGCGTCGGACCACCGCGGGGGTCGGTGCGGGGCGGCTCCCACGTCGAACGATGACGAGGGTCGGCGCGTTGCCCCTTCCGTGTCGGACGGTGGGCACTCGACCGCGCCCGCGTCGAATCACCGCGGGGGTCGGCACGGGACGGCTCCCACGTCGAACGATGACGAGGGTCGGCGCGTTGCGGCTTCCGTGTCGAACGATGTCGAGCATCGGCGCGTTGCGGCTCCCGCATCGCGCGAGGCGCCCACTGTCCCCGCCGAGTGGCGGCGGCGGCAGGAGGAGCAGGCCCTCGCCTATCATTTCCTCGGCCGGTGCTTCTACGAGGCGCCGCGCGCCGAGTGGTTGGCCGCCCTCGCCGGCGACCGACTGTTCGAGGCGTGGCCCTTCCCGTCCCGCGACGACGGCACCGCCGCGGGGCTGGCCCTGCTGAACGCGTTCTGCGCGGGCTGGGATCCGGCCCGGCTCGGCGCCCTCGAGTGGGACTTCAACCGGCTCTTCGTCGGCCCCGGCGAGATGCTCGCCCCGCCGTGGGAATCGGTCCACCGCAGCAAGACGAAGCTCACGTTCCAGGAGCCCACCCTGCAGGTGCGCGAGCTCTACCGGCGGTTCGGCGTCGAGGCGCCGGCCGTCCACCGCGAGCCGGACGACCACCTCGGGCTCGAGCTGGCCTTCGTGGCCACCCTGTCCGACCACGCCGCCGGGGCGTCAGCCCGAGGCGACACCGCGCAACTCGCGCGGTGCTTCGACGCCCAGCGGGACTTCCTGCACGACCACCTGCTCGCGTGGGCGCCGGCCTGCCTCGCGCTCGTCGAGAAGCACGCCGAGACCGACTACTACCGCGGCGCCGCCCGCCTCGCCCTCGGGTCGCTCGCCGAGTCCGCGCGCCTCTGCGGCGCCGGCGCGGGGGCCGGCGTCGGCCCGCCCGGCTGACGCATAGCTCAGGTGACCTTGTCTCCCCGCTTCACGACCGAACGTCTCTTCACGTCCGACCGGGAACGACGCCTCTGGACCTGGACGGCGGTCGTCGTGGCCGCCATCTACTCCACCCTCGGCCTCGCGCGCACGCTGGCCGCGGCCCTGGCCGGCAGCGGCGTCGGCGAGGGCCTCTTCATCCTCTGCTGCCTGCTCGTCCTGACCGCCGTCGTGACGCAGGGGCTGCGGGCGCGGCCGGGAGGCGCCGAGGTGGGCGTCGCCCTGGGCATCGCCGCCGCCTACGTCCTGGTCTTCGTCCGGATGTCCATCCCGACCGAGCGTTCCCACCTCATCGAGTACGGCGTCGTCGCATTGTTCATCCACGAGGCCCTCACCGAGCGCGCCGCTCGGGGCCGCCGCGTCCCCGCGCCCGCCCTGCTCACGGTGCTGGCGACCGGCCTGATCGGCGTGCTCGACGAATGCATCCAACTGCTGCTGCCCAGCCGCGTGTTCGATCCGGTCGACATGCTGTTCAACGTCCTGGCGGCGACGATGGCGGTGTCCGCCAGCTCCGCGCTGCGCTGGGTACGACAGTGGAGCACCCATTGACATATTGACGCCAGCATCGTACGCTCAGACATCATGCGAACCACTATCCGGCTCGCGGATTCGCTCTTGATGGAAGCGAAACACGAGGCAGCCAGGTGCGGAATGACGCTGACGGCGATCATCGAGGAGTCGTTGCGCGCGCGGCTGGCCCGCACCGGCGCCGAGCCGCGCACGCGCGTACGGCTCACCACCACCGGACACGGCGGGTTGCTTCCGGGCATCGATCTGGATGACTCGGCATCCCTGCTCGACGTGATGGACGGCGTGGAGTGATCCTCCCTGACGTGAACGTGCTGGTCTACGCGCACCGCAAGGATGCGCGCGACCATCCTGCCTATCGAGACTGGCTCGAATCGACGGTCAACGCCGACGCCGCCTTCGGGCTGAGCGACCTCGTCGTCAGCGGGTTCGTACGTATCGTCACCCACCCGCGCATCTTCGCGGCCCCGAGCTCCCCGGCCGATGCGATGCGGTTCGCCGAAGAGCTGCGCACGCGGCCCAACCGCGTTGCGGTCTCCCCGGGCCGCGACCATTGGCGAATCTTCCGCCATCTCTGCGACACGGCCGGCGCGAAGGGCAATCTGGTGTCCGACGCCTGGCTCGCGGCCATGGCCATCGAGCACGGCTGTGAGTGGATCACGACCGACGGCGACTTCGCCCGGTTCCCCGGACTGCGGTGGCGACATCCACTGAAGTCGTAGTGCGCGACTCGCCCCCTACGGCCGGAAGGTGAAGCTGATGGTCATCCGCGTATCGACCGGCACGCCGTGGAGCAGGGTCGGCTCGTAGCGCCACCCGCCGACCGCCTCGACGGCCGAGCGCGCGAGGTCGGGGTGCACCGTCGTCATCGTCTCCGGGTCCACCGGGGCGAGAATCTGCAGCACCTCGACGGTGCCGTCGGTCTTGATCAGCCCTTCGAGGACGACCTTGCCCTCGAAGCCGCTGCCGCGCACGGACGCCGGGTAGAGCGGGGCGACGTCCCGGAGCTTGATGGGCGGCGCTATCGTGCCGCCCTGGTTCCGGTTCTGCAGATACCGCTCGCGCGTGGCGGCACTGATCGTCCTCGCCGCGGAGGGCGACTCGCCGGTGTCGGTCACCGTGATCGTCTCTTCCACGGAGCCCAGCTCGAGCACCAGCTCCTCCTCGATCCGCTCTCCCGCCTCGAGCGGGATCCGCCGGAACAGCCGCGCGAAGCCCGGCCTGGCGACGACGAGGCTGTACTCGCCCGGTTCCAGGTCCGCGAACTCGAAGCGGCCGGCGTCGTCGCCGGTCACGCGCAGTTGCTCTCCGGTCGCGCGGTCGGTGAGCGTGAGGCCGGGGTTCTCCACGACCTGCCCGGCCTGGTCGACGACGGTGCCGGCGAGCCCGGCGGTCTGCGCGGCAAGCTGCAGGCTGGCCACGAGGATCGAGGCCAGGGCCAGCCCGCCCAGGCTCCAGAAGCGGCCGAGACGCGTCATCGGACGCCGGTTCGTGCGCGGATTCAACATGGTGGACACCCTCCGTTCCAGTTGTGACGGACGCGCCAGCGCAGGCGCCGGCAACCACGTCCGCCGGTGTTTCCGAACCTCTCTCGCCAGCTCGACGAGATGCGTCGCGAAGGTGGCGGGGGCGACCCCGTGCGCGAGCACCAGATCGTCGGCCGCCTGCTCGCTCTCGCGGCGGAGCCGCGCCCGCAGCGCCCACGCCAGCGGGTTGAACCACCAGACGCACCGCAAGGCCTCGGCCGCCAACTGCACGAGCCAGTCGCCGCGCTGCGCGTGCGCGAGCTCGTGCAGCAGCACGACCCGCATCCGCTCCGCCGACCACGCCGACGCCGACGCCGGGAGCATGACGACCGGCCGCCGCCAGCCCCATGTCGCCACCAGCCCGGGAACCGGCCCGAGGCGGAGATCGACACCGCGTGTGAAGCCGCACGACCGCGCGAGCTCGCCGCACAGCCGATGCCACGGGCCTCCCGTCACCCGCCGTGCCGACGCGCGGAGCCGACGGAGCCTCGCCAGTCCGGCCAGCAACACGCCCGCGCCGACAAGGGAACCCGTCAGCCAGATCGCCGCGCCCAACCGGCCCGCGGCCGCGTCGATCGCGGCCATCGCCACCGCCGGCCGAGGCGGGCCCGATCGGGAACCTGAAGGCCCCCGCCCGGCCGGCGCGCGCACCGCGCCGCCGCCGGCGGGTTCGGCGAGCGGTGACGAGTAGGGGCGCAGGCGGAGAGCCTCTAACACCGGCCCGGCCCGCCATGCGAGCGGTCCGAGCGAGGCCGCCTGCACGCCGGGAAGGAGCGGAAGGACGTGGATCGCGGGCGCCGCGCACGCGGACACGACGCCGACGGTCAGGACCCAGTGCCTCGCCGCGGCCGACCTCGCGCGCAGGCAGAGAGCGCCGGCCAGGGCCAGGAGCAGGATGGCCGACACCTTGACGGTCAACGCGGCGAGCGGGGTCATCGCGGCTCCCCGCGCCGGCCGCGCGCGCTTCGCGCCGGCCTCTTGTCGGATCGCGCGCCCTCGTGACTCTCCCCGGTCCCCTGCCCCGCCTTCGCGTCCGAGACGATGCGCGCGATCCGGTCCAGCTCCGCCTCGGTCAGACGCCTCGCCTCGCCGCCCAGCAACGCGGCCACCGCCTGCTCGGCGGAACCGTCGAAGAACGTGTCGACGAGATGACGCAGCGCCGACCGGCGCGCGGTCCGGCGGGGCGTGACCGGGCGATACACGTACCGCAGCCCCTCCTCCTCGTGGCGCACGTGTCCTTTCCTCTCGAGAATGCGCAGTTGCGTGCGGACCGTCGACGAGCTGGGATCGCCCGGCAGCTCGTCCCGCACGACGCTGGCGGCGGCGCGGCCGTGCCGGAAGAGGATGTCCATGATCTGCCGCTCGCGGCGCGACAGACGGCTGTGCCATGGTGTGGTCATGCGCATCGGGGTTGCCACCAGCGCGGCCTTGCAGTGAATGTTAATTTTTTGGCCACTAGCCATCAAATTAACAACTCCCGGACCTGCGTGTCAACCCCCGTCGCGGCGACGGCGGGTGGAGGATGGACGGGCGGCGGGCTCCGCACCACCGGTCGCCAGTCCTCACGTCCCTCTCAGCCCCTGCTCACGCCACCTTCCATGCTCCGCTCGTGCCCGAATAGATGATGGACGGGGGCGGGCTCCGCACCACCGGTCGCCAGTCCTCACGTCCCTCTCAGCCCCTGCTCGCGCCACCTTCCATGCTCCGCTCGTGCCCGAATGGAGGTCGCCGCGAATAGTCCGGGCCGGCAGCCCGTATGGACTCCATGTGGACGCCCTACGAATGACGGACCTCGCGCAGGGGACGCTGCGGACGCTGCCGCCCGGCCCGCTCCACGGCGGGCGATTGCCCAGCGGATTCGGCAAAGCTCTCAGGAAGTGCTCCGGGGCAGGTCAGGGGTGGCTCTACCCGGCCCTTCATCGCCTGGAACGGTCGTTTGGAGGTGCACATGCCAGTCTGGTCCGACGCTCGTGTCGCCGCTCGAACGCTGCTGCGGTCCCCCGGATTCTCGCTCACCGCCCTCCTGACCCTCGTGGTCGGCATGAGCGCGACCACCCTCGCGTTGACGGCCGTCAACGCCGTGCTGCTCAAACCGCTCCCGGTCCGGGCACCTGATCGGGTCGTCGGCATCACGACGGTCGGAGAGCGGGCGGTCCTTGGCCAGGAACCGGTGGGATTCGGCGACTACGCCGATCTCGCCCGTGATGTCGCCGCCTTCGAGTCCGTGGTCGCGCACCGCCGCATGGGATCGGTGGTCGGCGCCGGCCTGGACCGCAGGATCGCCATCGGCGAACAGGTCTCCCCCGGCTACTTCACCACGCTCGGCGTGTCGTTCCCGCTCGGAAGGCCCTTCGATGAGGCCGACCAGCCGGGCGCGGTGGTCGTTCTCGGCCACGCCGCGTGGCGCCGGCACTTCGGGGCCGATCCGCGCATCGTCGGCCGGGAGCTGGCGATCGGCGACCGACTACGAACCGTCGTCGGGATCGCCCCGGCGGGGTTCACCGGGTTGTTTCGAGGGGTCGCACCGGAATTCTGGCAACCGCTCGACGACGCCGGCGGGGAGTCGGCCGACGACCGTGGAAGCCTGGAGTGGTGGGTGCACGCCAGGTTGCGCGACGACGCGACGATCGAGCAGGCTCGCACGCAGGTGGCCGTCCTGGCGGATTCGCTCTCCCGGCGGTATCCGGACTCGAATGGCGGTCGCTCCTTTGCCCTCACGCCGCTGTCGGAGGCGTCCATCCACCCCGTCGTGTCGAAGGCCCTCGCCCGATTCGGAGCCGCCGGAGTCCTCGCGGTCGCGCTGCTCCTGCTGTTGGTCTGCTCGGTCAACGTCGCGCATCTCGTGCTCGCGCGCGCGGTCGACGGCCAGCGCGAGATGGCCATCCGACTGGCGGTGGGAGCCAATCGATGGCGGATCATTCGTCCGCTGCTCGCCGAGGGCATCCTGCTCACGGGTGTCGCGGCCGCCGTCGCGCTGCTCTCGACCGCGTGGATCGGGCCGATGCTCGGCGAGCTCCGTCTGCCGGGGGTGCCGGCCGCCGTCGATCTCCACCTGGTGCCCGACTGGCGCGTCTTCGTCCTCACGGTCGTCGTCGTCCTCGGGTCGACCACGGTCTCCTCGCTCGGCCCGGCGTTGCGGGTCTCGGCGGGCCTCTCCATCGTCGAGACGCTCAAGACCGACTCGCGCGCATCCGCGGCCGGCGGAGCGACGACGTGGCGGAGGCTGCTGACGGCCGGCCAAGCCGCGACGGCGATGTTGCTGCTGGTGGTCGCCGGCCTCGCGTTGCGCAGCCTTCTCGCCGTGACTCAGGTCGACCCCGGCTTCGAGACGCGAGGCGTCGTGGTCGCGAGCGTCGCCCCGGCCCTGGTCGACCGCGACCGGGACGAGGCGTCCCGCTACCTGTCGCGCGCGGCCGCCGCCGTCCGGGAGCTTCCGGACATCGAGGCCGCGGGATGGATTCAGCCCGTCCCACTGTCGTTGAGCGTTCGGCTCACCCGACTCCGCCTGCCCGGACACGACGGCGCGGCGCCGCACGAGCTTCCGCTCGTCGACGTCGGGACAGCCGGCCCCGGCGCCTTCGGCGCGCTTCGAGTGCCGGTGATCGAGGGGCGCGAGCTCGATGCGTCGGACCGCTCGGGCGCGGTCGAGGTCGCCCTCGTGAACGAGGCGTTCGTCCGCCGCTTCTGGCCCGACCGGCGACGGGCCGTCGGCCAGCACTTCGGGGTGGGCTTTCCGGAAATTCGGACCGTGGAGGTCGTGGGCGTCGTGGGCGATTTCAAGAACCGCACGCTCGGGGACGTCGCGCGACCCATGGTGTTCACCTCGATCCTGCAGGATCCGGCGGGTTGGCAGGCCGCGGCGCTTGTCACGCGGCGGTCTCCCGCCGGTCCGCCGCGGATGGTGCATCTCGTCGACGCGATGCGCGCGATCGATCCGGCGGTGCCCGTGTTCGACGTGCAACCGCTGACCGCGCGCATCGGCGGCGTGCTCCTGTTGCCCCGGTATGCCGCGACGGTCCTTGGTGGGACAGGCTTTCTCGCGCTGGGTCTGGTCGTGCTCGGACTGTATGGAACGGTATCGCTGTCCGTCAGGCTCCGGCTGCGCGAGCTGAGCCTGCGACTGGCGCTCGGCAGCTCGCGGACGGCCATCGTGCGGCTGGTCATGCGGCAGGTCCTGGCGCCGGTCGTGGCCGGCATGGTGTTCGGCCTGCTCGTCGCGCTGGCGGCGACCCGCGTCCTGACCGCACTGCTCTACGGCGTGTCGCCCCACGACCCCGCCACGTTGGCGGCGGCCGCCCTCACGCTGCTGGCCACGACGGCGGCGGCCGGCGCCTGTCCGGCGTGGCGCGCCACGCGCACGAACCTCATGCGCTCGCTCCAGGCGGGATGAGAACGCACACGCCTGCGCACGTCGCCCCGCTCCCGGGCACGCGTGGCCGGCGGCTTGACGAGCTGATCGTTCGCGCCGGTCCCCGCTCCCGTGCACCCCTGGCTGGCGGCTTGACGAGCTGATCGTTCGCATCGGTCCCGAAACCGCTCCCGTACACGCGTGGCTGGCGGAGCTCGCGCTCCGTAGCCGGCCGCGTGCCCGGGCGGCATGGACCTGCCGTTCCTGCGTGCGTCGGTTTGAAATGAAGCCATGGATCATGTTTTCATACATGGCACATGACCACCATGATCCAGATTCGCAACGTGCCGGACGCCCTTCACCGGCGACTGAAGGCCCGAGCCGCCATGGAAGGCGTTTCGATGTCGCTCTACGTGCTTCGGGAGATCGAGCGGGCGCTGGCCCGACCGAGCCGGCAGGAGCTGCTCCAGGCGATCCGTGAGCAGCCGGAGGTCGTGCTCGACCGCTCGCCGGCAGACGTCCTCCGCGAGGAGCGGGGGCGGCGTTGATGGTGCTGGATGCCTCCGGCGCCATCGAGTTCCTGCTGAACACGGCCCGCGGCAGAAAGGTGGGCGCGAGACTGGCCGATGACGTGGAGGTCGTGCACGCGCCCCATCTCATCGACATCGAGATCGCCCACGTGCTGCGGCGGTACGTGCTGGACGGGACCGTCGACGAGAAGCATGCGGCCCGGACGCTCCGACACTGGCGGCAACTCGACGTGGAACGGTACCCGCACGAGCCGTTCCTCGACAGCGTCTGGAGGCTTCGCGACAACGTCACCGCCTACGACGCGATCTACGTGGCCCTGGCGGAAGCGCTCGGGGAGCTGCTGGTCACCGCGGACCGAAAGCTGGCCCGCTCTCCCGGGCTGAACATCCGCGTCGAGCTGGTGTAGGGGATCGTATCGGTGATGGCGGGTCCGCATGGTGACGAGCTCGAGCCCCCACGAGCCCCCCGAAGCCCGCTCCCGGCTGACGTAAGATCGTATCCTCGGGACAGCAGGAGGAATGAGCATGCAATGGTTCGGCGCACGAGCGGCGGCACGCGGCCTGATCGGGATGCTGGTGCTGACCGTCGCGGCGGCGGGGCCGCCGGAGGCGCGGGCTCAGGCCGGCGCCGACCCGAAGGAGTGGCGCTTCTACGGGGGCGACCCCGGCCACACGAAGTACACGCCGCTCGACCAGATCACCGCGGACAACGTCGACGAGCTGCGGATCGCCTGGACCTGGACGTCCGTGGACGAGAAGCTGCGGGCGGAGAACCCCGTCATCGGCGAAGGACGCCGGTTCCGCACCTACGCCTACGAGGTCACCCCGCTGGTGGTCGACGGCGTGCTCTACACCACCACCAACCTCGGGCAGGTCGCGGCGATCGACCCGACGACCGGCGAGACGATCTGGAGCTACGACCCCGGCCTCTACCTCGACGGCCGCCCCGCCGTGCACGGCTTCCTGTCGCGGGGCCTCGCCTACTGGTCGGACGGCGAGGACGCCCGGCTGCTCTACGCGGGCGGGCGGACGTGGCTGGTCTCGGTCGACGCGAAGACCGGCGAACCCGACCCCGACTTCGGCGTGAACGGTCGGGTCGACCTGCCACGCGGCCTCGGCCGCATCATCGACACCAGCCAGTACGCGGTCAGCTCGGCCCCCCTCGTGGCCGGCGACACCGTCGTGGTCGGCTCCGCCATCACCGAGGGCACGGGCCGCAAGGAGGCGCCGCCGGGGCACGTCCGCGGCTACGACGTCCGCACCGGCGAGATGAAGTGGATCTTCCACACCATTCCCCAGCCCGGCGAGTTCGGGCACGAGACATGGGGCAACGACTCGTGGAAGTGGGCGGGCGGGGCCAACGTGTGGTCGAACATGAGCGCCGACCCCGAGCTGGGCTACGTCTACCTGCCCGTCGGCTCGCCGGTCACCGACTACTACGGCGGCCACCGCCCCGGCGACAACCTGTTCGCGAACTCGCTGGTGTGCCTGGACGCCGAGACCGGCGAGCGGGTGTGGCACTTCCAGTTCGTGCACCACGCGGTGTGGGACTACGACCTGCCGGCGGCGCCCAACCTGATCGACATCACCGTCGACGGGCGGGAGATCGCGGCCGTCGCCCAGATCACCAAGCAGGGGTTCACGTTCGTCTTCGACCGGGCCACCGGCGAGCCGGTGTGGCCCATCGAGGAGCGGCCCGTCCCGCCTTCGACGGTGCCCGGCGATCGCACCTCGCCGACGCAGCCGTATCCCACGAAGCCGCCGCTCTACCTGACCAACGGGTCGCTCGAGGAAGACCTGATCGACTTCACCGACGAGCTGCGGGCCGAGGCGCTGGCCATCTACGAGAGGCACACCGCCGGCCCCCTCTACACGCCGCCGGCCCTGGGCGGCAACATCGTGCGGCCGGGCTGGAGCGGGGGCGCCAACTGGTGGGGCGCCGCCTTCGACCCCGAGACCGGCCGGCTCTACGTGCCGAGCTGGGCCCACTTCTCGTTCGTGGTGCTCGAGCCGGGCGACCCCGCGCGGTCGGACCTGACGATACGGCCGCGGGTGAGCAACCTGCCTGGGCCGCGGGGCCTCCCCCTCTTCAAGCCGCCCTACTCGCAGCTCGCGGCCCTCGACATGAACGCGGGCGAAAAGCTGTGGAGCGTGCCCCTCGGCGACGGCCCCCGCGACCACGAGGCGCTGCGCGGCATGGACCTGCCGCCCCTCGGCAACTACGAGAAGAGCGGCGGGCCCCTGCTGACGAAGACCCTGCTCTTCATCTGCCAGGGCATCGAGTCGAACCACTTGCGCGCCTTCGACAAGGACACGGGCTACGAGGTGTTCGAGATGGAGCTGCCCGCGCGGTCGTCGTCGGCGCCCGTCAGCTACCTGGCCGACGGCCGGCAGTACATCGTCCTCGCCGTCGGCGGCGGGGACGCCAGCGAGCAACTCGTCGCGCTCGCGCTGCCGTAGCCGTCATGGGTCCGGCTCCGACCGCACGCATGAATCCACGCTCATCCTGAACCCGCTCGCGTGAAGGAGACAGCTCCATGAGGACCGTAATCGTCGCCATCCTGCTGCTCGGCGCCGCCGGGGCCGCGAGCGGCGAGGCCGCGAGGCAGGACGAACCCCCGATGGTCTTCCAGCGCGTCTGCAACATCGTGCCGGGCTGGGAGGCGGACGCCGAAACCCTGGCGCGCGAGATGGCCGACCTCGTCGGGGAGCAGTACCCCGGCGTGGAGATGTCTGCGAGGACCGGCCGCTGGATGACCGGCTTTCAGAACATCGAGCGACCCGTCAACCAGATCCTCTTCAGCGAACGGCACGCCGACGAGGACATGCGCCAGATCTTCAACGAGATCCTGATGGGCGACGAGGAGTTCCGCGCCATGCAGCAGACGATGGCGGGGATCATCGACTTCAGCAGTTGCACCGAGACCCGGTATCGCGCGCGTCCGTAATGAGAAGCAGGCTCTCGAGAGAGCCGAGCCAGGCGTTTGACAACACCCTCCGGGCATTTCGCCACGCAAACCGTCGATCCCGGCGCACGAGGTACGCCAGCGGAGCCGGCGAGCCGGCAAATGCCTGGGAGATTCCGATACGTTTTCGCCGCTGGACACGGCCAAGAGGGAGGGGCGCAGCGATGAGACGAACATTCACACTGGTGGTTCTGGGCACTCTGCTGGGCGCCCTGGCGGCGCCGGCCGCGGACGCGCGGGTGGTCCGGATCGTCGTCGAGCGGACGACGCCATACGCGGGCGGACAGGCGTTCGGCGATGCCGGCCCGTTCGAGCGCCTCGACGGCACCGTGCACATGGAGGTCGACCCGGACGACCCGCTGAACGCGGTGGTCGTCAACCTCGACCGCGCGCCGCGCAACGAGCGGGGGATGGTCGAGTTCAGCGCACCGTTCTTCATCGTCAAGCCGGTCGACATGGCGCGCGGCAACCGGAAGCTGCTGTACGGCATCAACAACCGCGGGAACGCCATCGAGCTCGGCTTCCACACCTTCCCATCGACCGGTCCCGACGCCGACGACGGGCTGTTCTTCCGCCTCGGCTACACGCTGGTGGACGCGGGCTGGGCGGGCGACGTCGTGACGACGGCGACGCGGCTCGGGGCGGACCTGCCGGTCGCGGTGCAGGCCGACGGCAGCCCCATCGTCTCGCGCATCCGCATCGAGTATCCGTCGGACCCGACAGCGGCCGGCGCCGCCACCCATACGCTCCCCCTCAAGGGGAACGACCGCTTCGTGAGCTACGAGACGGCCGACACTGACACGTCGCACTCCACCCTCACCGTCCGCGACGCCATCGACGGCGAGCGCCGGACGGTCCCGGCCGACGGCTGGGCGTTCGGCACGTGTCCTTCGGGAGAGGCGTCGCTCGCTCCCTCGACAACGGACATCTGCCTATTCGAGGGGTTCGACCCCGACACGGTGTACGAGCTGATCTACCCGGCGAAGAACCCGTGGGTCATGGGCCTCGGCTATGCGGTCACCCGCGACGTCGCCTCGTTCCTCCGCTACGAGACGGCCGACGACGCGGGGACCCCGAACCCGCTCGCGGCGAGCGCCGACGCCACCGGCATCCGCCGCGCCTACGGGCTCGGCATCTCATCGACGGGCATGTACCTGCGCGACTGGCTCTACCTCGGCTTCAACGAGGACGAGGCGCACCGGCGGGTGTTCGACGCGGTCCGCATCCACATTCCCGGGACGCACCGGCTGTTCGCCAACGTCGAGTTCTCCGATCCCAACATCTACTCGCGCCAGGACCGGACCCCCGACTTCACGTCGCAGTCGGTCCCGCCCCTGACCTACGCGGTGACCACCGACCCGGTGACGAACGTGCGCGACGGCATCCTCAAGCGGCCCGCCACCGATCCCCTCGTCTTCCACGTCGACACGAGCAACGAGTTCTGGCAGATGAAGGCGTCGCTGAACGTCCACGACGGGCACGGCGACCCGGTGCCGGTGCCCGACAACGTCCGCTTCTACCTGCTGGCCAGCCACCCCCACGGCGGGGCGGCGGGGGTCGGGGCGAGGCCCACCGACCTCGGCGCCTGCGCGTACCCGACCAACACCTACCGGAGCGCCGCGCCGGCGATGCGCGCCCTCCTCGTGGCCCTCGACGACTGGGCCGACCGCGGCATCGAGCCGCCTGCGAGCAGCTACCCCGACGTGCGGCGGGGGACGCTGGCCACGGTGGACGAGGTGGCGCGGACGTTCCCCGCCATTCCCGGCGTCGCGTTCCCGACGCGGGTGAACGGGCTCGACGCGCTCGGCTTCGGTCCCACGTTCGGCGCCGGGGGCGGCCGTCAGACGGTGCTGCCGCCGACGCGCGGAGGGTCGTACCAGGTGCTCGTGCCGACGACGGACCGCGACGGGCACGACGTCGCCGGCATCCACACGGTGGACATCGCCGCGCCGGTCGGCACCAACACCGGCTGGAACCTGATGGCCCCCGGCCCCCGCGGCCGCGACCTCTGCTCGCTGACGGGGGCGTTCTTCCCCTTCGCGCGGACGCGCGCGGAACGGCTGGCCGGCGGCGACCCGCGCCTGTCGCTGGAAGAGCGCTACGGCGACCACGCCGGCTTCGTCGCCGCGGTGCGGCAGGCCGCCGACGAATCGGTCGCCCGCCGCTTCCTGCTCCCCGAGGACGCCGAGGTGCTCGTCCGGCTGGCCGAGGAGAGCGACGTGCTGCGGTGACGGCTCGCCGAACGGCGGACCCCGGCCCGTCGGCGTTCCGCGGGCTTCGCCGCCCTTCGGACGGCCCGCCGCGCCTCGTCGCCCCTCCGGGGCCGCCCCGGCCTCCTCCATGGGTGCCGGGGCACCACGCGGACGACCTGCCGCGCGTCGTCGCCTCTCCGAAGGCGTCCACGTCGGTTAGACTGCAAGCTGAACCGCGGCGCAAGCCTCGCCCCGGACTCGACGGACCGGGCGGGCCCCGCGACTCTCGACGGAGGTCGGCAATGAGCGTCATGGGAGCAGACGAGTTCGTGCGGCGGATCGACGCCGCCGTCAGCGTCGGGGACGTCGAGGCCGTGACCCTGGCGGTGCAGCACGAGATCGAGAACGCGCCCGGGCGTCTCCAACTCGACGCGCGTTTTCGCCGCACCCGCCCCGACCGCTACGCGAGGCGGCTGCTGCACCGCGACCCCGCACGCCGCTACACGGTCCTCGCGCTCGCCTGGGCCCCCGGCCAGGGCACCCCGATCCACGACCACCCCAACCTGTGGAGCGTCGAGGGGGTGCTGGAGGGCGAGCTGGAGGTGACGCAGTACGCCCCGATCAAGGAGGAGGCCCACCGCTGCCGGTTCGCGCCGGTGGAGTCGCACCGCGTGGTCGCCGGCGACGCCAACTTCCTGATCCCGCCCTTCGAGTACCACTCGCTGACGAACGACCTCACCGACCAGCCCTGCTTCACGCTCCACGTGTTCGGCGGCGAGCTGACGGAGATGAACACCTTCGATCCGGTCGGCGACGGCTGGTACGAGCGCTCCCTGCGCCGGGTCGCCTACGACGACTGAAGGGCGGAAGGTGCTGCCGCGAATCTCAGAGCGGCAAGGATGCCGTCGCTGGTGAGACGCGGATGCGCTTCGAGTAGCTGGTCGAACGTCTCGCCGGCGGCGAGCTTCTCCAGAATCAGCTCGACGGTGATGCGCGTTCCCGCGACGACCGGTTTGCCCATCAGAACGGCGGGATCCGACCGAATGAGATCGGTGCTCATGTTCATCGCTCATGCACGCGAGTGGCGGCGTGTCGCTGCCACGGCGGCTGCGCCGTACCCGGAACCCGAAGGACGAACGCGGCGAACCTATCGCGGCTCGGACGCTCTTCCAGCGGCCGGTCTCTCCTCGGCCCGCGCCGCCGAGAGGATGTTGACGAGGCCGTAGTTGCCCTCGTGGCAGGCGTACTCGAACACCGGCCCCTCGGTCTTGCGCAGCGGCACGCGGGCCGTCCACGGAGCCTCCCAGATGCCGGGGTCGTCGACCGTGAACTCGTACTGGAGGATGTCGCCCTCGCGGGTGAAGCGCTCGACGAGGCGGTGCGGCTCGCTGCCGATCATCGTCAGCTCGCCGTCGAAGCGCATCGACTCGACGACCAGCGTGTCGCCGTCCCAGCGGCCGCGGCCGTCTCCGCCGAACTGCGGGAGGCCGCTGCGGGGACGCCCGTCGAGGGGGATGATGCGCACGAAGTGCATGCTCTCGGCGAGGATGGCGACGTGGTCGGGCGTCTGGAAGATCTGCACGTTGTTGTTGTAGGGGCCGGGCACGATGGGGAACCCGATGGTGCCGAGGCAGCGGTCCATCAGGTTGAGGTCCTCCCACGAGTCGAAGGGCCCGGGGCCGAACGAGCCGGCGACGGCGGCGCGCCGTTCGTTCGCGCCGTCCACCGTGGGCGGATGACGGCCGTTCGGCGGGTCGACGATCAGCGAGGTGCGCCGGTCGGGGACGGGCTCCGTGCCGAAGTCGAGGAAGACCCGCGTGTGTATCTCGTGGCCGGGCACGGTATCCCCGCTATCGATGGACTCGAACAAGGCGGCGCTCTGGCGCGCAAAGGCCGCCGCCTCCTCCTCGGTCATCACCGCCCGGTCCCCGAACTCGGCCGGCCGCGCCATCGGGGTGGCCGAGCGGTAGTCCCAGACACCCCCGAGGTCCGGCGCGCCCCAGGGCGTGCTGGGCGTATCCGCCGGCTGGGCCGCCGCCGGCCCGGGCACAAGCGCCGGCAGCATCCCGAGCAGTCCCGCGGCGAGACACCTGCGGATCATCATCCCCCTCCTTCGACCGACCGGGCGCCATTTCCTCGACCGACTCCAGAAGACGTCGCGCGTTGCCAGGACTGCTCAGCAGACAGGTCGTTTCATCGCGTCCCTGGTAGTCGCGCAACGACAGCATGACGACGGCCCCGCCGTTCTTGCGCGTGATGATGACCGGGGCATGTTCGTCGCAGACGCGATCCATCGTCTTCGCGAGGTTCGCCCGAGCATCCGAGTACGTGATCGTATCCATGACTTCGCCTCCGCCGACCGTCGCCGACTGTCGGTACAGAATATGGTACAAGTCGACTGGACGGAATTCTCCCCTCGACCAGCTCGTCGCGGCCGCACGGCCGTGATCCGAACAACCGAGGTGTTGACCATGCGATGGATCGATGCTCGAACGGCGGCGGTCACGATGGCGGCATGTCTCGCGGCGAACGCGGTCCAGGCGCAGTACGGGGCGCCCGCCGACGGCGAGTGGCGCACGTACGCGGGCGACAGCGGCGGCACGAAGTACTCGCCGCTCGACCAGATCACGGCCGGGAACTTCGGCGACCTCGAGGTGCGATGGCGCTGGAACTCCGCCGACACCCACCTCGTCCGCTCCACCCCCGGCGGCGACTCGCTGGTCGCGGCCGACACCCTGTTCGACATCCTGCAGGCGGACGAGCCCGACCTGTGGACGGCGTGGGACGGGGTGCGGCAGACGCGCACCCGGCCCTCGATCCGCTCGCTGGTGGCGACGCCGCTGATGGTCGACGGCGTCCTCTACGTGAGCACTCCGCTATACCGCGCCGCCGCCGTCGACGCCCGGACCGGCGAGACGCTGTGGGTGCACGACCCGCGCGCCTACGAGTCGGGCATGCCGGCCATCGCGCAGTGGCGCCACCGCGGCGTGGCCTACTGGGAGAACGACGGCGACGCCCGCATCGTGTGGGGCACCGGCGACGGCTTCCTCGTGGCCGTCGACGCCGGGACCGGGCTGCCCGCGGCCGACTTCGGCGACAACGGGCGCATCGACCTCACCGACGGCGTGCCGCGCGCGACCCGCGGCGAGCGCGACGTCCTGAACCTGCTCGCCCTCTCGTCGCAGTCGCCGCCGATGATCCTGCGCGACACCATCGTCATCGGGTCGACCATCAACGACCGCACGATCACCCGCGAGGCGACGCCCGGCTGGGCCCGCGCCTACGACATCCGCACCGGCCGCCACAAGTGGGACTTCCACACCGTGCCCCAGAGCGCCGACGAGTTCGGGTCCGACACGTGGCTGAACGAGTCGTGGCGCTACAGCGGCAACACCAACATCTGGTCGATGATGAGCGGCGACGAGGACCTCGGCTGGGTGTACCTGCCCGTCGGGACGCCCACCAACGACTACTACGGCGGCCACCGCCCCGGCGACAACCTCTTCGCCGAGAGCATCGTCGCCGTCGACGTCGAGACCGGCCAGCGGCAGTGGCACTTCCAGACCATCCACCACGGCCTCTGGGACTACGACCTGCCGGCCGCCCCCAACCTGCTCGACATCACCGTCGACGGGCGCGAGATCAAGGCGGTGGCCCAGGTCAGCAAGCAGGGGTTCGTCTACGTCTTCGACCGGGTGACGGGCGAGCCGGTGTGGCCCATCGAGGAGCTGCCGGTGGCCACCGACACCGACCTCGAGGGCGAGGTGATGTCGCCGACCCAGCCCTTCCCCACCCGGCCCGCCGCGTTCGAGTACCAGGGCACGTCGATAGACGACCTCGTCGACTTCACCCCCGAGATCCGCCGGATGGCGGTCGAGGCGGTCGAGGGCTTCCGGCTCGGGCCGCTCTACACGCCGCAGACCCTGCGCGGCACCATCATGCGGCCCCCCGTGGGGGGCGGCGCGAGCTGGTCGGGCGCGGCCGTCGACCCCGAGACCGGCTACCTGTACGTGCCGTCGACCAACGGCCACTCGACCATCCAGCTCACCGAGCCCGAGCCGCACGAGCAGTCCACCCTGCGCTACATCCGCCGCTCGGTATCCGCCGGCCCCGTGATGCCGCGCGGGCTGCCCCTGTGGAAGCCGCCCTACACCCGCATGACCGCCATCGACATGAACACCGGCGAGCACGCGTGGATGATCCCCACCGGCGACGGCGACCGCATCCGCAACCACCCCATGCTGCGCGACCTCGACCTGCCCCCGCTGGGCGGCGACGCCAGCCGCAGCGGCCCGCTGCTGACGAAGACCCTGCTGATCTACGCCCTGACGGCGGGCGGCTCGGACGGCGGACCGCGCCTCGTGGCCTACGAGAAGGCGACCGGAGCCGAGATCGCCTCGGTCGACCTGCCGGCCGGGGCCCTCGGAGCGCCCATGACGTACCTGCTGGACGGCGTGCAGCACATCGCGCTGACCGTCGGCGGCGAGGTGCCGGGGCTGATCGTCTTCCGGCTTCCCGCGAGCGATGCACCGGCCGGGACGGAGCCAGCGGTGGAGTGAGGCGTTTCATCGTCGCTGCAGTTGGAGTGTTGTGGGCCGTCGCCTCGACACTCGCGTGTGCGCTTGTCTGGTTCCTGGTCTTCGTGATCAACGCCGTAAGCGAGCGCAAGTAACCCAGGGGGGACGAGCCGGCCGCGCCGACCGGCGGCTGACGCCGGCCCGTCGCGCCCGAGAGTTCTTGGAGTAGCGCAAGCTGCCCATCGGCATCCAGACCCTCCGGAGGATCCGGGAGGGCGGCTGACGCCGGCCGGTCGCACTCGAGGGATTCATGGAGAGGCGCAAGCTGCCCATCGGCATCCAGACCTTCCGGGAGATCCGGAAGGAGGGCTACTACTACGTCGACAAGACCGGCTATGCGCGCCGGCTCGATGACGACGCCGGCAAACACTACTTCCTGTCGCGCCCGCGCCGGTTCGGCAAGAGCCTGTTCGTGGACACGCTCAAGGAACTGTACGAGGGCGCCGAACCGCTGTTCCGCGGGCTGGCCGTTCACGACGGCTGGGACTGGTCGCGGCGCCACCCCGTGCTGCGACTGGACTTCAGCGGCGGCAACTTCAGGAAGCCCGACCTGATCGAGGAGAACGCGGCGGCGCAGCTCGACGACGTCGCCCGGCGGGCCGGCGTCGAAACCAGGGGCGGCCGCGCCAACGCTTGCGCCGCCTGCTCGAAGCGCTGCACGAGCACGCGGGCCGGCGCGTCGTGGTGCTGGTGGACGAGTACGACAAGCCGATCCTGGACGCGATCGACGACCCGGACGTGGCCCGGGCCAACCGCGACGACCTGCGCGGGCTGTACGGCACCTTCAAGGCCTGCGACGCCCACATCGAGCTCACCTTCATCACCGGGGTGAGCAAGTTCTCGAGGGTCAGCCTGTTCTCCGATCTCAACAACCTCATCGACCTCACCGTGGACCCGGCCTACTCGACCATCTGCGGCTACACCGAAGCGGACCTCGACACGGTCTTCGCCCCGGAGCTGCCGGGCCTCGACCGGGACGAGATCCGCGCCTGGTACAACGGCTACAGTTGGCTGGGGACCGAGCGCGTCTACAACCCCTTCGCCCTGCTCAAGCTGTTCCGCAGCCGCGAGTTCGAGGCGCACTGGTTCGAGACCGCGACGCCCCGGCTCCTGGTCGACACGCTGATCCGCCGCGGCTTCACGGCCCCCGACCTCGAGAAGATCCACGCCAGCGGGGCCCTGCTGTCGGCCTTCGACGTGGAGGCGATGGCGCCCGAGGCGCTGCTGTTCCAGACCGGCTACCTGACGATCGTGGACTCGGAGCGGCGCGACGGCCGGCGGCTGTACCGGCTCGGCTACCCGAACCGGGAGGTGCGGCGGGGCCTGAACGAGAGCCTGCTCGACGCGCTGGCCCCGAGCTGGCGAACCGCCGACGACGCCGGCGCGCTGCGCCGCCTGCTGGCGGCGGCGGACTGGCCGGGCGTCGAGGCGCTGTTCCGCCGGCTGCTCGCGGGCATTCCCCACGACCGGCATCGCCGGAACGAGATCGCCCGCTACGAGGGCTACTGGACGAGCGTGTTCTACGCCTGGTTCCAGGCCGCGCTCGACGGCGTGACCGTGGAGGAGGCCACCAGCCGCGGGCGGCTGGACCTGGCGGTCCGGCTGGGAACAGACGTCTACGTGTTCGAGTTCAAGGTGGCCGAGCGCGCGGAGCGCGGCGCCGCCCTGGCGCAGTTGCAGGCGCGCCGCTACGGCGACAAGCACCGCGCCCCCGGCCGCGCGGTCCACCTGATCGGCGTCGAGATCAGCGCGGAGTCCCGAGATGTCGTCGCGTTCGAGACCGCCACGTGCCCCGGCGACGCGAACCCCGGCAGTGACCCTGGCCCGACATCGTCCCGCCCAACACCGGAGTGATTCCTGCAATGCCTACAGACATGGGAGAAATCTCCGTCGGCTTCGAGCTGGAGAACCCGGTCGATCGCGAGAACTTCGAGCGGGGGTTCGGCGAGGAATCCGGCGTCCGGCGCGCCCGCGTGCGGGGCGTCGTCGACACCGGGGCGGTCATGCTCGTGCTTCCGGAGAACATCGTCGAACAACTCGGGTTGCGGGTCCAGGAAACCATGGTTGTCACCTACGCCGACAACCGCACGGAGGAACGGCCTGTGGCGGGTCCGGTGTCGGTGCGCATCGGCGACCGCTCGACGCGCACCGACTGCGTGGTCGGCCCGCCGTCGGGCGAGATTCTGATCGGCCAGATCATCCTCGAGGCCCTCGACCTGATCGCCGACTGTACGAACCGCACCCTGACGCCGCGGATACCCGACTACCCGCTGCTGAGAATCTGAAGCTCCTGAGGCGTCCGCTCGAAGAAGCCGTTGACGGCCGCGCCGTCACTGAACGCGACGACATGACCATGTACCACACGCCGGCCCCGCATGACGCATCCGACGACCTGAGGGCCGAATACGCGCTGGACTACGCGAAGAGCCGGACGAACCGGTTCGCGCCCCGCATGGGCGACACGGTCGTTACCGTCGTGCCCGAACCGTCGAGTACGATGCGAGAGGAAGGAACGCGACATGACAGAGCTGCTGGAGGCGGCGTTCGCGAAGGCAGCCCGACTGCCTGACCACGAACAGGACGCGTTCGCGCGCTGGCTCATGAACGAGTTGGAGTCCGAGCAGCGCTGGTCCCGCGCCTTCGAGACTTCACAGGGTCGACTGTCGGAGTTGGCTCGGGAAGCTCTGGAAGACGATCTGGCCGATCGCACTGAACCGCTCGACCCCGACCGGCTGTGAAGTCGCGCCGTACTCGTCGCTTCCGCGAGTGTTTCGACCGCCTTCCACCCGACGTTCGGAATCAGGCCAGACGCGCCTACGAGTTGTTTCGCGACCATCCCCGCCACCCCGGTCTCCGCTTCGAGCGGGTGCACCGGACCGAGCCCGTGTACTCCGTTCGAGTCGGCCGGGGCTACCGCGCTGTCGGCGTTCTCCAAGGGGACGCGATCATCTGGTTCTGGATCGGCTCCCACGCCGACTACGACCGTCTCCTGCAACAGTTCTGAGTCGAAGGCTGTCCCCGTCAGATCACGGCGTCGGCCGGCACGGCACCAGACGTTCGCGCGGGGTCGCCGGCGCGTGCCAGCTCGAGGATCTCTTCCTGGGTCATCGGGCTCGGGGGATGGTGGCTCAGGCACATGGGGCTGCGCACCCGTTGAAAGGGCACCATGTCGCTGCCTACGAAGAACTCCCCGGCCCGCAGGCGAGCGATGCCGCGCGCGTCGCCGCCCTTCTGAGCCGCCATCTCCTGGGCAGCCGTGATCTGCGTCGGGGCATTGAGCAGGCCGAAGAACTGCGTCGTCGCGTTGCCGGGGATCCGGTTGTGGAGTCCCTTCGGCGCCTGAGTGGCGAAGACCAGGCCGAGACCATACTTCCGCGCCTGGGAGGCAAGGGCGAGCGTGCTGTCCGTGGTCGGCGTACGGACTGTTGACGGCGCGAACGTCTGCGCTTCGTCCATGACGAACAGACCGCCCAACGGCCGGTCGCCGGCGGGGTGTTTCTTCACCCACGCGAAGAGGGCCATCTGCAACTGATTGACGAAGTGCTGTCGCTGCTCGTCGTTCGGCAGTCCAACGAGGCTGATGACGGAGATGCGGGCCCGTCGGCCTCCTGCAGGCTGGAGCAGGACGGACGGATCGACCGCCTCGCCGGTTCCACCCAACATGGGATCGTTCACGGTCTCGGCGAGCAGCGTCTGGGCGATGTCTGCCGCGAGCTTCTCGCCGCTTGCGAGCCGACTGACGCCCTCCGGCAACGCGGACAGGTAGCCGAGGAATCCCTTGAGGTGCCCGCCGCCGTGTTGCACGTAGGCGCCCAGAGCCTCCTTCAGCACGGCTCGGCCCCGGCTGAGCCGTGCGCCTGATCCTGGCAGGCCCGAACGGGGAACAAGCGAGGCGACGGCATTGTCGAGGGCGATCCCGAACTCGTCGGGATCATCCGCCACGTCGCCCAGACCGGCCAGCGGCGCGAACGAGAGCGGGCGTCCCGTCGTCAGGCGCGGCGTCCACACGACGACCTCGGCGTCACGAAGGTAAGTCGTCGCCCTCTCCGCGTCGCCGTCGAGCCAACCTTGGGGAGCCTCGGGCCAGGGCCGACCGAGTCGTGCGAGGTCGTTGTTCGGATCGAGCACCACGGACGAGACGCCCTTCAGCGCGCACTCCTCAATGAGCCGGCGGATGAGCACGGTCTTGCCGGAACCGGAGCCCGCGAAGATCACCGTATGGCGACGCAGGTCCTCGAGCGGCACGGTCACGTGTCGACCTGTGCCGTCCGCGATGCCGATGGGAATAGCGTCCTCGTCGGCCCCCCTGGACACCGCGGCGGCCTTGGACAATGCGACGGCCTTCGGCGGCGCGACCGCACTCGGGGGTGCGGCGGCCTTGGGTGCCGCGGCGGCCTCGGGTGGTTCAGCGCCCTCTAATGACGCGACGGCCCTGGGCAATACAGCGATCTTGGGCCCTGCGTCAGCCCTGGGCTGTGCTGGAGCCTTGGGGTTGGACGGCGTGGCAGTCCGCGGCGGTGCGGGGGCTCTGGACACTGCACCCGTGCCCGCGTGCTCGGGACTCAAGGGTGCGAGCAAGTCAGATCGGCTCGCGTGACGATTGGCTCTGAGCCACGTGGCGAGCCCCTTCGGCCGCTCTTCGAGTATCTGCTGCAAGGCCCAAAACACCTTGAGGTCGGCCTCCCGAAGCTTCGCGACCTCCCCGCCGTGTGCCATGAGCCCATCGAGCACCTGCTGCGTCTTCCTGCCCTGAGACCAAGGTGCGTTGCGCAGGATAAGGAGCTTCCTCCGCTCTCCGGGGAGCTCGAGCCCGGACGCCGTCACGGCGGCCCGTAGCCGGTTCAGCGCCGCCACCGGGTGGTCGTTCAGGACAGCTCGAAACGACCAGTGCACTTCATCGTCCGTATCCACATCGAGTATCCGTCGCAGGCGAGCATGGAGTGAGGGTCTTCTTCCCGGCGGCGGGTCTACCGAGAAGTCACCCGCCTCGGCGTTTTCCTGCGCCCACGCCGTCAGTCCGGCACTCAGCAGCCGAGGCAGGCCATCGTCTACCCTATTCTCGTCGAACGCGGCGGTGATGTCTGCCTCTCGCACGAACCGACTGAACCGGTGGTCGAGATCGCGGTCAGGCGGCACAGGAGGTGGCGAAGAGTCGCCATCCCGCCGGTGCTCGTTCGGCACCGGCTCTGCCTGGCGCTCGTTCGGTAGCTGCGCCAACTCGGTTACAAGACCGCTTTCCCGACAATGCGCGCAGTGTTCCTGAACGATGTGGATCAGGCTGCGCGGGGAGAGCAGCGGGGCGTCGGCGAACGCGGTCGAGGGTACGGGCCAAGTCGGATACTCGGGCGTGAACTCGGCGCGAGTGTAGGCCACGCGGAGGTACGCGGCGATCAGCGCTTCTCCAACCTCGGCCGAGGGGATAGGCCGAAGCCGGACGACCGTCGGGTACCGATCGTGGGCGGACGACACGCCCTGCTCGCGGATCAGCGTCCAACTGTCGGTCAAGCACGAGACGATGATCAGCGAGTGTTGTGCGTCCTCGGCGAGGTCCATGAGCCCAGTCGCCAACTGATCGAGCAGCAACTGCTCTTCAGCGCTGGCCAACGAGCGTCCGAGCGCGACCAATCCGTCGAGCTGGTCTACCGCGACGAGGGTCGCAAGCCCCGCTGCGCCTGTGAGCCGGTCGAACGCGCCGACTACCTCCCGGCACGGGATCTGGGCCGCACGGATGAAGTGCGCGCGGGCCTCGCCGACATCGACCTCCAAGCCCTGTAGCAGCGCGCGGCCGATGTCCTGGTGCGCAAAATTCTCGCTGTTGGCGAGGATGAGCGCGAGGGCCACGTCGATGGCGACCTGGTCTTTGTGCTGACGGCCGAGATACCCTTGCAGGTTGTGGCGAACGACCGTCTTCGGTTAGCGGGTCGTGACGAGAAAATCCACGAAAATGTGTGCAGGTACCGCGGGCATGTGCCGATACGTGAAGTATGGCGCGCAAGAACGGCGACCGCGGCGATTCGCAGGGTCCCGGCCCTCGGCGGGACCCG
>JAJEEA010000214.1 GCA_022821235.1 Vicinamibacteria bacterium
AAAATAGTCTCATATCGGGACAATGTTTCACGTGAAACATAGGTCAACAGTGCTGTCCTTTGTTTCACGTGAAACATTAGGACCCGGTCAGGACTCGAACGCCAGGTCGGCCGGGGAGATCAGCACGTCGAACTGGGCGCACCAGATCACCACGCTCGGGAACTTCTTCAGGTCGACGCCGGCGGGGATGGGATATTTCTGGCTGCCCTGGAAGGCGCGCAGCTTGCCGAGGTCGACGAACATGGTGCCCTCGACATCGGACGATCTGCGGACCTTCTCGCGCGGCACCAGGTAGACGTGGAACGCCGGGCCCGGCCCGACCTCGAAGTCGGGCTCGAGGAAGACCAGGTTGTCGTAGACCGTCACCTTGCCCATGCCGTAGTGGATCGGGTCGTTCTTGTCGGCGTGGATGAACGTGCCCCTGGCGGCCACCCTGGTTGCCTCGCCCTGGGCCAGGGTCTCCATCGCGGGCGGCGGCGGGAACACGTAGGGGAAGACGAAGAAGCCCACGGCCACGCCGAAGGCGGTCCCGAGCGCGCCGCCCAGGAAGAACGTCCAGATCCATCTCGGCATCGTCGCTACTCCTCGATCGCGTAGGGGTGATACGCCGCCGCCGGAAACATGTCGAGCCTGGGCGGGGAGAAGAACTCGGTGATCGTGCACTCCTCGTCGTACCAGGACTGGTGCTCGACATCGGCCGGGATCACCAGCGCCTCGCCGGGGCCGACCTCGGTCACCGCGCCGTCGCCGATCCGGTAGCGCATCCGGCCCGAATGCACGATGGTGATCTGCTCGTTGGGGTGGGAGTGGCGCGGCACCTCGGTGCCGGCGGCGAGAGTGCCGAAGAACACCATGCCGTGCTTGCCCGACAGCACCTTCAGCTCGCCGACCTCGATGCTGTGGCTCGGAATGTCCTCGATCCTGTGATAGGGGCCCATGGCGCCGCTCCCGTCCCGGTTGCCGTCGCGCCGCAGGGTATCAGGGCTCCGATCCGGAGAGCAGCACGAAAGTGGCGTTGTCCTGGTGGGGACCGGCGGCGGCGCGGAGCGCGGACATCAGGGCGTCGGCCGCTTCCTCGACCCCGCCCGCCGCAGCCCGGAGATGCCCCGCGATCTCCTCCTCGGGCAGGGTCTCGATGCCGTCGCTCGCGATCAGCAGGAACTCGCCCGGCGGCAGCGGGCAGGAGCGGTGGCCGGTATCGACGAGCTCCGGCCCGCCGGCGGTCACCGCCGAGCGCAGCATGTGGCGCCTCCGGTCGGCGCGGGCCGCTTCCGCCGTCATCTCCCCCGCCCGGACCGCCTCGTCGAGGAACGGCGCCATCGAATGGTCCGCGTTGAGCCGGAGGAGTTCTCCCCCGGCGAACAGCCACATCGGCGAATCGCCCACGCTCAGCCAGTCCACCCCGCGCCCGTCGCGGAGCGCAGCGACGACGGTCGTGCCCATGCCCCGGAGCCGCCGGTCCCGGGCCTCGCGGGCGCGCAGCTCGGCGACCGCCGCGTCCAGTCCGGCCCGCAGCCGGGCCTCGATCGCGCCGCCCGCCTCCGGAAACGTCCGCAGGAGCGCATCGACCGCGATGCGGCTCGCCTCCGCCCCGCCGGCATGGCCGCCCATCCCGTCGGCGAGAACCATGAGCAGCGCGTCGGGCGCGACCTCCGCCGTCCCGAACGAGTCTTCCTGGTAGGCGCGCGCGCCCTGCCATTGCCGGCAGGCCAGCGGCCAGGGGTTGTCCATGGCGGCTCCGGCCCTCCCTCGCGGCGGCGCAGCATGGACATTCCGGCGCCGGGATGGCAAGGGGAGGGCCGGACCGCGGAGGAGGGCGCGATGTTGAACAGCGGCGACAGAATCCTGACCACCCACGTCGGCAGCCTGCCGAGGCCGAAGGCGCTGATCGATGCCCTCGTCGCCGAGGACCGCGGCGTGGCGCTCGACCGCGCGGCACGCGAGGCGGCGCTGAAGGAGGCGGTCGACGGCGTGGTCGCCCGCCAGGTCGCGCTCGGCATCGACGTGGTCGACGACGGCGAGTTCTCCAAGCGCGGCTTCGCGGTTTACGCCAACGAGCGGCTGGAGGGGCTGGAGGCCCGCCCCAAACCGCGCGGCATCCCGTGGGGCGGCTCGCGCGAGGCGCTCGCCTTCCCCGAGTTCTACGAAGGGACCCGGCCGCACGGCTCGGGCTCGCTCGCGCCCGCGGTGGAGACGGTCTGCGTCGGGCCGGTGCGCTACAAGGGGCGCGCCCAGCTCGACCGCGACCTCGCCAATTTGCGCGCCGCCGTCGACGCCCACGGCGCGGCCGAGGCGTTCGTTCCGGCGATCTCGCCGGTCGACGTCGCGGGCAACCAGAAGAACGAGCACTACCCCAGCGACGACGACTTCCTCTACGCCGTGGCCGACGCGATGAACGAGGAGTACCGCGCCATCGTCGACGCCGGTTTCGTGCTGCAGATCGACGACCCGCATCTGGTGACCCACTACGTCAAGACGCCCGGCCTCGAAATGGACGATTACCGCAAGTGGGTCGCCTCGCGGATCGAGGCGATCAACCATGCGCTCGAGGGCGTGCCCGAGGACCGGGTGCGCTACCACACCTGCTACGGCATCAACATGGGGCCCCGGGTGCACGAGGTGGAGCTCGGCTGGGTGCTCGACCTGGTGCTGGGGATCGATGCCGGCGCCTATTCCTTCGAGGCCGCGAACCCGCGCCACGAGCACGAATGGCAGCTCTGGAAGGAGACGCGCCTGCCCGACGGCAAGCTGCTGATCCCGGGCGTCATCACCCACTCCTCGGTCGTCGTCGAGCATCCCGAGCTGATCGCCGAGCGGATCCTCCGCTTCGCCGGCCTGGTCGGGCGCGAGAACGTCATCGCCGGCGGCGATTGCGGCTTCGGCACCAGCGCGAGCGCCACGCCCGAGGTGCACCCGAGCATCGTCTGGGCCAAGTTCGAGTCCCTCGCCGAGGGCGCCCGCATCGCCAGCGAGGCGCTCTGGGGATAGCGCGCGA
>JAJEEA010000541.1 GCA_022821235.1 Vicinamibacteria bacterium
GGGGCGCCGGGCCGGCCCGGCCGCGGCGGGGGACGAGACGCAACCGGCCGGCCGCCCGCTCCACCCGGCAACCCGGCACGTCCGCCCGCGCGGGACCACCGCCCGCCATCCGGCGTACCCGTTCGATGGCGTCGAACCCGATCTCGCGGCGCCCCGGCCCGATGCGGGCGAGGGCGTCCCGGACCACGCGGCGGGCGAGGGCCGGGGGCAGCGCGGCGAGTCCGGCCGCGTCCAGCTCCACGAGGCCCCTCTCTCTTGAGACGAGATCGGCGGCCGCTTCGTTTGCCCGGCGGCTCAACCA
Organism: Vicinamibacteria bacterium; assembly: GCA_022821235.1. GTDB lineage: Bacteria > Acidobacteriota > Vicinamibacteria > Vicinamibacterales > UBA8438 > JAJEEA01. The sequence goes on from JAJEEA010000541.1 coordinate 302, forward strand.
GGCCTCGTCGGCCCGCGCGATGTCCGCCTGGCGCGCCAGCGCGTCGACGATGCGCGGCGAGTAGGTCCGAAGCTGCGGCAGCAGCTCGTGCCGCACCCGGTTCCGCGGCACGCGCAGGTCGGCGTTGGACGCGTCGTCGCGGAACGGGATGCCGCCGTCCTCGAGATAGCGGCGCAACTCGGCCCGGCCGACCCCGAGCAACGGCCGGACGAGGATCCCGGCCCGCGGCCGCATCCCCGAGAGCCCGGCCGCCCCGGCCCCGCGGATCAGCCGGAGAAGCACCGTCTCGGCCTGATCGTCGATGGTGTGCCCCAGCGCCACCCGGCCGGCACCCAGCTCGGCCGCCGCCCGCGCGAAGAAGGCGTGGCGCACCTGGTGGCCGGCCAGCTCGACCGAGACGCGGCGTGACCGCGCCACGTCGGCCACCGCCACCGACTCGACCAGGCAGGGCACGCCGAGCCGGCGCGCGAGGTCCCGGCAGAAGCGCTCGTCCTCGTCCGACGCCGGCCGGCGCAGCCGGTGGTTCACGTGGACCACGCCGGCCAGGGTCAGGAGGGAGCGCCCGGCCAGCTCCGCGAGGAGATGCAGCAACGCGACCGAGTCGCCGCCGCCCGACACCGCGGCCACGACCCGCTCCCCGCGCGGGATCAACGCCCGCTCCTCGACCGCCGCGGCTACGCGGTCGGCGAGTGACACGGGCGGATCCCGGGAGCCAGCCTGGGAACGGTCAGATTCGGACTCACTTGTACCGTTGACCGAAGGGCCGGGAGAAGAGATGGTGCCGGTGCAGGGACTTGAACCCCGGACGCCGCGGATATGAGCCGCGTGCTCTAACCAACTGAGCTACACCGGCGTAACTGGTTCCATCATTGTATCAGGACTTGGCGAGCGCCCGCCGCGTCCCTCCGCGCCCCGCCGCCCGCGCGTTGCCGGGACCGGCACTCCCGTGCCGGCTCGGTGGAAGGGGCGCCCGCCGCCGAGCTGCCGGCGACCCCGGCGACGGCCGGCGGGCGGAGCTCGCGAACGCCGAGCCCCCCCGGCCTTCGCCGGATCAGCCCACCGGCGTGCCCGACGGCTTCGGCGAGCACCCGACCCCTCCGGGGGGGACGGCGCCGGCCGGGCGGCAGCGGGGCCCTGCCGTGGCCGGCTACAGGATGAGCATCGCGTCGCCGTAGCTGTAGAACCGGTAGCCGGCGCGGAGCGCCTCGGCGTACGCCTCGCGGATCCGCTCCCGGCCCGCGAACGCGCTGACGAGCATCAGCAGCGAGGAGCGGGGCAGGTGGAAGTTGGTCATCAGCCCCCCGACGACGTGGAACGCGACGCCCGGATACAGGTAGAGATCGCTGACGCCGTCGCCGGCGCGCAGCTCTCCGCCCCCGGCCCGGGCCGCGGTCTCGAGGGTCCGGGTCGTCGTGGTCCCCACCGCGACCACCCGCCGCCCGTCCGAGAGGGCCCGGCGCACCGCCGCCGCGGTCTCCGGCGGGACGCGGTAGGGCTCGGGGTCGACCCGGTGCGCCTCGACCTCGTCCACCCGGATGGGGGCGAACGTGCCGTAGCCGACGTGCAGGGTCACCCGGGCCACCCCGACCCCCCGCCGGCGAAGCTGCTCCAGGAGGTCGGCGGTCAGGTGCAGGCCGGCCGTCGGCGCCGCCACCGAGCCGCGCTCCGTCGCGTACACCGTCTGGTAGCGCTCGGCGTCGAGGGGGGTGTCGCCGCGTCGGATGTACGGCGGCAGGGGCACGTGCCCCACGCGGTCGATCGCCTCGTCGACGGCGCCGCCGTCCTCGGTCCACAGGCGGATGGTGCGGCGGCCGTGAAACCGGCGGGCGAGCACCTCCCCGCGCAGCCGGCGCCCGCCGCGCTCGAAGACGACGCGGGCGCCGGCGCGAAGCCGCTGCCCGGGATGCATGAGGGCGTCCCAGCACCCGTCCCCGCGAGGGGCCAGGAGCAGGCACTCCACCGCCCCCCCGCTCGGCACCCGCCGCCCCAGCAGCCGCGCCGGGACCACCCGGGTGTCGTTGACGACGAGCAGGTCGCCCGGCGCGAGCAGGGCGGGCAGCGCCCCGACGGTGTGGTGCTCGAGGCGGCCGGTGGCGCGATCGAGGACGAGCAGGCGGGCCGCCTGGCGCTCGGCAGCCGGAGTCTGGGCTATCCGGTCGGCGGGGAGGTCGAAGTCGAAGTCGGCTACGCGCATGGCGGCGGCGCGACCTTCGGTCGCATTGGAAGTTTCGCTCGCCCGCCCATCGTCGCCTTCGGCTCCGCCGGGCGCCCAACCAATCCTGCAGACAGGCGCGAACCTCCGACTGTCGCAAGCAACCGATGGACTGTCCCGGAGCAGCCCGTGTCCACTAGCAGGCCCAGCGCAGCAGCACCGCGCCGACGGTGAACCCGGCGCCCACCGACGCGAGCAGCACGAGGTCGCCCTTCTTCAGGCGCCCCTCCGCCAACGCGTCGGCCAGGGCCAGGGGAATCGTGCCGGCGGTGGTGTTGCCGTACCGGTCGATGTTGATCATGACCTTCTCCTCCGGCAGGCCGAGCTGCTCGGCCGCGGCCATGATGATGCGGCGGTTGGCCTGATGGGACACGAAGAGGTCTATGTCGCCGGGCCCGAGCCCGTTGCGCTCGAGCACCCGCCGGCTGATGTCGCGGGTCTTGCGGACCGCGAACTTGTAGACGGCGGCGCCGTCCTGATGGACGAAGTGCAACCGCTGCTCGACGGTCTCCCGCGTCGCCGGCATCCGGCTGCCCCCGGCCGGCATGCGCAGGGCCGGGGCCCCGCTGCCGTCCACCTCGTGGGCGAAGTCGATGACCCGGAGCTCGGGGTCCGTCGCCGGCGACACCACCACCGCCCCCGCGCCGTCGCCGAAGAGCACGCAGGTGGCGCGGTCCTGGTAGTCGATGATGCGGGACATGACGTCGGCCCCGATCGCGAGGGCGTGGTCGTGGGTGCCGCCGGCCACCATCTGCACCGCGGTGGTGACCGCGTAGGTGAAGCCCGAGCAGGCCGCCCCGAGGTCGAAGCCCCAGGCCCCGGCGGCGCCGATGCGGTCCTGGACGAGACACGCGGTGCTCGGAAAGAACATGTCCGGGGTGGTGGTGCCGACCACCAGGAAGCCGATGTCCCGGGGCGTCAGCCCCGCCCCGTCGATGGCCCGGTTGGCGGCCTCGACCGCGAGATCGGACGTGGCGGCGTCAGCGTCGGCGATGTGGCGGGTGCGGATGCCGGTCCGCTTCAGGATCCAGACGTCGGAGGTGTCGACGAGCTTCTCCAGATCCTGGTTGGTCATGACGCGGGGCGGCACGTAGGTGCCGAGGGAGGCGATGCGGACCGGCCGAAGGGCGTCCGGCCGGCGGCTGGCGGTGGCGTTGCTCATCTGGTGTCCCGTCCGGGAGCCCGCGGCAGGGGCTCCGCTTCCCGCGAGGCGGCGCGCGGTCCGGCCCCGGGCTCCCGGCGACGCGCGGGGGCGGTCGCCGTCGACGTGCCTACCACAGCCGCCCCCCGCGGCTCGGCGCCGGCACCCCGAAGTAGTCGTAGGCGCGGGCGGTCGCCACGCGCCCGCGCGGCGTCCGGTCGAGGAACCCGATCTGGATCAGAAAGGGCTCGTAGATGTCCTCGATGGCCTCTTTCTCCTCGCTGATCGCGGCCGCGATGCTGTTGAGCCCCACCGGACCGCCGCCGAACTTGTCGATGATGGCGTGCAGCAGCCGGCGGTCCGCCTCGTCGAACCCGTTGGTGTCGACGTCGAGCATCTTCAGCGCGGCGAGGGACACGTCCCGGGTGATCCGCCCGTCCGCCCGCACCTGGGCGAAGTCGCGCACGCGGCGCAGCAACCGGTTGGCGACCCGCGGGGTGCCGCGCGACCGGCCGGCGATCTCGACCGCCGCCGCGTCCTCGATCGGCACGTCGAAGATGCCCGCCGACCGCCGGACGATCTCCTGCAGGTCCTCGGCGCGGTAGAAGTCGAGGCGGTGCACGATGCCGAACCGCGCCCGCAGCGGGGACGTCAGCAACCCGGCGCGGGTCGTGGCCCCGATGAGCGTGAAGGGCTTCAGCGGCACCTTCACGGACCGTGCGCCGGGGCCCTGGCCGATGACGATGTCGAGCTCGTAGTCCTCCATCGCCGGGTACAGGATCTCCTCGACGACGGGGCTCATCCTGTGAATCTCGTCGATGAAGAGCACCTCGCGCTCCCCGAGGTTGGTCAGGATGCCGGCGAGGTCGCCCGGCTTCTCGAGCACCGGCCCCGCCGTCGTCCGCACCGCCACCCCCAGCTCGTGGCCGACGACGAGGGCCAGCGTCGTCTTGCCGAGGCCCGGCGGGCCGTACAGCAGGACGTGGTCGAGGGCTTCGCCGCGCTGCCGCGCCGCCGCGATGGCGATCCCGAGGTTCTCGCGCAGGCGGTCCTGGCCGATGTACGCGTCGAGGCTGCGCGGGCGCAGGCCCGCCTCGAACTGATCGTCGTCGCCCAGCCGGGCCGAGCTGACCACGCGCGGCGGAGCGTCTTCGGCGGTCACCTCGCGATCTCCTTCAGGGCCCGCCTGAGGGCAGGCTCGAACGAGCCGTCCCCGGCGCCGAGGGCGGCGTCCACCGCCCGCTCCGCCGACGGCCGGCCGTAGCCCAGGTTCACCAGCGCCGACACCAGGTCGCCGCGGGCCGCCCCCGGTTCGCCGGCGGCCTCCGCCTCCCGCTCCGGCTCGAGGACCGGCGGCAGCCGATCCCGCAGCTCCAGCCCCATGCGCTCCGCCGTCTTCTTGCCGATGCCGGGAATGCCCGTCAGCCGCCGCACATCGCCGCGGCCCACCGCCTGCACCAGCTCGGCCGGCTCGATGCCCGAGAGCACCGACAGGGCCAGCCGCGGGCCGATGCCCGAGATGCCGATCAACTGCTCGAAGATACGCAGCTCGAGGGCGGTCGCGAAGCCGAACAGGGCCAGGGTGTCCTCGCGGACGTGGGTATGGACCTGGAACACCGCATCGGCCCCCGGCTCGCCCAGGCCGTAGTAGGTCGACAGGGGGATGTGCAGCTCGTAACCGACGCCGTGCACGTCGACGGTCACGCGATGGGGGTGCTTTTCGGCGATCCGACCGCGAAGCCGCGCAATCATCCGTCACCCCGGCACCCGGAACCGGCGCCAGGACGTCACCCCGGCGTTGGCGCCGCCCGCCGATGCGGCGGAGGCGACCGGCGCGCCGGCATAGGCGTGACAGACGGCGACGGCGAGCGCGTCCGCCGCGTCGTGCGGCGAAGGAGGCTCGTCCAGGCCGAGCAGCAGCCCCACCATCCGCTGCACCTGCCTCTTCTCGGCGCGCCCGTAGCCGACCACCGCCTGCTTGACCGACGCCGCCGCGTACTCGGCCACCGGCAGCCCGGCCCGGGCGGCGGCGAGCAGGGCGACCCCCCGGACCTGGCCGAGCTTCAACGCGCTGCGCGCGTTGCGCCCGTGGAACACCTCCTCGACGGCGACGCAGGCCGGCCGGTGCTCGGCCAGCATCGCGGCCAGCGCATCGAAGATGCGGGCGAGCCTGTCGGGAAACGGGCAACCGGAGGGCACCGCGATCGCTCCGCACGCCACCAGCCCGCACCGACTGCCGTCGGAGTCGATGCAGCCGTATCCGGTGCGCTCGGAGCCGGGGTCTATCCCGAAGATCCTCACGCCAATGAGGCCTCGATCTCCTTCTCGCTGACGTCGAAGTTCGACCAGACGTGGCGGGTGTCGTCGAGATCCTCGAGCGCGCCCATCAGCTTCATCATCTGCTGGGCCGGCTTCCCCTCGAGGACCACCGAGTTCTGCGGCAGCATCGCCACCTGCGCCGACGCCGGCTCGACCCCGAGGGCCCGGACCGCGGCGGCGACCGCGTCGAACGACTCCGGCGCGCTGATGATCTCCCAGTGGCTGCCGTCGTCCCGCAGATCGTCGGCGCCGGCGTCGAGGGCCGCGGTCATCAGCGTCTCTTCGTCGACCGCCTCCCGGTCCACCAGCACGTACCCCCGCTTGTCGAAGAGCCAGGCCACGCTGTTGGTCGAACCGAGATTGCCGCCGTGCTTGGTCAGCAGGTGGCGGACCTCGCCGACGGCCCGGTTCTTGTTGTCGGTCAACACCTCGACCATCAGGGCCACGCCGCCCGGGCCGTAGCCCTCGTAGGTCACTTCCTCGTAGTGGACGCCCGGCTCCTCGCCGGTCCCCCGCCGGATGGCCCGCTTGATGTTGTCGGCGGGCATGTTGGCGGCCTTGGCGTCGGCGATGACCGTCCGCAGGCGCGGGTTGCTGTCGGGGTCGCCGCCGCCGTCACGCGCGGCGACGGTCAGCTCCTTGATGATGCGGGTGAACAGCTTGCCGCGCTTCGCGTCGGCCGCGCCCTTCTTGTGCTTGATCGAGTGCCACTTGGAATGGCCGGACATCGGCGAGACTCCGTGAATGCACCAGTAGGCAGTAGCGCAGAGTCTACCACGACGCGGGGACCGGCGGGCCGGCCGGAGCCGGCCGGAGAGCGTCCCCGGCACCGATGCGCTCGACCGGCCGGCGGCGGACGGCGGTGTATCATGGGGCGCCGTCGCCACCCCCGAGCCCCATGCCGGACTGGGCGCCCAACCCGCACCCGTTCCTCGTCCACTTTCCGATCGCGCTCCTCGCCGCGGCCGCCGCCGCCGACCTGCTGAGCCTGCTCCGGCCGGCCCGGCCGGCCATACGCGACGCCGCCACCTGGCTCTACTGCGCGGGGGCGTTCACCGCGATGGCGGCGTACTTCAGCGGGCTGAGCGCGGCCGCGGCGGTCCGGGTCACCCCCGAGGCCGGTCTCGCCGTCACCGCCCACTTCGCGTGGGCCGACCGCGCGACGTGGTTCTTCGTCTTCTTCGCCTCGCTGCGCCTCGCAATGTCCTACATCTGGCGCACGACGGCCCGGTGGGCCATTGCGGCGTCCTGCGCCCTCTCCCTCGTCGGACTCGTCCTCCTGGCCGCGACCGCCCTGCACGGCGGCCGGCTCGTGTTCCGGTACGGGCTCGGGGTGGAGTCGGTTCCCCCCGCCGGATCGCCCTGGACCATGCCCGGCCGCGAGCCGGCGGGGACCGGTGAGCCCGACCCGCGGGTCCCCTGAAGGCCACGCCGGGCACGCACGGGAACGGCGGCCGACGAGCTGGCAGGCTCGTTGCGTCCGATCCCCTTGTCGAGACGCGGAGACGACTTGTCCCCGCCGCCTCAGGACTCCTCGGTCTCGAGCCGGTGGGCCATGGGGATGAAGACGATGCCGTTGACGGTCCGCTCGGGCCCGGTCTGGCGGAACCCGAGGCGCTCGTAGGCGGGGACGCCGAAACGGGAAGAGTTGACGGTGACCCGGTCGAGGCCGGGCTTGGCGGGACGGGCAATGGACAGCGCGCGCGCGAGCAGCTCGCGCGCGACCCCGTGCCGCTGATGACGGGTGTCGACGAACAGCAGCGACACGTGGTCGTTGTCGCGCAGATCGATGACGCCCGCGAGCTCCTCGCCCGCCATCGCCACCAGCAGCAGGTGGTTGGACCGCATCCGCTCGACGAGGGCCGCCGGCTCCACGTGGCGCAGGAACTCGGCCCGGCCCTCCTCGGTGTACTCCGGCCCGATGAACTCGCTGAACGACTCGGCGATCAGCCGCGACACCGCCTCGGCGTCGGCCGGCTCCATGGGGCGGTAGACGATCGGGCTGGGCATCGTTTCGGGCGGCCGGCCGGGCTCGCCCCGGCGGCCGGACCGCGCCACCGCCTCAACGGCGGTCGGCGAGCGTCCTCAGGTAGTTGACGACGTGCCAGATGTCCTCGTCGTCGAGCCGGTCCGCATAGGGCTGCATGTCGGCCGTCACTCCTTCCTTGATGACGCGGAAGAGATCCCCGTCGCGCGAGCCGTGCAGCCACACGTCGTCGGTGAAGTCCGGGATGTCGCCCCCCGCGTGGGCCATGTCGCCGTCGCCGAGGCCGGTGTTGCCGTGGCACTCGCGGCACATGAACACGTACCACTGCCGGCCGGTGGCGACGGAGTCGGCGGTCGCGGGCACGGGGTTCTCCAGCACCTGCCCCTCGGTCTGCCGTTGGGGTTCGGGCGGGTGGAGCGGCGGCGCGGACGCGGCGAGGGCCGCGGCGATCACGGACGCGGCGAAGACCGAGGAAACGGCGGCCGCGAGCCGGCCGGGACGTGTGGATCGGGTCATGGCTGATTTCTCCGCCTGTCGTTCGCCGCCCGCCGGCGACGCCGGCGACTCCGCGCCTTCGTCGTGCCTTCGGTCGACACGCGAGATCCGGGGCGGTGCCCCCCTCGTGCCCCGGGGCCGCCGGGCCTTCCGCTCACTCCTCGGGCGCCGCAAAGTTCGCCCGCTGTGCCTTCGCTCGACCCGCACGGTCCGGGGCGGCGCGCTTCCTCGTGCCCAAGGCCGCCGGGCCTTCCGTTCACTCCTCGGGCGCCGCGAAGCTCGCCCAGAGGTACTCGGGCCGGTACTCCTGGAGATACAGGAAGATCTCGTGGACGAGGTTGACGACCCGATTCACCCCATAGTCGTGGAAGTTCCGCGTCGCGACGAGCTCGACGGACACGGCGCCCCTCGCGGCGAAGCAGCGGACGCGGGCGCGGCGCCGGTCGACCCGCCGGTGCCGGGGCAGGCGGGTCGACGCCCGCCCCGCCACGAACGCTTCGAGATCGGAGTACAGGGCCGATCCGGCCGCGACGTCGGGCAGCAGCGCCCGGAAGACGAAGGTCCCGCTCGCCGGCGTGTAGTCGAGCGTGAGCGGCTCCGCCCCCAGCCAGGAGAAGCGGAACCGGTGCCGTCCCGCCACCGGCCGGCCCTCGCTGAACCCGCTGAAGACCCGCCGATCGGCGTAGGCCTGCAACTGCTGCCGCACGACCGCCAGCGACTGCTCCGGCGTCCTCCGGACCCGCGGCGCCCGAGTGCCCCGCCCAGTCCCTCCGACCGCTTCGGACAGTCGCGACTCCACCGCCTTCGGCCCGCCCCGCCGCGCCCGCGACGGCGCAGCACCACGCCCCGGTTCCCGCCCCACGATCTGCCCATCTGCCGGTCCGCTGGACGGCGCCTCGCGGCCCCGCTCACCGCCCGGCCAGTCCTGCCTGCCGACGCGCTCGCGCGCGACCCCATCGCCTGGCCCGCCAATCGTCGCCCGCGGCCCCGCCCGGCGCCCAACCAACCCTCCAGGAGCCCGCGCCGTTCTACGGCGCAGGCTCCCGGCGCCCAAACCGCCCCCAACGAGTCCGCGCCGCGCCACGGCGCAGCCCCCTAGTGTTTCGTCCCTTAAATTCATGGCATACTTGGCAGGCTTCATGCAAAGGAGGCTGCCATGGCACGCGGACCCAAACTCGCGCCGCTCACACTCACCGACGAGCAGCGGGATCAGCTCAACGGGATCGCTCACTCA
>JAJEEA010000330.1 GCA_022821235.1 Vicinamibacteria bacterium
GTCCGGCGGGCCGCGCGGCGCCGGTGCGGCCGGCGTCATCACCCTCGACTTAGCCCTGCACCAAGGCGGCTTCGTGCTGGAGATGCGCGAGCGCATCGACGCGCGGGTCGTCGCCCTGTTCGGCCCGTCGGGGGCCGGCAAGACGACGGTGCTCGAGTCGATCGCGGGGCTGCGCCGGCCGCGGCGCGGGGTCATCCGTATCGGAGAGCGCACCCTCTTCGACGCCGAGGCCGGGGTGGACGTGCCCTGCCACCGGCGGCGCATCGGCTACGTGCCCCAGGACCTCGCCCTCTTTCCCCACATGAACGTGCGCCGCAACATCCTCTACGGCGCGGGGGCGGGGCCGGGCGGCGGGTTCGAGCACGTCATCGCCCTCCTCGAGCTCGACCCCCTGCTCGACCGCGCCGTCGCCGGCCTGTCCGGCGGCGAGCGCCAGCGCGTCGCCCTCGCCCGCGCCCTCGCCGCGTCGCCGGCCCTGCTGCTGCTCGACGAGCCCCTCGCCGCCCTCGACGCCACCCTGCGCTCGCGCATCCTGCCCTACCTGGAGCGCATCCGCGACGAGCTTTCGACACCGATGCTCTACGTGTCCCACGCCGAGGCCGAGGTCCGCGCCCTCGCCGACTGGGTGGTCGTGCTCGACGCCGGCCGCGTCGTGCGGTCCGGGGCCGGGCTGTGACTTGCCGGGAGCGGCAGGCGCGCCCCGAACTCGCGGCATGCGCTTGGATCGGCATTGGAGTCCGCTTGTTCCTGAGGTGACGACTGACCATGCCGACCGCAGACGTCAATCTGAACGAACTCAAGGCCAAGGCGGCACGGATGCTCGCCAAGATGAGGGCCTCGGAACACGAGTTCATCCCGGCGCAACGGAGCTCGGCGAGCGCGGACGTGCAGGACCGTGCTGCGCACGAGCGCCAGCGAAGCGCATTGCTCATGTTGGCGCTCACGGTGCAGGGCGAGACCGACATCCAGGCGGGACGGACGATTCCGCAGGATCGGGTGTTCGCGGATATCGCGCATCGCCTGACCCGACCGGAGGATGGCTGACTCGAACGTCTGTGGACCGCCGGCTCGATCAGATACCACGGGCCGCAGTCCGGGAACACGCCATGAACTGGAGAAACCACATCACCGTCGATCCCGGAATCTGTCACGGCAGGGCCTGCATTACGGGTACCCGGGTCATGGTGACCACGGTTCTCGACAACCTCGCGTCCGGTCTGGGTCCGGACGAGATCACCAGAAGCTACCCGTCGCTGACGCGGGAGTCCATCCGGGCTGCGGTCTGCTACGCCGCGGAACTGGCGAAGGAGCGTGTGATCTCGATATCCGGCTAGTGCTGCGTCATGACTGAATGTTCGGGTTCGTGGGCGGTGATTCGTCAACGATTGCGGACCCCAAACCCATATCCGTATCCGAAGATTGGGACGTGACGCACCACTAGGAGTGCGGCTTGCGATTAAGCTGGACGAGAATCTGCCGCTCGAACTGGCCGAGCTGTTCCGCCGAAGCGGACATGATGCCCAGACCGTCCTCGACGAAGAACTTGCCGGTGCAAGAGACGCTGACATCGCGTCAGTCTGCATTCGCGAACGCCGGGCCGTCGTCACGCTCGACATGGACTTCGCGGACATCCGCACTATCCACCCCCCGAGCACGCAGGAATCGTAGTGTTTCGGCTTGAGAATCAAGCGCGAGATCAGCAGGGACGGCTTGAACCGCTTGAAGGGGAACCCTTCGCGAAGGAAGACGACCTGCAGGCCCTCATCGCCGAGCACCTGGAACTACTCGACGGGAGACAGATGCGGCCGGAGGGATCCGGTCCTGACGTCAGGAGTGACGCCAGTGCGGCTGGTGCATCTACTGGAGCTGCGGTTTGCCCTTGTCGCGGCGTACGTGGCGACGGGCTCGCGGTCGAACAAGTTGATGGCGGGCGGGCGGGAACCGTCGCCGCGTCCCCGCGCAGGGTGGCGATACGGGCGGGTGGATGGAGAAAGCTCGGCGCGATGGCCGACGCCTGCCCGGCGGCGGCCAGGACACTGGGATGCGGTGGCTTGGCTCGCACGTCACCGCGCCGCGTCCGTCACCTCCCTCGTTGAAGTAGCCCGCGAGTAGCGCGGGGCTGGGGGAGACGCGGCGGAGGAAGGTCAGTGCGGATCATGCAAGCAGCGAAGGTCATGCGGACGGCACGGAACACACTGGCGCCGGTGTTTCTTCTCATGACTGCGTTGATGGTCGCTGTGCCCGAGCCGGCTGCGGCGCAACACTGGACCTTCGACGCCCGGCGCATCGCTTTGGGCGGCGCGCGGCCCGTGACGAGCATCGCGTCGGGCATGGTGGCCAGCCGAAGGTCGTACCGTTCGTACGTGCTGCCGTTCCGCCTGTTCCAGGTCCTGGGCGACCTGGACATCTACAACCCGCACAGCATCGGGCGCCGAGCGTAACGCTCGACTCGCGCCGGCGGGTCTCGACGCCGCGGCGGTACACGGCATCGGCCGGGTACCACAAGTCGAGCTGGGGCGTGCTCGCGAACTACTCCCGCGGGTTCGTCGGCCACTCGCTGCACGCGGGCATGGAGTACCGGCTCCCGTGGGCGGAGCTGCGCTACGGCGGGGTGTTCAAGGGCGACCGCTGGCGCCCGACGGGAGGGCTGGGGTTCGAGCTGAAGCCGGGGTGGCACCTCGACATCGCCGCGTTCGGCACGAGCATCAATCCGCAACGCGCACGCAGGCTGGCGCTGGTAATGTCGTTGCGACTGGAATGATGGTCAACGAGCGCCGTTCCGAGCGGCGGCTTCCGCGCTTTACCGGCTATCGCTGATCAGCTCACGCCGGCACACGGTGCCCCGCTCCGCCCCACCATGTCCCGGCGCGTGAGGAGGAGCGGTCGAGCAGCTCGAGGCTGGCCCGCAAGACAGGTTCCGGGAGCAGCTTGCACATCGCGTCCCCCGCGTCGAGCTCGGCGTGTCGACCGCCGATCAGGCGGCCGGCGCCACCTGGAAGCCGAGTGCGATGGCGTTCTCGCGGACGCGCGCGTCCAGAGACAGCAGGCCCACCTCTGTCACCAGGCGGCGAGCCAGCAACACCGTGGACAGGTGAACGGCGTCGAGCGTTCGTACCGGTTCGCGAGGGAACGCCAGTCGTGACCGGGCCACGACCTCGCTGTCGATGGAGAGCACGACCCAGTGCTCCGACGTGGTAGAGACGAGCGCCCGTCGCGTGTCGATCTCGGCCGCATGCCGTTCCCCCAGCGCCGCGGCGCGAGCGAGGACGCGATCACATTCGATCAGCGTCAGGTCGGAGGTGAGAACGAGATCCGCGGCTGCGAGCTCTTGCTCGACCTCTCGTCCGCGATCCTCGCCGAGCAGCCACGCCAGGACGGCGCTGGACTCGGCGTACAGATTCACCGTCCGCTCCGTTCTTCATCGAGCAGCCGCCCGCCCGTGCCTGGAGGCAGAAGCGGCTTCATGGTGGGATACAGCCCCGGCCGGTTCGGCGCGCCGATGCGCGCCCGTCCGGCACGAGCGTGCCGCGCCAGTGCGGGATGGGCACTGGCGGCGGGCAGGTTGGCGGGCTGACGCAACTCGGCCACGACCTTGCCCCGGTCCGTGACCAGAATCTCCTCGCCATCGCGGATCATCCGAAGATGCTCACTCAGGCGGTTCTTCAAATCTCGAATCCCCACGGTCACCATGAACCTGATTGTAGCCTCTGTGGCTACAAATCAGCAAAACGTCGGGCCTTGGGCGATCTCGGCAAGTTGTTCCCGGGGACCTCGACGCCGTTGATGGCGTGGGGCTCGAGCGCTCGAGCCCCCACGCCCAAGAAGAGGACACTTGGTTCCAGCCGGGGGAGGGCAGCCACACCAGCGTTGGTGTGCAGCTTGTTCCGGGGGCGGCAGACCCCGCCGCCGGTCCTCGCCACGCTACCACCGGCACCTCGCCGCCGCGGCCGCGGCGGCAGGCTGGACCCCACCCGCGGCGGCGGGATGGCCGTGTAGGTTGAGGGCGCGTGTGTCGATACCTGAAATGTGGCTCCCAAGAACGACAGTTCGACCGTGCCCCAGCCGGAACAGGCCTCTCGGGACGCGCGCATCGAGGAACTCCAGCAGGGGCACGACCGTCAGAGTCGCGAGGTCGCCGCCCCCGCCGAGCTGTCCACCGGCGGGGATGAGCGCAGAGACCCCTCGCTACGCCTGCCAGTTCGGGCGCTTGGCGAGTACGTCTTCGGTGGGCGCGTGGACGCCATGCGCCGCCTCCTCCGCGGCCGTTGAGGTCCTTGGGCTTGGGTCATCCTGGGGAGTCCTCAGTTCCAGCGACGTGGCGCAGGACGCCGCCAAAGCCCTGCGGGGTAGACTCACGGACCGCCCCGGAGCGACGGCAACCCACCGGCGCCGGACGCTCGGGAATGGAACGTTACGTCAGTGTGACGCCGCGCCGTTACGCGGGGCGCGTGACGTCCGTGCCCGCACGCCGGTTGAGCCTCGCGTACAGCTTCACGGTCAGCTCGACAGGAGCCAGGCGTATCGCGACTTCGCGGAGGCGGCAGGCGATGGGGTTGGTGGTCCGCATGACTCGCGCCGTCCGGCGCCCCTGGGCCACGAGGGCGGCCGTCTTGGGGCGCCGCTCGCGTTCGTACGTCTGCAAGGCCTCCACGAGGTTCCCGCCGTCACCGAGGAGCCGACCGAGGGCGACGGCGTCGACGATGGCCTGGGCCGCGCCCTGTCCGGTGTGCGGCAGCAGGGGGTGCGCGGCGTCCCCGAGCAGCGTCACGACGCCGTCGCCCCAGCGCGGCAGCGGGTCGCGGTCGACCAGCTCGTCGCAGCGCAGCTCTTCCGTGTTGGACGTGACGGCGCGGAAGGTCGCATCGAGGCGCGGTGACATGTGCGCCAGGATGGCGGCGGGGTCGCGGGTGTCGGACGGGACGAGCTCGCGGGCGAGCGACAGGAACCAGTAGACCCCGGTGTCGCCGGCCCGGACGAGGACCGACTCGAGGCCCGGGCCGAGGTACATCACGCCCGACAAGTCGCCGAGATGATGCGCGGCGGTGGACGCCCCCCGCACCGCAATGATCCCGCACGGCCGGGGAGGCGGCTCCGACGGATGGAGGGCGCGGCGAATGACGGACCCCACGCCGTCCGCCCCGATCAGGAGGTCGCCTTCGGCCGTGTGGCCGGATGCGGTCCGGACTGCGACCCGGTCGCCGTCCGCCGTGAATCCGGTGACTTCGCTCCGGAACGTGATCGCGGCCAGGCCGGTGGCCTCGAGCAGCGCACCGTGCAGCGCGGGTCGCAACGCCACGACCATCGGACCGCCGAGCACCTCGTCGGCCGCCGGCAGCTCGAGGCGCTTCAGAACCGTGCCGTCCATGCGGCGAAGCTCGCCCCGCGTCGGGGCGAAGCCGCGGGCCAGCACGACGTCCGCGACGCCCAGCCGCCGGAGCGCGGCGATTGCGTTCGGCGCGACACCGAGCCCGAAGCCGAGCTCCCGCGCCGCTGCCGCGCGCTCGAACAGCCGAACGTGCCAGCCGGCCTGCCGCAGGGCGATCGCGGCCGAGAGTCCGCCGATGCCGGCGCCGGCAATCAGAGCGGTGCGCTTCATGAGCAGGTGGCATCCAGGAGTTGCCGCGGCGGGTGCTCAACCGCGATAGCGGCGCGACCCGTCGTCGCGGTGCCAGAGCAGCAGCATGAGGCGTCTGCGCTGGTGCGCTTCATTGCGGGGTGCGTCCAGGAGCTTCAGCGTCGGGTTGCTCAACCGCGATAGCGGCGCGACCCGCCGTCGCGGTGCCAGAGCCGCAGCATGAGGCGCTTTCGCGCCGGGTCGTCGACGTAGGCGGTGCGCCCGTGGCCGCACCAGCGGTTGTTGACGAACTGCAGCTCGCCCGGCCTGAGGGTGAACTCGCAGCACAGCTCCGGGTCCTGCACCACGCGGGTCATCATCTCGAACGCGGCCCGCGTCACCTCGTCCATCTCGACTCCCGCGGTCTCGTAGCCGGCGGGGATGGTGAAGTGGGTATAGCGGCAGCGCAGGTCGGGCCGCAGCTCGAAGACGGGGAAGAACACCGTCTGCGGCTCGTCCGGCCAGAAGTCGCCCTGCCGGTCCTGATGGAAGGGGAGATAGAGTCGCTCGAGCAGCCGCGGATGCTCGGCGAGAAGAGCGTTGTGGACCGAGCAGAAGCTCACGAAGCGGCTCGCCCCGCCCTCCCGGGCGGCGCGGAGGCAGAGCAGGCTCACGTGGTCGGGCGGCGCGTGGTTGAACGAGTTGTCGACGTGCGGGGGCTGCGCGACACTGGTGCGGTAACCGCGCACCCCGATGCGCTTCCTCACGCCGGTGTCGGTGACCTCCACCAGGATCTCGCCGTCGCGGGTCTGGACCACGGGGCGGCCGACCATCGCCGCGAGCAGCCAGAACACGGCCTCGATCCGGGGGCGGCCGGCGAGCCTCTCGATGGGGATCCGGTCCACCACCGCAACGCCGGGGCCCTCGTCCAGCCGCCGTCGCACCTCGTCCAGCAGGCCGCGGCAGGCGTGGAGCTCGTAGTCCGCGGGGTCGAGCAGGCAGGTAGGCACGGGGTCGCGCTCGAGCGCGCGCGCGAGCCGCTCGATCTCGTCGAGGCAGCTCGACGGCAGCGCGATCCGCCAGTCGCTCTCGCGAATCGTGCTCCGGGTCCAGGCGCGCGGGCCGGCGATCGGCTCGCGGATCATGGGCGGGGCCGGGTCTCGGGCGTCACCGAGCGGCGCGGGGCGGTGATGAGGGAATTGGCGCTGATGGCCCGTCGGCACCTTCACTCGGCCTGCTTTCCCCCCCCGTCCAGGGCATCAATGGTCGTCTCGACCCAGGCACGTCCCGCCGGCCGCCCCCTCGGTCCAGGGCATCGATGGTCGTCTCGACCGCAGGCACGTCCCGCCGGCCGGCCCCCGCAGGGCATCGACGGTCGTCTCGACCGCAGGCACGTTCCGCTGGCCCTCACGTCTCTCGGCCACCCGCGGCGAGCGCATCGGCGGAGCGATGGGCCGCGTCATGCCGCCGTCGAGCTCGCCGATCAGCGCGCGCGCGAGTGCTCGCGGAAGAACGAGACGATCCGCTCGCTGGTCCCGCGCGGATACACGTGGGCGCCGGGATGGATCCAGGTCATGACCGGCGCCGCCGTGCCGGCTCCGTACACCGTGCAGCCGGCGCCGCAGCCGGTCGCCGCGTCGACCCCGTTCACGTCGATGGCCACGGCTATCGCGGCTTCCTGATCGGAGAAGCGGACCACCCGGTCGCTCTCTCCGGCCACGTGGAAGACGGGCCGGGGCACGGCGGGCCGCACCGAGGGGCGGAGCCGGGCCGCGACCGGGGCGTAGGCGGCGAACACGCCGGGACGCTCCGCCCACAGGAGGTAGGCGAACATCCCGCCGTTCGAGTAGCCCGTCGCGTAGATGCGGTCGTCGTCGATGGCGTACGCCTCGCGCAGCGACGCCAGGGCCGCGTCGACGAGCGCGAGGTCGCGGTTGCCGCCGGGCTCCACCCGCCAGCCGGGGAGCCCGCGGCGCGTCGGGAGTCCCTGGAAGTACACGACGACGGCGTCGGGCCACGCCACGTGCAGGTTCGTGTACTGGAAGTTCTGCGCGTTGTCGCCGAACCCGTGGAACGACAGGATCAGCGGAGACCCTTCCGCCGCCGGTGACGCGGGGGCGTGGACGATGGCCTGGCGCGTCTCGCCGTCGACCTGCCATTGCATGACCTGCGCGGCGGCGTCGCGGACGCCGGGAATCAGCAGCAGGCCGACCAGAGCTGCGTGCGTCAGGTGTGTCTTCATCAGATGCCTCCACGTTCACCGGCGGCGATGACCGCCGGGCCGCTCGCTGCGATCCGGAACTGGTGCCCCGTCGCGGAGTCCGGCGTTGCACTGCGCCCCGAAGGGCGCCTGCGGGCGCCGAGGCCCAGGATGCCTTGCCGGTCGCCCTGCAGCGGGGCTTCCTGTCACGGGTGCCCGCGCCGCGCGTGCGCGCAGACGGTCGCCCTCGCGCCGCCGACGGACGCGTTGCAGCGTCGACGACAGCGGTACCTTTCACCGCGCGCTCCTACACCCCGATGCCCAGCACGCTGAACAGCAGCCACGACACCAGCCCCCCCACCACGGTCATCGACAGGCCCCACGCCATCAGCTTGTTGAACAGGTCGCGGGTGTCCACGCTGGGATGCGCGGCGGCCATGCACAGGGCGCCGAGGGTCGACAGCGGCGAGACGTCGACGAGGTGCCCGCCCACGTTCATCGCCGAGGCGAGGGCGATGGGCTCCACCGACAGCCGCTGCCCGAGCTCGGCCACGGTGGGCAGGAACGCGGGCAGCACGACCCCCGAGGTGCTGCTGTAGATCGAGATGAACCCCGTCGACGCGGCCATGATGAACGTGGGGGCGATGGCCGCGGGGCGCTCGATGAGGTCGGTGAAGAGGTCCAGGCCGCCGGTCTGGCCGAGCACCTCGATGAGCACGGTGACCCCGCACACCATCATGATGACCCGCCACGGCATGATCTTCACCGCCTCGAGCTCGTCGCCGGCCTTGAGCAGGCTCAGCAGCACCGCCCCCGCGAACGCCCCGAGCCCGACGTCGACGTCGAGGAAGATGACGCTGACGATGAGCGCCGCGATCACGGCCAGGGTGACGAGATGCGTCCGTGAGAAGGTGACCGCGGCGGCGTCGTCCACCCCGTCGGTCCCGTCGCTCGACGGCACGTCCACCGCCCCCTCGTGGTAGCGGCCGAGCAGCTTCAGGCCGCCGAAGGCGAAGTAC
This sequence comes from Vicinamibacteria bacterium, assembly GCA_022821235.1. Taxonomy (GTDB): domain Bacteria; phylum Acidobacteriota; class Vicinamibacteria; order Vicinamibacterales; family UBA8438; genus JAJEEA01. The sequence goes on from JAJEEA010000330.1 coordinate 8,774, forward strand.
GCGGTGAACACCACGACGGTGTGCGCCATCATGTTGTTCAGGTAGTTGTAGACCTCGTACCCGCCCATCCCGAACTGCTCCATCACGCCGTTCACGATGACGCCGGTCGGCGCGATGGGCGAGAGCGACCCCGCGTTGGCGCCCATGCCCGTCATGATCGCCATCAGGAACGCGGGCACTCCCACCTGTCCCGCCACCGCCATCGACATGGGGGCGATGATGGCGGTCGAGGCGATGTTGCCGGGCCCGATCGACGCGAGGAGGAACGCGAGGAGGAAGAACATCATCGGCATGACGCCGACGTTGCCGCGGGCGTAGCTGACGGCGCGGTGGGCGATCCGGTCGAGGGTGCCGTTGAGCTGGGCCATCGAGAACAGCAGGGTGACGCCGGCCAGGGTCAGGAAGAGCCGGGCCGGGAAGCCCGCCATCACCTCGCGCGCGCTCATCCCGGCGGCGTAGACGCCGACGAGCCAGGCGAGCGAGATGGCCAGGAAGCCGACGTGCAGCCGGATGGTGCAGCTGACGACGATGGCCACCGCGAGGGCGCCGAGGGAGATGGCCGCGACCGGGTCTACTGAGCTGAACAGGTCCATGGCGGGCGATCATATCGCGGATGGTGGTGCCGACTCCGCGGCGGCGGCGGGCCGTACGGCGGAGCCGCGGCGAACCCGGGGAGCGCTCCCCCTCGCAGCTCGGTGACCGTCCGCTTCGACGGTTCCGCGCGGCTGGAGCTCCGGTCCCCTCGCCACGGTTCCCGGCCGCTCCGTCGCGCCGTGCCGCGCCGGCGCGGCCGACAAGACCTGGCTGTCGCCCTCGCCACGGTTCCAGGGTTGCCCCCGCCACGCCGTGGGGGTTGACCCTGCGCGGCGGCCGCGCCATTCTCTGACCGCCGGCCGATGTTCTTCTACCTCGCCCACCACGGCGACGCCCTCGGGCCCGAGGTCGACCCCCAGCGGCCCCTGTCGTCGCGCGGGCGCGGGCAGGCCGACGCGCTGGCCGCGCAGGCGGCGGCGCGGGGGGTGCGTCCCGCGGCCATCTGGCACAGCGGCAAGCTGCGGGCTCGCCAGACGGCCGAGGCGTACTGGCGCGCCTGCAACCCGCTGGCCGAGTTCACGGCCACCCGATGGGCGCAGCCTGGCGACCCTCCGCGGCTCGCCGACCTGCTCGAGGTCGAGACGCACGACGTGATGCTGGTGGGCCACATGCCGCACGTCGACCGGCTGCTGCGCCGGCTGCTGGGCGAGGACGATGAACTGTCGCCGTTCCCCGTGAACGGGCTGGTGGCGGTGGAGCGGGTGGATGAGGCGTGGGTCGAGCGGTGGCGCCTGGCCGCGCCCCCGGCGTGAATCGACTCGCCACCGTGGCGCTCGAGGTTCGGAGGTTGGCGAGCGCCAGGTGTCGTTGTTCCGCCGGCGCGAGCGTCGCCGGGGCGTCGCGTGGGCCCGCCCATCGTCGCCTTCGGCTCCGCTGGGTACCCCAACCAACCCTGCAGGAGTCCGCTCCGTTCTACGGCACGGACTCCTGGCCGGCGTCTCGCCTGCGAGGGCGGTCGTCGCGGCGGCGGGTGTCGGCCATGACCGTGAGGCCGGCTTGTCGGGGAGGAGTGCCGGGCGATCCGTCAGGCCGGCCGCGGCCCCTGATGAAGCCGGTCGAGGTGCTCCTGCAAGAGATCCCACGCCCGGCGGACGTGGCGCTCCTCGGTGCGGATGTGCCCGACGGCCAGCCGCAGGGCGAAGCGGCCGTCGAGCCGCGTGTGCGACAGGAACACCTCGCCGGTGGCGTTGACGGCGTCGAGGAGCCGGGCGTTCAGGTCGTCGAGATCGCCGGCGGGCTCGGCCGGGTTGGCGCGGAAGCACACCACCGAGAACGGGGCGGGGGCGAGCCGCTCGAAGCGGCCGTCGGCGTCGACCCAGGCCGCGAAGAGCCGGGCGAGCCGCATGTGCTCGGCGAGGCGGCGGCGGATGCCGTCGGCCCCGAAGTAGCGCAGCACCATCCACAGCTTCAGGGCGCGGAACCGGCGCCCGAGCTGCACCCCGGTGTCCATGAGGTTGCGCGCCGCCCCGGGCTCGCGGCTCTGCAGGTAGTCGGGGGTCAGGGAGAAGGCTTCCTCCAGCCGGTCCATGCGGCGGCAGTAGAGGGCGCTCAGGTCGAAGGGGATGAACAGCCACTTGTGGGGGTTGACGACTAGCGAGTCGGCGCGGTCGCACCCCGCCAGAGTCTCCTCGTGGCCGGGTACCATGGCCGCGGCCCCCGCGTAGGCGGCGTCGACGTGCAGCCACAGCCCCTCGTCTGCGCAAACATCGGCGATGACCGGCACCGGGTCGACGCTGGTCACCGCCGTCGTGCCCACCGTCGCCACCACCGCCAGCGGCGTCATCCCGCTCCGCCGGTCGTCCTCGATGGCCGCCGCGAGGGCGTCGGGCCGCATTTGGAAGCGCTCGTCGGTGGCGATGCGCCGCAGCCCGTGGTGTCCCAGCCCCAGGGTCATCACCGCCTTGTCGACCGACGAGTGGGCGTGCTCGGAGCAGTAGACGCGCGGCGCCGGGAGGTCGGGGCGGCCGGCGAGGCCGCGCTCGCGCACCTCGGGCACCGCCTGCCGGGCCGCGGCCAGCGCGTGCAGGGTCGAGATGGAGGCGGTGTCGTAGATGACGCCCTCGAAGCCGTCGGGCAGCCCGAGCAGGCGCCGCAGCCAGCCGAGGGCCGCCCCTTCGAGCTCGGTCACCGCCGGCGAGGTGCGCCACAGCATGCCCTGGGCGTTGAACCCGGCGCTCAGGAAGTCGGCGAGGATGCCGGGGCCGCTGGCGCTGATCGCGAAGTAGGCGAAGAACCCGGGATGGTTCCAGTGGGTCAGGCCGGGGACGACGATGCGCTCGACGTCGTCGCGGATGGCGCTCCACGGCTCGCCGGCGTCGGGCGCGGCCGGGGGCACGGCGTCGCGGACCTCGCCCGGCTTCACCCGCGACAGCACCGGGTAGCGCTCGGCTTCTTCGAGGTACCGCGCGATCCAGTCGACCAGCTCGTGACCGGCCTGCCGGAACGCCGCCGCGTCCATGTCGCCGAGGTGGGGCGGTGACGGGGGTGGCGGCTGACCGCCGGGGGGGTGTGCGGACATCGGCCCTGGCCTGCGCCCTCCTCACGCCTCGTCAGGCGGACGCCTCGGCGATCCGCTGGCGCCCTTCGGGCGCGGTGCAACACGGGGCTCTCACCACGGGTTGCCTGGTGTGCGCGGACCGAAAATTGTAGCATCAGGTTTCGGAGGCGCCGGGGCGGAGACCCGGGGGCGGCGGACGCCCCGGGTCGGCGGCCGTGTCCCGGCCATGTCGGCGCACGCCGGGAGCCCGTGGCGAACGCCGCTCCGCACCGCGCCCGAAGGGGCGCCGGCGGGGCGGCAACGCGCGGGACGCATCACCGGTCGGATGCAGCGGCGACTTTCCGCGGGCTCCCAGGCGCGGGCGTACGGAGGAATCTGGTGTCAGAAGCAGCAGTAGTGCACACGAGCCGGCTGCGGATCGAGCGTATCGGCGGTCCGCTGCGGCATGCGTATCTCGAGGGTTTCGACGAGCCGATCCGGTTCGGCGTCCACGGGGGCATCAAGGCGTTCTACGGGGTCGAGCCGCCGGAGGACGTGCCGGCCACCCTGGACTACATGGTCGGCGCCGTCGGCGGTTGACTGCTCGGCACCCTTGCACGCGCACTGGAGGTGCGCGACATCCCGGCGCCGACGGACAAGCTGCAGGCCAGCGTCGAGGGCGACATCCAGGCCGTCGACAACGTGCTGCGCATCACGACGATACGCGTGCGGTACCGCATCCGCGTCCCCGCCGGCACCCTCGAGAAGGCGCAGCGGGCGGTCGACACGCACGCGACGAAGTGCCCCGCCGCCAACAGCGTGCGCGGGTGCATCGACCTCGACATCGACGCCGCCATCGAGGAGGAGTGAGCCCGCCGGGCCGTGCCTGGCATGCTCCTGGCATACCTCCCGGGCGGAGGTTGCCGAGGACGCCGCCTGCGGGTGGCATCGCCGAGGCGCGGAGATCGGCTTCAGGCCTGTGGGTCGGCGGACGGAGGGGCGATGTTCAAGCGTGAATGGGTGGATGCCGGCGCGGCGGTCGTCGCCGCGATGGCGGCGGTCGGGGTGCTGGTGGTCAGCATGATCTCGTTGGCCGCCGGCTTCGCGGCCGACGTGCAGACGTCCATCGACACCGTTCGGACGGAGATGCGGACATCGGTTGACGCCGTGCAAACGGAGATGCGGGCGTCGGTCGAGGCCGCACAAACGGAGATGCGGGCGTTGATCGAAGCCGCGCAAGCCGAGAACCGGGCGTTGATCGAGACCGCGCAAGCCGAGAACCGGGCCGCTCACGCGGAGCTGGGCCGCAAGATCGAGAGCGGCGGAGAGCGTATCGACCGGCTGTACGAGCTGCTGCTGGCGCAGGCGAACCCGTAACGGCGCGCGGCACCGGAAACGGTGCTTGGCGCGGCCGGCAACGGCGGTGGTCATGGCCGCCAGCCTGCGCCCCCGACGGCATTCTGTCAGCCGAGACCTGGGCGTCGCGCGTTCCGCCCGGTCGCTCAGCGCGATCTCGACACGAACGCGACGGCGGACAGCCGCTCCGGGTCTCGGCTGGCGGGCCTTGGAGGTGTCGGCTCGTACAGCATGATGCCTTCGGCGGAATCGGCGGAATCGATTGCCTGGCTCGACTGGGGAGCCGACGCCTTCGCCCGCTCCGCGGCGGAACAGAAGCCGATACTGCTGTTCATCGGCGCCGCGTGGTGCCGGTGGACGGCGGAGATGGACCGGTTCAGCTTCCGCGACCCGCGCGTCGTGCGGCTCGTGGCCGACCGGTTCCTGCCGGTGCGGGTCGACGCCGAGCGCCGGCCCGACGTCAGCGCGCGGTACACCCTGGACGGGTGGCCCACCACCGCCTTCCTCACGCCTGACGGCGACCTGCTGGGGGGCGGCACCCATCTCGACGCCGACGCCTTGACGCGGGTGCTGGCCGACGTGGCCGAGGCGTTCGCCGAGCGGCGAGGCGAGATCGACGTCCGTGCCGCCGCCGCTCGTACTGCTGCGTCGGCCGGGTTCGGGGTGGCTCCTCACGGAACCACGGCTCGCGGCGGCCAGGCGGCTTCCGCCGGGCGGCGGGGTCCTGGCGGCAAGGCTGAGCGCTTCGGGGCGGCGGATCTCGACGAGAGGTCGGCCGGCAACGCCCGGGCGGCTTCCGCGGGTGGGCCGGGTCCCGGCGGCAGGGCGGATCGCACCACCGCGGCTGCCCCGTCCGACGGTCGTGCCGCCGCCGACGTCGGGCTGGACGACGGGGCCGGGCAGTGGCTGCGCGACTTGCTGCTGGGGCGCTTCGACGAGACTTCGGCCGGCTTCGGCAGAGGGCCCAAGCGGGTCGAGGCCGACGCCCTCGCCGCGGCCCTCTGCCTGTGCCGCGAGACCCCCGACCCCGACATCGCGCGCGCCGTCACCCGCACCCTCGACGCCATGGCCGGCGGGGGACTGTGGGACCCCGTCGACGGCGGCTTCTTCCGCTACTGCGCGGGGCGCGACTGGTCGGATCCGGCCCCCGAGAAGCTGCTCGCGCCGAACGCGCGCCTGCTCGATCTCTACCTCTCCGCGTCGACGCTCTTCGAGCGCGAGGACTACGCCGACCGCGCGCGCGCCCTCGTCCGCTTCGTGCACGGGACGCTGGCCGACCCCGAGGGCGGGTTCTTCGCCAGCCAGCGCGGTGCGCCCGACCCCGACCGGCCCGGGCGCTCCCCGGCGCCGGGGGCCGGGGCCGTCGACCGCACCGTCTACACCGACGCCACCGCGGTCATGGCCTCAGCCTATTTGCACGGCGCGTCGGTGCTCGACGACGACTCGCTGCTCCAGTTCGCGGCCGAGTCGGTCGACCGCGTGGTGATGGCCACCTACGAGCGCGGCGCCGGCGTCGGGCACGTGGCGACCGGTGGCTCGAGTCCGCGCGGCCTCCTCGCCGACCAGGTGCTGGCGAGCGCGGCCCTCCTCGATCTCTACGAGGCGACCGGCCAACCCGTCTATCTCGACATGCCCCGCGAGTTGATGGCCTACTGCCGCCACGCCCTGTGGGACGAGACCGGCGGCTTCGCCGACCGGGACCCCACGCTGCTGGGAATCGACGCCCCGGTCGGCCTGCTGCGCGACCCCCTCCACCCGCTCGATCTCAACTGCCGCGCCGCGATGGTCCTGGCCCGCCTCGCCGACCTCGCCGAAGAGCCCGACTACCTGGACCTGGCTCGCCGTACCCTGACGCGGCAGACGCCGTCGTACCGCGGCCTCGGGCTCGACGGCGCCGCCTACGTCCTGGCGCTCGATGCGGTGTCCGGCGCTTCGTCCCGGCGATGAAATCGACGGCGGATCGACTCGCGCGACCGAGAGCCGAGAATCACATATTGATGTCGTACCGGACGAGGCTATGATCCAGTGGTGCGGACCACGCTGGCCATTGCCGACGACATCCTCCGCGAGCTGAAGACGCTCGCCCACGAGACGGGCGTGTCGCTGACGCGGGTGGCCAACGACGTGCTGCGCGCCGGGCTGGACCGCCGCGCCGGCCCCTCCGCCCGCCGACGACGCTACCGGAATGAGGTGGCCGACCTCGGCGAGCCGCGGGTCGACCTCGATCACGCCCTCCGGATCCCCGCGCGGCTCGAAGACGAAGAGACGCTTCACGAGCTCGAGCAGCACAAGTGACGCTAATCTGACCACCGACGCGCACCTCGCGGCCCTCGCCATCTCCCACGGCGCCGCCCTGGGTCTCCTTCGACAACGACTTCGCCCGGTTTCCGAACCTGCGCTGGACCCTTCCGGGGCGCCGGAAGTGACGCCGCGGGCCCGCCGCCGACGCGGGTGAGCCGTGGTACACTCCGTCGCTCTGGAGGTGCCGTGACCGTCGATCGCTCCACGCTCCCCGCGCTGCGCAACCTCGCGACCCGGCTCCGGATCGAGTCGGTCCGGGCCACGAGCCGGGCGGGAAGCGGTCATCCCACGAGCTGCTGCTCGGCCGCCGAGATCATGGCGGCGCTGTTCTTCGGGCAGATGCGGTTCGACCCGGGGGACCCCGGCCACGAGGACAACGACCGCTTCGTGCTCTCGAAGGGGCATGCGGCGCCGGTGCTCTACGCGGCGTGGGCCGAGGCGGGGGCGATCGGGCGTGACGAGCTCGCGACGTTGCGGGAGATCGGCTCCGATCTGGAGGGGCATCCGACGCCGCGCCTGCCGTTCGTCGACGTGGCGACGGGCTCGCTCGGGCAGGGCATCTGCGCGGCGGTGGGCATCGCCCTGAACGCGCTGCGCATCGGGTCGGCCTATCGCACCTACGTGCTGCTCGGCGACGGCGAGTCGGCCGAGGGGTCGGTGTGGGAGGCGGCGCAGGCGGCGGCGGCGATGGGGCTCGACAACCTGTGCGCGATCACCGACGTCAACGCCCTCGGGCAGAGCCGGGCCACGCAGTGGGGGCACGACATGGCCGCCTACGAGCGGCGGTGGCGGGCGTTCGGGTGGCATGCGCTGGTGGTGGACGGGCACGACCTCGCGGCCCTGCTCGATGCGCTCGACGAGGCGGCGCGCACCGCGGGTCGGCCGACGATGATCCTCGACCGCACCGTGAAGGGCAAGGGCGTGTCGTTCGCCGAGGGGCGCGACGCGTGGCACGGCAAGCCGTTCAAGGGGGAGGACCTCGATCGCGCCCTGCAAGAGCTGGAGGGGCGGCTCGGGGGGGCGGGCGCTCCGGCGTCGGCCTCGGAGGCGCCGGTCCCCGCACTGCCGATCCCGGCCCCGCCCGCGCGGACCGGCCGGCCCTCCTCCCGTTCGGCGCTCAGCCTGCCCGCCTACGAGCTCGGCGCCAAGGTGGCGACGCGCGAGGCCTACGGGACGGCCCTGGCCGCGCTGGGCGCGTCCGATCCGCGGGTGGTGGCGCTCGACGCCGACGTCAAGAACTCGACCTTCAGCGACCGGTTCGAGCAGCAGCATCCGGACCGCTTCTACCAGACCCACATCGCCGAGCAGGTCATGGTGGGGGCGGCCCTCGGCCTCGCGAGCCGCGGCGCCATCCCCTTCCCGTCGACGTTCGCGGCCTTCCTCACCCGGGCCGCCGACTTCATCCGCATGGGGGGCATCGGCAACGTCAACGTCAAGCTCGCGGGCTCGCACGCCGGGGTGTCGATCGGCGAGGACGGGCCGTCGCAGATGGCCCTCGAGGACCTCGCGATGATGCGGGCGGTGCCGGGGTGCGCGGTGCTCTATCCGTGCGACGCGGTCAGCACGTCGGCCCTGGTCGCGGCGGCGGCCGCGCACGACGGCATGACCTACATCCGGACGTCGCGGCCCAGGACCCCGGTCGTCTACGCGGCCGACGAGGCGTTCCCCATCGGCGGATCCAAGACTCTGCGCGAGAGCGCGTCCGACGCCTGCACGGTGGTCGCGGCTGGGGTCACCGTGTTCGAGGCGCTGGCCGCCTGCGACACGCTGGCCGAGGCCGGGGTGCGCATCCGGGTCGTCGACGCCTACTCGCTGCAACCCATCGATGCCGCCGGCCTCGCCGCCGCCGCGCGCGCCACCGGCGGCCGCCTCGTCACCGTCGAGGACCACTACGCGGCGGGCGGGCTGGGCGACGCCGTGAGCGACGCCGTCGCCCCACACGGCTTCACCGTGCATCGCCTTGCGGTGCGCGACGTGCCCCGCAGCGGCAAGCCGGCCGAGCTGCTCGACCGCTTCGGCATCTCGTCCCGCCACATCGTGGCCGCGGTCGAGGCCCTCGTCGATACCGCGCCCGCCGGACCGGCCTGACGGTGCCCGACCGCCGGCTCCCTACCGTGGGGCGGCCTCTCTGAGGCCACTATCGAGGCTCGTCGATACCGCGCCCCGGGCCGACAGCAGCGTCGACTGTCTGCTGGCTGCACGAGTATGCATTGCCTATACTGAGTGTATGCAGTACACCATCCGCAACATCCCCACGGTCGTCGACGATGCGTTGCGCGCGCGCGCGCGAGCGGCCGGGAAGAGCCTGAACGAGGTTGTCGTCGACGCGCTCGCGGCGGGCGCGGGAGTGACGGAAGCGCCGAGAAAGCGCCGGGATCTGGGTGACGTGGCCGGCTCGTGGAAGACCGACGAGGCCGTCGAGTCGGCCCTCGCCGCGCAGGACGAGCCGGATGAGGATCTCTGGAGGTGAGGGTCGCGCTCGACACGAATCGGTACGTCGACCTCTGCAAGGGAGTCGCCGCGACGGTGGCGCTCCTCGAGTCGTGCGAAGAGGTCCTGTTGCCGTTCGTCGTGCTCGGCGAGCTTCGTGCCGGTTTCGCTCACGGACGACGCACCGCGGAGAACGAGCGGCTTCTCCGGCGTTTCCTCCTGAAGAGCGGCGTGCATGTTCTGTACGCTGACGACCAGACGACCCACCACTACGCCGCCATGTACTCGCAGCTCCGAAGACAGGGCACTCCGATTCCCACCAACGACATGTGGTTGGCGGCCCTCGTGCTGCAGCACAATCTCGTGCTGCATGCCCGCGACAAGCACTTCGACCGCCTGCCGCAGCTCGCCCGCGTCTGAGGGGACGTGCCCTCGCGACCGCGCCGCGCCCCGGGGCGGTTCCCGGCGCGTCGGGGGGCCGCGCGCCCCGCCCGGCCCGCGCGCACGCGTCGACGAACCTTTTCCGGCCGGATGCGTTCCAGTCCACAGGGGCCCGAAACGGACCAAGCCGGGTGGCCCGGAGACGCGGATTGTCGATGGACATTGACGAGGCGACGCTCGTCGAGCGGTGCCGGCAGGGCGATGACCTGGCGTGGGAGTGGCTGGTGCGACGCTGCCAGGGACGGGTCTACGGGCTGGCCTATCACTACCTGGGCAGCGTCGAGGACGCCCGGGACGTGGCGCAGGAGGCGTTCGTGCGCGTCTATCGGCAGCTCGGGACCTTCGAAGGGGACCGCTTCATGGCGTGGCTGCTGCGCATCACCCGCAACCTCTGCATCGACCAGCTCCGCCGCCGCCGGACCCGCCCCCCGGCCGAGGACGTGCGGGCCGACGCGGAGGACGACGCGGCGCCGCGGGACACCGCGCCGAGCCCCGAGCAGGCGTGGCTCGCCGACGCGCGCACGAGGCTCGTCCACCAGGCGCTGCAGCGCCTGGACGGCGCGAACCGCGAGGTGATCCTGCTCAAGGACATCCAGGGGCTGAAGCTCGGCGAGATCGCGGGCATGCTGGGCCTGCCGCTCGGCACCGTGAAGTCGCGGGCGCATCGCGCGCGCCTCGAGCTGGCGCGGCATGTCCTCGCGATCGACCCGTCGTACGGCGGCGCGTCGCGCGCCGGGGGTGAGCGATGAGCTGCGACCGGTTCACCGACCGCCTCGACGGGCTCCTCGCGGGGACGCTGCCCGCGGACGAACGGGCGTGGGCGGCCGCGCATGCCGCGGGCTGTTCCCGGTGCGGAGAGCTGTACGCCCTGCTGCCGGGTGAGGCATCCGGGCGCGAGCCGATGGACGTTCCCGGCGATCTGACCGACGCCGTCCTTTCGCGAACGACCGGGCCGCCCTGCGAGCGAGCGAGCGCCGGCCTGGGCGATCTTCTGGACGACACGCTCGACCCTGTCGACCGCCGGCTCGTCGAGGCGCATCTGCGACACTGCGACGGCTGCGCGGCGCTGGCCGCCGCCGCCGCACGGCTGCGCGACGACCTGCCGGCACTCGCGGAGCTGCCGCCGCCGCCGGAGCTCGCCGACGCGGTGCTCGCGCGCACCCGCCGCCGGATCGCGCGACGACCCTCGGCGGCCGGTCGATGGCGGGATGCCGTCCGCGGGCTCTTCGCGAGGCCCCGCATCGCCTGGGAGGCCGGCTGCGTCGCGGCCCTCCTGTTCTGGCTGATGTTCGGCGCGTCGTGGTCGCCGTTGCGGGCCACCGCGGTCGAGGCGCGGGTCCTGCTCGAGCAGGGCGTGTCGGTCGCGCGCGACGCGGGCGTCGATTCCGTCGCGTCCGTCAACCGGGCGATCGCCGCGGCGAGCGAGCGGACCGTGCGCGCCGCCCACGACATGAGCGGCGCCGCGGGGCGGCTCGCCGGCCCCTGGTACCGCCGCGTGGCGGCGGCGGCGCCGGACCTCGGCCGGCATTGGCGGCAGCTCGCCCGGGCGCTCGAAGACCGCGACCTGTTCGGCGGCGTGCACGCGCTGCGGTCGCTGACCCGGGACGCCGGCGCGATGCTGGCCGAGCTGCTCTCCCCTCTCTCTTCCACCCCGGCCCCGGACGACGTTTCGCGTCCGGCCGAAAGGAGCAGACCATGAACGGTTCTCCCGAGCACCCGGATGCGCCGGCGGCGTCCCCGACGCCTCCTGCCGCCGCCGCGCCGGC
>JAJEEA010000486.1 GCA_022821235.1 Vicinamibacteria bacterium
TCCGGCGCGCGCTGGCCCTGCTCCTCGCGCTCGGGCTCGCCGCCCCGGCCGCGGCGGAGCGGTTCATCGTCGTCCAGTCGACCACGTCGACCCGGAACTCGGGCCTGTTCGACCGCATCCTGCCGATCTTCCGCGCGACGACCGGGATCGAGGCGCGCGTCGTCGCGGTCGGCACCGGCCAGGCGATCCGCAACGCCTCCCGGGGCGACGGCGACGTGCTCCTGGTGCACGACACCGGCGCCGAGGAGAGGTTCGTCGCCGAGGGCCACGGCACCGCGCGCCACGACGTGATGTACAACGACTTCGTGATCGTCGGCCCGCAAGCCGACCCGGCCCGCATCGCCGGCACCCGGGACGCCGCCGCCGCGCTCGCCGCCATCGCCCGGGCCCGGGCGGCCTTCGCGTCGCGCGGCGACGACAGCGGCACCCACAAGGCCGAGCTCCGCATGTGGCGGGCGGCCGGGATCGACCCGGCGGCGCATTCCGGCACCTGGTACCGCGAGACCGGCTCCGGCATGGGGGCGACGCTCAACACCGGTATCGGGATGGGCGCCTACGTGCTGAGCGACCGCGCGACCTGGATCGCCTTCGGCAACCGGCGGCGCCACCGGATCGCGGTCGAGGGCGACGCCAGGCTGTTCAACCAGTACGGCGTCGTCGCCGTCAGCCCGGCGCGCCATCCCGGCGCAAAGGCGGCCCTCGCCCGGCAATTCGTCGACTGGATCCTGTCGGCCGAGGGCCAGGCCGCCATCGCGTCCCACCGGATCGGCGGGCGGCAGCTGTTCTTCCCCAACGCGAGGCGGCGAAACGATGCCGAGTAGACAAATTAATGATTACCAGAGAAAAACGGCATTGGAACTTATGACGCCTCGGTGCCAGATTCCACCCGTCCGGTCGGCATTCGGCCACACCGGGCGAGTGATAACCCAGCAACGCGTAGTCATTTCAAGGAGCACAGATATGAGCATTCGGAAACAGGCAAATGTCGACAGGCGCGACCGCGCGGCGGGGAACGGGCGGGGACGCCGCATCCTGGCCGCGACGGGGCTGGCGGTGGCGGTCGCAGTCGTGGCGGCCTTCGCGCTCACCGGCAACCCGGAACCGGCGCAGGCGTGCCTGTTCCCCGGTATCCCCTGCTAGCGGCGGTTTTCTCCCTTGTCGTCCGGCGGCGCGGCCGGCGGGTTCCCACCCGCCGGCTGCTTTTTTTCGCCCTTCCCCCGCCCGTCGCGGTAACGCACAAAGGGGATACGACAACGGAGCCCGGATGACCGTCCGCACCCTTTTCGCCGCGCTCGCCTGCCTCGCGCTTCTCGCCGCGCGGGCGGAGGCCCTCACGGTGACCGATTCGGCCGGGCGCGCGGTCGAGATTCCCGACACGGTCTCCCGCGTCTTCGCGTCCGGCCCGCCGGCGGCGATCATGCTCTATGCGGTGAGGCCCGAGGTGCTGCTCGGCTGGCCGCGCGCGCTCAGGGACTACGAGAAGCCCTATATCGCGGCGCCCTACCGCGAGCTGCCGGAGACCGGGCGGCTCACCGGGCGGGGCGGAGAGGCGAACCTGGAGCGCGTGCTGGCGCTGAAGCCCGACCTGATCGTCGATTTCGGCTCGGTGCGCGGCACCTATATCGACCTCGCCGACCGGGTGCAGGAACAGACCGGCATCCCCTACATCCTGGTGAACGGGCGTTTCGCCGAGACCGCAAAGTCGCTCCGCCTGGTCGGCCGGGCGCTCGGCGTGCCGCAACGCGGCGAGGCGCTGGCGCGCGACGTGGAAGAGACCTTCGCCGCGCTCGATCGCGCGCTCGGCGCGGTGCCGGTCTCCAGGCGCCCCCGCGTCTACCTCGCGCGCGGGCCTGACGGGCTCGAGACCGGGCTCAAGGGCTCGATCAACACCGAGATCATCGAGCGCGCCGGCGGGCGCAACGTGGCCGAGGTGCAAGGCCGTTACGGCCTCGTCCAGGCCTCGCCGGAACAGGTGATCGTCGCCGATCCCGACACCATCGTGACCTGGGACCGCATCTTCTACGCCCGCGTCTGGCGCGACCGCTTGTGGCGGGGGATCGAGGCAGTCCGGCGGGGGCGGGTCTATCTCTCGCCGACCGCGCCGTTCGGCTGGATCGACCGGCCGCCTTCGGTCAACCGGCTGATGGGGCTCAAGTGGCTCGCGGGCCTGTTCTACCCGGAGCGCTGGACGGGCGATTGGCGCGCCGATACCGCGGCGTTCTACCGGCTCTGGTACCGCGTCGAGCTCGGCGACGCCGAGCTCGACCGCCTGCTCGAATGGGCCGGGGGCCGCGCGCCCTGAGCGCGCCGGGGCGCGCGGCTTGAGTACAGGCGGGTTTCCGACGGTTGGCGCGAGTCGGGACGCGGACTTACGAGCGCCGGCATCGCCCGTCGCCATCACCGGGGTCGCCCCGGTCTCCCCGGTCGTCACCCCCCGCTGTCACCCCGGCCTTGTGCCGGGGTCCAGGCCTGCCCCGGACCGCGATCCGGGGGAAGCCGGGCGAGAGCGGTCGCTGACAGTCTGGACCCCGGCACAGGGCCGGGGTGACACGCTTGGGGACAGCGGCGGTGCGGGCTCATCCTCGGCGCTTGGTGAGATATCGAGGCTGGACGGGGTAGGGTAGGGCAATGCGCGGCGGCGGCGATGGAGGGGATCGGATGAGGAGGCGGCGGCGTTGATGCCGGGCCGGTCGCGGACGTCGCTCTGGCTCGTTGCCGCCCTGGTCGCCGGCTCGTTCGGGGCGCTGACGGTCGGGCCCTATCCGCTCGGGCTGGGCGAAGCGATTTCGATCCTCGCGGGCGGCGGGGGTGAGGGGAGGGCGGAGACCGTGCTGCTCTCGATCCGGCTCCCCCGGGTGGCCGCCGCGCTGCTGGTGGGCGCGGCGCTCGCCGCGGCCGGGGCGTGCTACCAGACGCTGTTCCGCAACCCGCTGGTCTCGCCCGACATCCTCGGCGTCTCGGCGGGCGCCGGGCTCGGCGCGGTGCTGGGGATCTTCCTGTCGCTGCCGGTCGTCGCGATCCAGCTCATGGGGTTCGCGGGCGGGCTCGGGGCGGTGGCGCTGGTGGGATTCGTCGCGGCCTCGGTGCGGGTCGGCGACCGCACGCTGATCCTGGTGCTCGCCGGGGTGGTGGTGGGCGCGCTGACGGGCGCCGCGACCTCGCTCCTCAAGGTTCTCGCCGATCCCTACGACCAGCTGCCCGCGATCACCGTCTGGCTGCTCGGCAGCATGGACTGCGTGAAGACCGAGGACATCCTGCCCGCCGCGCCGGTCGTGCTGGCCGGGCTGGTGCCGCTGGTGCTGCTGCGCTGGCGGATCAACGTGCTGGCGCTCGGCGACGAGGAGGCGCGCGCGCTCGGCGTCGAGGCGGGCAGGC
>JAJEEA010000079.1 GCA_022821235.1 Vicinamibacteria bacterium
GCCGGCGAGGGCGACCGGCGGGGTCACCATCGACATCATGCCGAAGTAGAAGATGAACAGGTGCGCGGCCAGGGGCACCACCCCGAGGTTGCCGAGCACGGGTCCGATGAGGGTCGCGAGCAGCAGGTAGCACACGGCCGACGGCAGGCCCATGCCGAGGACGATCGACGAGACCATGATCAGCACGAGGGCAAGGAACAGGCTCTGCTCGGCCAGCGGCAGGATGGTCGCGGGCAGGCGGGTGCCGATGCCGGTCAGGGTCACGATGCCGATGATGATGCCCACCGACGCCGAGGCGGCGACGAGGGAGATGACGTCGCGCGCCGACTTCACGAAGGCCTGCACGACCTTTTGTACCGACAGGCGGGTGCGCTCGTTGAACGCCCCGACGACGACGATGCCCACCAGCGACGCGGTCACCGCCCGGAACGGGGTGTAGCCGAGGATCAGCAGCAGGATCAGGGTGCCGAGGGCGGTGGCGAAGACGATGCCCTCGGGCCGCGACTCGGTCAGCGGGGAGGCGGCCCGCGCCCCCTCCGCGCCGGCCCCGTCGGGGTCGACCGGCGCCGTGCTGCGCCCCTGGAAGTGCGTGATCAGCAGCAGCGACAGGTAATACAGAATCGCCGGAATGAGCGCGGCCCGGATGATCTGGAGATAGGTCACCGGGGGGTCCACGATCTCCAGCATCATGTAGGCGCCGGCCCCCATCACGGGGGGCATCAGGGCCCCGCCGGAGCTCGCCGCGGCCTGGATGCCCGCCGCCGTGGTCGCCCGGAACCCGGCGCTGCGCATCATCGGGATGGTGAACGACCCGGTGGTCGCGGTGTTGGCGACGGCGCTGCCCGACAGCGACCCCATCAGGCCGCTCGCGAGCACCGCCACCTTGGCGGGCCCCCCGGGGCTGCGGCCGAAGACCGCCTGCGCGAAGTCGATGATGAACAGCGTCGCGCCGCTCGCCGAGAGGAACGCCCCGAAGATGACGAACAGGAAGACGTACGTGAACATCACCCCCAGCGCGACCCCGAAGGTGCCCTGCGCCTGCAGGAACGCCTGGGCGACGATGCGCTCGACCGAGTACCCGCGGTGCGGGAAGAGCCAGTCGGGCATGCCGGCGCCGACGTACGCGTAGATCAGGAACAGGCCGCACAGGATGGGCAGGGCAAGCCCGAGGGACCGGCGAGCCGCCTCGATCACCAGCAGGAGGCCGACGACCCCGATGGCGATGTCGGCCCCGGTCTCGAACCCCGCGCGGTTGCCGAGGCTCGAGCCGCCCTGCCACAGGCCCTCGAAGAACGGGTCGTTCTGGACGAGGATCCACCCGCAGCAGACGACGGCCAGGCCCGCGAGGACGAGGTCGCCGGCCCGCGCCGCGGGATGGTCCTTCAGGTTCGGGTGGACGGGGACGTTCAGGAAGCAGATGACCAGCCCCAGCAGGGCGAAGACCGCGAGCTGGGGCTGGGGGGCCAGGATCGGGTAGTTCACCTGGACGAGGGTGAACACGCACAGCCCCACCGCGAGCACGCGGGTGACCGCCTGCCGGAGGGCGTCGGCTTCACGCCCCGTCGGCGGGGGCACGGTTGTCTCTGGCATGTTGCTCTCGGTAGCGTCGGCTCGCCCCCGGGCGGTCACCGGGGCGTCGAAAGATGCCGGACTCGCGCGTTCCTCTGCGGCGGAGGCTCCCGGCCTCGCCATCGCCGCCCGGCGGCTCGGACCGCCGCCCACCCGTCCCGACGGAGTCTGCACCCTCGGCAGGGACGCGGCGCGGTTCTGCTGCGCCGGCTTCCGCCGCGGCCGGATATTCTCCTGACCGAGGGAATCTGCGCCCTCGGGCAGGGACGCGGTGCGGCTCTACTGCGTCGCCTCCGGTTCCGGCCAGATCCCGATCTCCCGGTAGAAGCGGATGGCGCCGGGATGGAACTCGGTGCCGGTGTCGCGCACGACGTTGCCGGGGTTGATGGCCCGGCCCGCCGCGTGCTTCTCGACCACGCTCTCGCGCTGCTCGTACAGGGTCTTCGTCACGTTGTAGACGAGGTCGTCCCTGACCGCGGCCGAGGTGATGAGGTGCATCGACCCGACGTCGAGCCCTTCGAACGGCTCGTCCTGACCGCGGTAGGTGCCGGCCGGGATCGTCGCGGGGCGGAAGAAGAGGTACTCGTCGACGAGCTGCTGGCGGGCGTCCTCGTCGAACGGGATGAAGTGGATGTCCTGCGACGCCGAGGCCTGGGTGATCGAGGCGGTCGGCACCGCCCCGCCCACGAAGACGGCCGCCGCCGAGCCGTCCGCGATCAGGTCGACGGCGCCGGACTGGGTGGCGTTCAGGGGGGAGAAGTCGTCGTAGGTCAGGCCGTGCGCCCCGAGCAGCGGCCCCACGAAGTACTCGAAGCCGGCGCCGGCCGGTCCCACCCCCACCCGCTCGCCGCGCAGGTCCGCGATGGTCTCGACCCCGGACCCCTCGGGGGCGATGAACAGGGCCACGTTCGGGGCCAGGGTCATCACCGTCCGCATCGGGTACGCCTTGTCCCAGCCGTCGCCGCCCCGGACCGCGAAGTAGGTGATGGCCGCGTTCGACATCGCGAAGTCGAGCTCGCCGGTGTCGAGCCGCCGGATGTTCTCCTGCGAGCCGCTGGTGGCCTCGGCGGTGGCGTTCCAGCCGAAGCCGGCCCCGAACTCGTTCAGCACCTCGGCCAGCGCGCTGCCGACGACGAAGAAGGCGCCCCCGGGCGGCGCCGTGCCCATGCTCAGGAAGACGCGCTCCGGCGCCGCGTCCCCGCCCTCGCCGCCGCCCCCGCCGCACGATGCGGCCAGGGCGCACGCCACTGCCACTGCCACCAGTCCGTCTCGACGCATGCCTGCAACCTGCCTCTCGAGCCGGCGCGCGCCCACGCGTGGTGCGCCGGGGTTTCTCGCTGCTTGTTCGTGCGTGTGACCGAGGGAAGCCAACCCTGCCCGCGTGAGATTTTACTTCAGCCACGCGAAGCCGGGCCAGCGTCGCGCCGACCGCCGGTCGGCGGATGTCGTCCCTGGCCGCGGCGGCAAGGGGGTGCTCGCCGCGGCGGCTCAATACGATGGCACGGCCAGGTACCCCTCCCGGGCCTGCACGGCGTGGCGGCGGTTCGCGGTGCGGACCTCGATGCTGCGCCACGTGCCGTCCGAGCGGCGGTTCGAGGGTTCGTAGCCGAGGACGTAGCGGTTCTCGATATCCTCTCGAACGTAGGTCAGGGCCTCGTCGAGGTCATCGATGCGAGCGATCGGGAACGACTGGCCCCCGCTGATCCGCGCCAGCGATCCCAACTGCGCCCGCACCCGTTCGACGGCCCGGCTCCGACCCATGGTGATGGCGTACAGCGTCGCCCGGCTCGCCCGGATCCGCTGCTCGGCCGCCGCGAAGTTCGTGAAGCTGTCGCGCTCGTCGCCGTCGCTGAACAGCACGACCGCCTTGTGCGCGACGTCGCCGTCATGGATCTCGAGGGCGTGAACCACGGCGTCGAGCAGCGACGTTCCCCCGTACGGCCGCGGCAGGTCGTCCACCGCGGCCAGGAGCCTGTCGCGGTCCCGTTCGTGCCGGGCGACGACGAAGACCCGGTCGTTGAACGCCAGCAGGCTCAGGCGGGCGGCTCCCGGCAGCTCCCCGAGGAACCGCCGGACGGCGCTCCGAAGCAGCCGCATCGACGAGCCCATGCTGGCGCTGAAATCGACGGCCAGCACCAGGTCCATGTCCGCTGATTCGAAGAACGAGAGCTCCTGCCGGATTCCGTCCTCGTAGAGGGCGAAGTCGTCGCGGGTCAACCCGTCGACGAAACGCCCGCGCCGGTCCCGGACCGCCACCGGGACGAGCACCGCGCTGGTCCCGGTCGAGAAGAACGCGACGGGGCCGGCGCGCGTGAGGACGCTGCGCACCACCCGCCGCCCCCCGCCGAGGCGCGCCGCCACGCGGACCACGTGCGCCTCCGCTCGCCGTCCCGCGTCCCAGGCGCACTCGAACGGCGGGGCGGGGACCACGCAGACCCGTGAACCGTCGACGAAGAACTCGACCGCCTCGACCTCGTCCGCCGGGGTGACATCGGCGCGCAGCCGCACGACGCCGGCGAGCTGGCTCTGGTCGTCGGGCTCCACGATGGTCAGCACGGGGTCGGCCTGGGCGGCGGCCCGGACCCTGGCGGCGGACCCGGGTTCGGGGGACGCGACGGCGCCCGGCGTCCCGGCGAGCACGATGCAGACAAGGGCGGCGCAAGCCGTGCGGACGTTCATGTCGTCACCCTCCCGGTACTCCGTTCGGGCCCACCGGGCGCAACGGGCGGCCCGGGCCGACGAGGGCCGCCACGTAGTCCTCGATGCGCGCCCGCGGCAGCTCGTGGACGTAGCGCGCCAGGGCGTCGAGGCGTCCCGCGATGGTGAACTGGATGCCGTCGAGCATCTCGCGCGTCGCTATCGGCAACAGGTCCCTGACGATCGGGGCGGGGAGGGCCATGTCGTCCACCGCCTCGGCCAACGCGAGCTGGAGGTCGGCGAAACGGGACGCGAGGCGGTCGGCCGGCGCGCGGAAGAGGTCCTCGGCGTCCGGCAACGGCATCCGCATGCACAGGCAACCCGCCGGCCATACCGCGGGCGCTCCCCAGCCGGGTGGCGGTCGGCTGGCCCCATCGCCCCGGCGCAGGCCCAGCCACAGGAGCTCGGACTGCGAGAAGAACCCGTCGACCCCGCCGGGGCGGCGGCGCAGCACCCACGCCAGATCGTTGCGGCGCGCCGGATCGAGCCCCGCCGCGTCCGCGATGTCCGCGAGGCTCGCGGCGCCGGCGGTCAGCCGGCGCACCCGCGCCCGGCCCCGCCGGATGGCGCCGGCGAGGGACGCCGCCTGCCCTCCTTCCGCGGCGGCCGGATCGAACAGGACCACCGCCTGCGCGAAGTACTCCTCCTCGTCGCCCTGGAAGGCCGGGACCTCCGGGGGCATCACCCCGGCGAACCGGGGCAGGTAAAGCGGGGCCAGCGCGAGATCGAGCGAGAGCAGCGAGCCGTAGACGTGCCAGGCGGTCGAGAAACGGTCCTCGCCGGGTGCTGCGGTCCACGGCTCGCCGATCCGGTCGAACGAGACGGGCGGTCCGACCCGTCCCTGCGGCGCCGCCCACGGGGCCTGGCCGCGGTGGCCGGGGTCCGCGAGGCGGACGCCGAACTCGTGGCGCGCCGCGACGTCGGCGCCCAGGGTCTCCGCGCCGTAGGCGTCCGCGAGATGAACGACGTAGGGCAGGGTTCTCAGCAGATCGGCGAGCAGCACGTCGACCACGTAGCGCAGGCGTTCGGCGATGCCGGGCAGCCGGCGCAGGCGTCCCCGGTCCGTGACCTCCCGCAGGTCGTCCACGAGCGGCTGGATCTCTTCCGCGTACGGGACGCTTCGCGCACCCGGCACGTGCAGTCCCACCAGGGGGGTTCGGACGACCGTGGCCGAGGTTTCCAGCCGCTCGACGAGGGACGGCACGTCGCCGACGCCGACGCTTCCCGCCGCGAGCGCGTCGGCGGCTTCCCACAGGGCGAGCACCGTGTCCAGGGAGTTGCCGCCCAACTGCGTGCGCGACCGCACGTAGCGCTCGAACTGCGCGGTGCGGCGGTCGAACCGATACGTCAGCCCCTCCCATTCGACGACCGGCGTCTCGGCGGCGCGCGGGCCGGCGAGGGCCGCGAGCAGTTGCTGGTCCATCGTGACGCCGGTGAGCGACGGCGTCACCGGCACCCCCAGGCGGGGCAGCAGATCGCGGGCGAGCCAGTCGGCCAGCGCGCCGTCGAAGCCGTCGCGGGACAGGGGGACCGACGCCAGGGCCAGCAGCGCCGCCCCGGCCGCGTCCGGCGTCAGGCGGCCCGCGAGCCGCGCGCGCTCGACCAGCGCCATCCCCCCCTGGAACTGCGACAGGGCGCGCCGCAGCCGCAGGGGATTCACGATCCGCTCGAAGCCCCGGACGGCGCGCGCCAGTTCAGCGTGGACGTTGAGGTCGTTCGTGCCCATGCGCTCGACCGACAGCAACAGCATGGGGTAGCGCATGACCGCCCGGGCCGCCACGAGCAGCGCCGGGAGGTCCGCGTCGCTGCCGGCCGGCGCGATTCGCTGAACGAAGGCGAAGGCGCGCAGCCGGGCCCGGCCTGCCGCGGGCGGACCCGTGCAGGTCGCGGCCAGGACGTAGGCGGCGTCGACGAGGGGGTCGGCGTCGACGCGGCCGAGCTCCCGGCGGGGGTCGTCGGGCACCCGGTCGTCGCGGAACACCCGTTCCCAGAAGTTACGCGCGGCGGGGCCGGCGAGGTTCCCGGACTCGTCGAAGGCCAGGGCGCGCAGCACCTCGCCCGGCGAAAGCGGCGGCGTGGGGTCGGGGACCTGGGCGCGGGCGGGCGCGGCCGGCCCCAGGAAAGCGCCGGCGACCAGGGACGCGAGGAGCAGTCTTCGCAAAGGTAGACCTCGTCGTGTCGCTGTCAACGCGCGATGAACTGCCGGGCGTCCTGGTCCTGGCCTGTCAACGTGTAGCCGAGGCGGTACAGGGATGCGGGTCTCACCAAAGTGCGTG
The DNA here is from genome assembly GCA_022821235.1 of Vicinamibacteria bacterium. Taxonomy (GTDB): domain Bacteria; phylum Acidobacteriota; class Vicinamibacteria; order Vicinamibacterales; family UBA8438; genus JAJEEA01. Next base: position 6,543 of record JAJEEA010000079.1, read on the forward strand.
TGCCCGCGCCGAATCCACCCCGCCCGTCGTCCGATGTGCTCCGGGCATCAAGCGCGAAGGCCATCGCCGCGTCGACGCTGCAGGCGAATTCGAACATTCCTCCGCGGCTGTCGTTATGGACGTATTCCAGAGCGTCCGCCGGGTTGTTGTGTCCGGTGGGCGTGCACCGCATCGGGCCACACGCATACCAGAGCTCCCGGGTTCCGTTTCTGGCGACGCCGGCGGCGCCGATGTCCCCCGGGATTGCCGCGTGCCACATGACGACGGTCGCCTCGTCGTCCGGCAGGTTGCAGATGTTCTCGTTCAGACGGTCGCCGTCCCTGAGGCCCGGTCTCGGTGTGAACACCCGGTCCGGGTCCCGTGCGTCGGCGCGTTCGGCGAACCGGGGGTCGGGCAGCGGCAGCGTTTCCATGACCCGCCCGAGCAGGGCGAGGCCGCGGCGCCAGTCGCGGGCATCGGGCTGCCCCGCGCCGGTCACGAACCGCCGCGACGCCTCCGGCAGGCGCGCCACCAGGTCGTAGGCGTTCGCCGCCCGTTCCGAGGCGAACAGGCGGCCCACGAACCGTTCGGGCTCGGTGACGGGGACGCCCACGAGGGCTTCCCAGAAAGCGGGGCCGCCGGGCGCCTGCACCGCCCCGTCGCGCACGCGCAGGGCCCCGCCATACTGGGCGAACGCCGTCAGATGCTCGTCGGCGAGGCGCGACAGGACCCGCGGATTCGCCTGCAGCCACGTCAGGGTCGAGTCGTCGAGCGCGGCCAGACCGGCGTAGAACCGCGCCGCGCGCGAGTTGGTCACCAGCCGTCCTACCAGGTCGGCGGCCCGTTCCGCCGCCAGCTCGGCCGCCTCCGGGCCGGGGTCGTCCCCGTACAGCACCTGCAGCCAGACGCGCGGCGACAGGGGCAACGACACGTCGAAGCTCGGCACGTCCCAGGCGATCGTGCCCCCCGCGTTCAGGCTCCGCTCGATCTCGGCCGATCCCCATCCGTCGCCGACGCCGCAGACCGCCCGGCGTTCCTCGTCGTCCGTCTCCTCGGCCTCTCGGCGGCGTGCCTCCGCGCCGCTCGGGGCAACACGAAGGTCGTCGCCGCCGGCGGCGAGACGCAGGTCGAACCGGTCGAGGAACTGCTCGAGGGCCCGCCGTCCGTCCGCCGAGGCCGCCGCCCGCAGGCTCACCTCGCCCGCCGCCCACTCGACCGTGCGCCAACGGTCGCGCAACCCCTGCACGTCGGCGAGACAGTCGCGAAACGCCCCCGCCGCCTGCGCGGGGTTGGCGATGGTGCCCGTCCCGTCGTGGAAGACGTCGATCAGCCGGCGCAGCAGGCGCGGCCCCTCCAGCGACCGGTTCGCGGCGCCCAGCATCTCCTCGATCGATCCGGGGACGGTGAGGTCGAACCAGACGGACTGCGCGGCGCCGATCGCCGGCGACACGAGCAGCCCGGCACACGCCGCGCCGGCGAGCGTGTGTCTCACGTGTCTCATGGTCCAGTCCACGGGTCGCCGACGTCGCTGCCGTGCGGGGACACAGTTCGCTCCTGCGACGGCGACCCGCGCGCGGGCGCTCGTCGCCCGACGGTCAGCGGCCGCCGAGCGGAAAGTAGGCCACGCTCACGGTGGGGCGACGGTTGCCCGGGAAGCCGTAGCCGCCGCTGCCGATGATCTTGAGTCCGGGGGCCACCGTGACCCCGACCGCGAATTCGGCCCGGAAGATGGGGATGGGGATGCTCCGGTTCCCAACGGTCAGCAGCTCGCTGACGTCGATGTCCTCGCCGCGCCACGGGACGATGCCCCGATACCAGCCGGCTCCGCCGCCGACGTGCATACCGACCTGAATGCGGTCGCCTGCGAACGGTTCGCCGAACGCCAGAACGAGCCGAACTCGAAGCCCTGCAGCGACACGCCGGCCAGGTCGGTGCAATCGTCCCGCTGGCAGAACGACCCTTCATCGATCCGCTGTCGGACCAGGGACAGGCCCCAATGCCCTCCGGACATGCGTCCGCGTGCAAATCCGATGGTGTACTCGGATCCGGAAAGGTCGATCTCGCCGACGTCCTTGAGCAGGTTCTTGAACTGGTTCGGGAATTGCCAGGTCGGCGTGAACGAGCCCTGGACACCCCAGAGCGTTTCCTCGAAGCTCTCCAGGAACTGGGCTCGGGCGGAACCGGCGGTCAGGATGCCGAGCAGGCCGGCGAGGCAGACGATCGACGAACGGTGCGGTCTCATGATTGTGCCTCTCGGTGTTCCAAGCTCGGGACATTGGACGCGTCCAGCACGTGGATTTGGCACCGTAGCACAGAACCGAGTCCGATTGGGCGGGACGCGCGATGGTCCGCGGCGGCGGAAGGGCGACGAGCCCGGTCCACCGCCCGTCGCGATGTCGACGGACTGGCGCGCGAGTGCCTCGGGGCAGGTCGGTCGGCGGTCGGCGTGTTGTCGGTGTGCGTGTCCGGTTTGCGGCGCCGGCATGATGGAGCGCGCCGGGCCCCTGCGGCAAACCCTACTCGCCCGGGTCTCGCTGCCGCAGCATCTCGACCCAGGCCACGAGGTCGGGCACGTCACGAGGGTCGAGGTCCGCCACGCTCGCCCGCATCGAGGCGCCGGACGTGTCGTCGGGATCCGAGCCGCGCACGCCTGCGATGAACTTGCGCAGTTGCCGGGCGGTGTACCAGCCCGCCTGACCCGCGAGGCGCGGCGCCCCGAGCGCGTCGTTGCCTTCGCCGGACCGCCCGTGGCAGACGGCGCACGCCGTGTAGAGCGTTTCGCCGCGAGCCGGGTCGCTCCCGGTCGCCTCGGCGCCGGTCGCCGCGTCGCCGGACGGCTGCGGCAGGGGCAGTGACGCCAGCCACGCCCCCAGGGTCGCGAGGTCCTCGTCGGCGACGCCCTCGATCATGGGGCGCATTTCCATGCCTTCGACGTCTTCGGGGTGGCGGCCCCGGTAGCCTCGGCGGAAGCCGTCGATCTGCCGAGCCAGGTACGCGGCGCTCAACCCCGCCAGCCCCGGCGCGTCGATGCGCGGATTGCCCTGACCGTCGGCGCCGTGGCAGGACGCGCAGTCGGCCACGTACAAGGCCCGGGCCGCGGAAGGGGTGGCGTCCGGCGCCTGCGCCGCGCCCTGCGCCGTGGCGCCGGTCAGGAGCGTCGCGACAGCGACCGCCCCAGCTCGCGCGAGTGCCGCGGATCGAACCGGAACGAGCGCTGGCGATAGGAGGAATCGACTCATCGCTCTCGTGGTCTCCTCGGGGCGGCGCTCCCGTCAGCCGGACGCGCCCGCCTCCCGCTCGCGCCGATCGATGTCGCGCAGGGCATGGTAGGCCGACTGGATGGCCCCCTCCTGCCAGCCCGGGTGATAGCTGATCTGATCGCCCACCATGTAGTGCCGGCCGACGGGGTCCTGCAGCGTCGCGAAGTGGTCCCGCATCGCCTCGTCGGTCCACCGGGTCGAGCAGCCGAGCATGTGGTTCATCCGGTACCAGGCCACGCTGACGCCCCGTTCGACGAGCTGCCGGTAGTCGGGATGGACCTTCTCGCCCTGGGCCAGCGCCGCCTCGACGCGTTCGGCCGGCGACAGCCGCGTCAACCGCCGCCCGGGGCCGTCGTCGAAGGCGTAGGCGCCGAGAATCACCCCCGAGGCGCCGTGGATGCCGTGCGGCGGATACCAGATCTGGGTGATGTCCTGGTTGGTCCAGGAGATGCCCCCGTAGATGTGCTCGTCCTCCCAGAACCGGCGCTTCGCCTGGAAGGCCAGCTTGAAGAGGCTGCCGCGCCCCGGGGCGGAGAGCGCCCGCACGTACCGCGCGGGGAAGTTGTGCCGCAGGCCCACCACGAGGTGGCAGGGCATGCTGTCGAGGCAGTAGTCGGCCTGCACCGTCCGCACCTCGCCGCGGGGGCCGGTGTACGCCACCTCCACCCCGGCCTCGCCGAGCCGGATCTCGTGCACCGCCGCCCGCAGCTCGACCGCGTCGCCCACCCGGCGCATGAAGCCGTCGACGATGCGGTCCATGCCGCCGACGGGCTGCAGCATGGGGGCGGCCTGGTCGGCCAGCTCGCCCCAGTGCATGTACTCGCGCCAGAAGTTGGCGTCGAGCAGCTCCGGGAAGGCGCGCACCGGCTTCTTCACGCCGGGCGAGGTCATGCCGCCGCTCGCGTAGCCGGCGCGGTCCGAGCCGTGGTAGGCGAGCGTCGCGTCGAGGTCGCCGTACGCCCGCAGGAACTCGCGCAGCCGCTCGTGGTCGTCGGCGTCGAGGCCGGCGTCGAGGGCCTGCGGGTCGACCGACTTCGCCAGCAGCTCGGCGAGGAAGCCGCGGGCGTCGGTGATGTACTCGCGGCCGCGGACGGGCCGGCCGCCGAAGGCGGCGCCGTCGTGGACCCAGGCGTTGCGGTTGTCGTTGACGAAGACCTCCAGGGGGACGCCGAGCTCGCGGCAGTAGCGCAGGAAGCTCGCGTGGCTGCCGGGAATCCGGGCCGGGCCGGCGTTGAAGTAGAGGTCGGGGTGGTCGTCGAACTCGCAGACCTGCCGGGCGCCCAGCTCGTCGACGACGTCGCCGTGCCGCAGGGTGAGGTTGCGCCCCCCGGGGCGGTGCGATGCCTCCAGGACCGTGCAGCGGTGTCCCGCCTTCCGCAGCTCCCAGGCCGCGGTCAGGCCGGCGATGCCGGCCCCGATGACGACGACGTGCCGCGGCCGGCGGCCGGCCGGCAGGAGAGACGGCTGACCGGCCCGGGCCACCTCCGGCAGCAGCCCCAGCGCGGTGGCCGCGGCGTGCACGGCCGCCGCCCCGCCGGCCGCGCCGACCGTGTTCAGCAACTGGCGCCGGGAGATGCGCGTGTCCATCGGTGTCCTTCTGGCTGCTGGTCGCCGGTTCCGCGCTGTCGGCG
>JAJEEA010000416.1 GCA_022821235.1 Vicinamibacteria bacterium
TGCCCTGCGCCGGCGACCCGGGCCTCGCCGACGATCGGCTCGTCGATGCGGGTCACGGCATAGCCGAGGCGGCGCGCGGCCTCGGCGGCCCCGGTCATCGCGTCCCGCCGGCTCCCGACGACCCGGTACATCGCACGGTCCGCGGCCCGGGGCGCCTTCAGGGTCTCCGGGAAGAGACCGTCGCGCCCCCGCTCGAGCAGCCGGAGCACCGGGACCGGCACGCGCGGCCGTATCGCCGGGCGCCCGACGATGGCCAGCGCCTCGGCGAACCGCGTCTCGTCGTGCACCGTGGGCCCCGAGCCGATCACGCCCGGATCGTCCTCGACGGGCAGGACCACGTCCGAGATCGCCAGCGTCAGCACGCGCCCCGCCGTCGCCTGGGCCAGGCGCCCCCCCTTCACCGCCGAGAGATGCTTGCGGACGCAGTTCAGCTCGTGGATGGGCACCCCCGCCTCGAGCAGAACGCGCGTCGTCTCGACTTTCTCGTCGAGGTCGATCCCCACCGCCGGCATCGACAGCAGCGCGGACGCGCCGCCCGACAGCAGCACCACGAGGCAGCCGGAGGCCGGCGCGGCGGCGGCGCAGTCCAGCGCCTCCCGCCCTGCCTGCACGCTGCCGCGGTCGGGCGTCGGATGGCCGCCGCGATGCCAGGAGACCGCCGCCGGAATCGGCGGCGCGGGTCCGGGGCCCACCGCCACGCCGCGGCGGATGGGCCGATCCACGGCGGCGAGGAAGCCCTCGACCATCCCCGCCGCCGCCTTGCCGGCGGCCACCAGGCTCAGCGGCCCGCGCCCGACGAACGATCGAAGCGCCGGGTCGGCGAGGGCGGCGCGGACGAGGCGCGCCGGAGCCACCGCGGCGACCGCCGCACGGACGATCTCGAGGGCGTGTCGGCGAGCCGGCGACAGCGAGGGGAATGGAGATGCCAGGAGGAAATCAGTGGGTGACGGGGGGATCCGACCATGCCGACAGCTTGGTCACGCCATCGAACGAGCGCAGCAGGCTGCTGACCACCCGGTCGAGGTCGGCCCCGCCCTGGGCGCAGAGCTCGTCGACGCGGGCCATGACGTGGCCGAGCGCGGCCTCCATCTCGCTGATGGTGCAGTCCGAATAGGCGTCCCGCAGGCGCCTGAGGCAGTCGCGGTGCTTCAGGAACTCCTCACGGTAGAACTCGGTGCGGATGTTGTCGATCGCGAGAGATTCCCGTGGGCGCAGGTCCACAAGGAGGCCGGCGAGAGCAGGATCTGGCCGCAACATGAATGACGTGAATCCAGTCTATGCCCGAACCTCGGGCGCTGTCAACGCGCCTGGGCCGCGGCGGGCGCGGTGCACGGCGGCGGCCCCGGCCACCACCGCGAGGGTTGACGGCTCGACAGCCCGTGGCGAAAGCCCGCCCCGTTGCGTTCGAGCAACGCGGGGCTTCCCCACGCGCTGTCAAGCGTCGTCGGAGAGCGCCCGCCGCAGAAGCTCGTTCACGAGCCGCGGATTCGCCCGCCCCCGGGTCTCCCGCATCACCTGACCCACCAGGAACCCCAGCGACCCCTCGTTGCCGCCGCGGAACCGGGAGACGGCGTCGTCGTTGGCCGCGACCACCCGGGCCACGACCTCGCGCAGCCGTTCCTCGTCGCCGATCTGCGCGAGCCCCTCGGCCTCGACGATCTCCGCCGCCTCGCGGCCCGTGCGGTACATGCGCTCGAAGACGGTCTTGGCCGCGCTCCCGCTGACGACCCCGCCGTCGACCATCCGGATCAGCCGGCCCAGCGCGTCCGGCGACACGCCGACGGCGCCGATCTCCTCGCCGTCGGCGTTCAACCGCCGGGTGACCTCCCCCATCACCCAGTTGGCCGCCGCCTTCGCGTTCCCCCCCGCCGCCGCCACCGCTTCGAAGTAGGCGGTCAGCCCGCCGGTCTCCGCAAGCTGCCCGGCCTCCGCGGTCGAGAGGCGGTGCTGGCGGACGAGACGCTGCTTCCGGGCCTCGGGCAGCTCGGGCAGCGCCGCCGCGACCTCGGCGATCCAGGCCTCGGACACCTCGACGGGGGGCAGGTCCGGCTCGGGGAAGTACCGGTAGTCGTGGGCGTCCTCCTTGCTCCGCATCGACACGGTGCGATGGGCGGCCGTGTCCCACAGGCGGGTCTCCTGCTCGACCCGCCTCCCGGCGCGGACGGCCTCCGTCTGCCGGTCGATCTCGTACTCGAGCGCGCGCTGCAGGAACCGGAACGAGTTGAGGTTCTTCACCTCGACCTTCACCCCGAGCGCCGGCTCCCCCGCGGGACGGATCGAGACGTTCGCGTCGCAGCGCAGGCTGCCTTCCTCCATGTTCCCGTCGTTGACCCCGACGGTGGTCAGGATGCCCCGCAACCGGGTGAAGAACTCCGCCGCCGCGGCCGGCGACCGCAGGTCGGGATGCGTCACGATCTCGATCAGCGGCACGCCGCTGCGATTGAAGTCCAGGTGGGTGTGCCGGTCGGCGTCGCCGCCGGCCGCGTGCAACGACTTGCCGGCGTCCTCCTCGAGATGCACGCGGATGATGCGTACGACGCGTTCGCCGTCGTCGTCCGCGTACCGCACCTCGCCGTCGGTCGCGAGGGGATGCTCGTACTGCGAGATCTGATAGCCCTTGGGCAGATCGGGATAGAAGTAGTTCTTGCGGGCGAAGATCGAACGGGCCTGGACGCGGCAGTCCAGGGCGAGGGCCGCCCGCATGCCCAGCTCGACGGCACGGCGGTTCAGCACCGGCAGCGCCCCGGGCAGCCCGAGGCAGACGGGACACACGTGAGCGTTGGGCGCCGCCCCGAACCGGGTGGCGCACCCGCAGAAGATCTTCGTGTCGGTGAGAAGCTGCGCGTGGATCTCCAGCCCGATGACCGGCTCGAAGGGGGCATCGCTCACGACGTCGCAGGCTCCTCGCGAGCGACCGGGACCCCGCTCGCGGGGCCGGCCGCGGCTACCTCGAACGAGACGTCACCCGCGAACCGGCGGAAGTTCTCGGCGAACATGCCGGCCAGCCGGACCGCCTGCGCGTCGTAGTCGGCGGGGTTGGCCCACGTGCGCCGGGGTTCCAGCACCTCCGACGGCACGCCCGGGCAGGCGAGCGGCACGTCGAACTTGAAGACCGGGTCGGGGGCGGTCGGCACGTCGTCCAGGCCTCCGGACAGCACCGCGGCGATGAGGGCCCGCGTATGGGCGATGGGCATGCGCCTTCCCGCCCCGAAGGCCCCGCCCGTCCACCCGGTGTTTACGAGCCAGGCCTTCGTCGGATGGCGGGCGAGCCGCTCGCCGAGGAGCTCGGCGTAGGTGGTCGGCGGCGACACCATGAACGGGGCCCCGAAACACGTGCTGAAGGTCGCCGTCGGCGCCGTCACCCCGCGTTCGGTCCCCGCCACCTTGGCGGTATAGCCCGAGAGGAAGTGGTACATCGCGGCCGCCGGCGACAGGCGGGCGATCGGGGGCAGCACGCCGAAGGCGTCGGCGGTGAGCATGATCACGTGACGCGGATGCCCTCCCCGCAGGGAGGGCACGTACGAGTCGATGGCCGCGAGCGGGTACGCGCCCCGGGTGTTCTCGGTGACCGAGTCGTCGTCGAGATCGAGCTGCCGGGTCACCGGATCGATGGTCACGTTCTCGAGCACCGTCGCGAACCGCCGCGTGGTGGCGTGGATCTGCGGCTCGGCCACGGCCGACAGCCGGATCATCTTCGCGTAGCACCCGCCCTCGAAGTTGAACACCCCGCTGTCGCTCCATCCGTGCTCGTCGTCGCCGATGAGGTGCCTGGCGGGGTCGCTCGACAGCGTCGTCTTGCCGGTGCCCGACAGACCGAAGAAGACCGCCACGTCGCCCGCGGACCCGACGTTCGCCGCGCAGTGCATCGGGAGAACGCGCCGCAGCGGCAGCAGGTAGTTCATGACCGCGAACACCGACTTCTTGATCTCGCCGGCGTAGCTGGTGCCGCCTATCAGCACGAGGCGCTTCGCGAGGTTCAGCAGGATGAAGACGTCGGAGTTGGTCCCGTGAATCCGGGGGTCCGCCCGGCAGGAAGCCGCGTTGATCACCGTCAGCTCGGGGGCGTGATCCGCGAGCCTCGTGCGGTCCGACTCGGTGATGAGCAGGTGGCGCGCGAACAGCGCGTGCCAGGCCTTCTCGGTCACCACCCGCACCGGGAGGCGGTAGGCGGGGTCCGCCCCCGCATGGCAGTCCTGTACGAACAGGTCGCGGCCGCGCAAGTGCTCGACGACCGCCTCGTGCACGGCGTCGAACCGGTCCGGGGCCATCGGGCGGTTCACGTCGCCCCAGGCGATGCGCCCCGAGCTCGACGGCTCGTCGACGATGAACCGATCGCGCGGGGAACGCCCGGTGTGGGGCCCGGTGCGGCAGACCAGCGGTCCCGACTTGGCCACCGTTCCCTCGCGGCGCGCCACCGCCTCCTCGTAGAGGGCGGCCGTCGACAGGTTCCAGAAGACCGATGCCGGGTCGACGATTCCGACCGACTCCAACCGCTGGTCAGCACTCACGTTCAACATCCGCCCTGCGTCTCCAACGCTTCCGGCCTTGCTCCCGTCCGCGGCCGCGCGCGCCACGCGGCGCCGCCGCCTGCCTCTACATCGCCGGGGTCTTCGCGGCCGCGGCTGCCGCCGCCGCGCCCGCACCGTTGTGCACGGCCGGCCCCCCTCGTCACCGGCCGTCGCGGGCAGCGACGCACGGCGCCGACCGCCCGCGAGCGCACGGTGCGGCCCCACGAACGACAAGGCATGTCTCTTCGATGGGACGGGAAGGACTCCACCGCGAGGAAGGCCCGCCTGGGGTGCGAAAACCAGTCATCCGGCCAAATGCACCGAGCGACGGCAAGGCCGCGTGTCGGCCCGATGCCGCGCCGATTCTATGATCGGTCCCGATGGGCGTCAACGTGCGACGCCCGGAGCCCGGGAAATCGCCCGCGCCGACGGCGCCGGC
>JAJEEA010000399.1 GCA_022821235.1 Vicinamibacteria bacterium
CTCGACGGCGGCCCCCGGTGGAACGGCTGGGGGGCGGGGGTGACGAACGCGCGCTTCCAGCCGGCGGACCAGGCCGGGCTGGCCGCGGCCGACGTGCCGCGGCTGCGGCTCAAGTGGGCGTTCGGCTATCCGCGCTCGGCCACCGCGCAGTCGCAGCCCACGGTGGTCGGCGGGCGCCTGTTCGTGGCCAGCGAGCGCGGCGAGGTCTTCGCCCTCGACGCCGCCACCGGCTGCACCCGCTGGACGTTCGCGGCGGCGAGCGGCGTCCGCAGCGCCATGACCGTGACCCGCCTCGCGGACGGCCGGCATGCGCTCTTCTTCGGCGACTTCTCGGCCAACGTCTACGCCCTCGACGCGGCGACCGGGGCCGAGATCTGGCGCCGGGACGTCGATGCCCATTCGGGCGCCCGCATCACCGGGGCGCCGGTCGAGCACGACGGCCGGCTCTACGTGCCGGTGTCGTCCCTGGAGGAGCTGCTCGCGGCCAACCCCCGTTATCCCTGCTGCACGTTCCGCGGCAGCATCGCCGCCCTCGACGCGGCGACCGGTGAGCTGCTCTGGCAGAGCTACACCATCGACGAGGCGCCGCGGGAGCGCGGGCGCAACCCCGACGGCGCCGCTCTCATGGGGCCGTCCGGCGCCGCGGTGTGGTCGGCGCCAACCGTCGACGCGAGTCGCGGACTCCTGTACGTCGCGACCGGCAACGCCTACACCGAGCCCGCCGCCGCCACCAGCGACGCCATCATCGCGTTCGAGCTCGACACCGGCGCGGTCCGCTGGACGAACCAGTTCACGCCGGGCGACGCGTTCATCCTCAACTGCGAGGGAGACAACCCGAACTGTCCGGAAGAGGACGGCCCCGACTTCGACTTCGGGGCGTCTCCGGTGCTGGTGACCGCGGCGGACGGCCGCGACCTGATCGTCATGGGCCAGAAGGCGGGGGTGGGCTACGCCCTCGACCCGGACCGCGCCGGCGCCGTCGTCTGGCGCTACCAGGTCGGGGAGGGCAGCCTGCTCGGGGGCATCGAGTGGGGCTTCGCGGTCGACGCCGAGAAGGCGTACTTCGCCAACTCGGACTACCTGACGCCCGAGCCGGGGGGCCTCGCCGCGGTGCGCCTGACGACCGGCGAGCTGGTCTGGTTCGCCGAGCCCCACGAACCGGTCTGCGAGGGGTGCAGCCCCGCGCTCCTGGCCGCCATCACCGCCATTCCCGGCGCCGTCTTCTCGGGCGCGTACGACGGCCTGTTCCGCGCCTACGACGCCGACGACGGCTCGCTGCTCTGGGAGTTCGACACCAACGGCGGGCACGAGACGGTGAACGGCGTCGCCGCCCGCGGCGGGTCGATCAACGGGCCCGGCCCGGTCGTCGTCGGGGGCATGGTCTACGTCAACTCGGGCTACGCCGCGTTCGGCGGCCGGCCCGGCAACGTGCTGCTGGCCTTCGGCGTGGATTGACGCGGTTCGATGCGTCTCTACAGCGAGCTCGCGGCCTGGTGGCCGCTCGTCGACGACCCGGCGGACTACGCCGAGGAGGCCGGCGTCTACGCCGACCGGCTGCAGGAGGCGTGCGACGGCCCCATCGAGTCGCTGCTGGAGCTGGGCTGCGGCGGCGGGAACACCGCGCTGCACCTGAAGCGGCGGTTCCCCCGCCTGCTGCTCACCGACCTGTCGCCCGAGATGCTCGCGGTCAGCCGCGCCCTCAATCCGGAGTGCGAGCACCGGATCGGCGACATGCGCACCCTGCGCCTGGGCCGGACCTTCGACGCCGTCTTCGTCCACGACGCGGTCTGCTACATGACGACCGAGGCCGACCTGCGCCGCGCCATGGAGACGGCGTGGGCGCACTGCCGCCCCGGCGGCGCCGTGCTGTTCCAGCCGGACTACGTGCGCGAGACCTTTCGGACCGGGGTGTCCGCGGGCGGTTGCGACGAGCCGCCGCCGACCTCCGGTTCCGGCGGGGGAGGCGCGCGGGGGCTGCGCTACCTGGAATGGGTGTGGGACCCTGATCCGGGGGATACGGAATACCTCGCCGACTTCGCGTTCCTGCTGCGCGAGCGCGACGGATCGGTCCGCTCCGTGCACGAGCGGCACGTCGAGGGCCTCTTCGCGCGCGACCGCTGGCTGGACCTCCTGACCGAGGTGGGGTTCGAGCCCCGCTGCGTCCCCCTCGTGGTCGCGGGCGTGGAGCCGGGCCGGCACGAGATGTTCGTGGGCCGCCGGCCGCGGTGACGGAGCATTGCGGGGAAGCGACCATGATGGCTTGATTGCCTCATGATGAAGCGACAAGATGAGTGCCCGGTGTACGGAGAGCACCATGAGAACCACCCTGACGATCGAGGACGGCATTGCGGCGCGGCTTCGGGAGATCGCCCACCGTTCCGGCAGGTCGTTCGAGGCTGTCGTGAACGACGCTTTGCGAGCCGGCATCACGAACAACCGGATCGTCACTCGCCGCAAGCCGTACCGTCTCGAGCCGATCGCCTTGGGCGCGGTCGTCGGGCCCTACGACCTCGACAAGGCGCTTCAGCTCGCCGACGTCCTCGAAGACGAAGAGATCGCGCGCACGCTCCAACTGCGGAAACGATCCTCGTCGACGCCAATCTGCTCATTACCGTCCTGACCGTGGTCGGCCCTCGGCGCGTGAGTGGAGCCGGGGCGGTCGTCGACCGGGCGCGGCTTCGTCGCGGGGCTGCCGGTGGCTATTCCGCCTGCAGGGCCTGGCGGGGGTCGGCCTGCGCGGCGCGGCGTGCCGGGAGGAACGAGGCGGCGAGGGCCGCCGTCACCAGCACGAGGGCGGCGGCGGCGAGGGCCAGGGGGTCGCGGGGGCTGCGGCCCTCGAAGAGCAGCGGCGCGACGAAGCGGCCGGCCCAGAGCGCGGCCAACCCGCCCGCGACGACGCCGACCACGGACAGCGAGAGGCCGCGCGCGAGCACGAGGCGAAGGAGGTCCCACGCCTGGGCCCCGAGGGCGCGCCGGATGCCGAACTCCAGCTCGCGCTGGCGCACGCCGAAGGCGATGACCGCGTAGAGCCCGAGGGCGGCGAGCAGGAGGGCGAGCAGGGCGGCGGAACCGAGCAGCCCGGTTCCGACCGTCCACGAGCGGATCCGTTGCGCGAAGACGGTGGGCAGGGCCCGAACGCGGTCGGCCGGCAGGTCCGGAAACAGCTCGGCC
>JAJEEA010000044.1 GCA_022821235.1 Vicinamibacteria bacterium
CCGCGCCTGATTCCCGTGGCCCGCCGCGACCCGGCCCCGGGCTTCGCCCTGCCCGACATGGACGGGGGCACCGCGACGCTGGGCGACTACTCGGGACGGGTCCTGCTGCTGAACTTCTGGGCGACCTGGTGCCTGCCCTGCCGGGCGGAGATGCCGTGGTTCGTCGACTTCCAGTCCCGGTTCGGGGACGACGGCTTCGCCGTGCTCGGCGTCTCGGTGGACGAGCCGGGGCGGGACATCGTCGAGCCCTTCCTCGAGCGCTCCCCGGTCAACTATCGGATCGCCCTGGCCGACACCGTCGAGCGGCAGGCCCCCTTCGGCCCGAAGAACGTGCTGCCCACCACCTGGCTCATCGACCGGCAGGGCCGGATTGCGGCCGAGCATGTCGGCCTCGTGAGCCGCGAGGCCGTCGAGGCCGAGATTCGGCTGCTGCTCGCCGAGTAGCCGGCCCGGCCCACCGCTACGGCCTGGAACCGTGAGCTACCGCATCGTCAACGCCCGCATCGTCAACGAGGGCGCCGTCGTCGAGGGAGACCTGTCGATCGCCGGGGGACGCATCGCCGGGATCGGCGCGGGCGGCCCCCACGGGGCCGCCGTCGTCGACGCCGAGGGCGCGTGGCTGCTGCCGGGCATGATCGACGATCAGGTGCACTTCCGCGAGCCGGGGCTGGAGCACAAGGCCACCATCGCGACCGAGTCGCGGGCCGCCATCGCCGGCGGGGTGACCAGCTACCTCGAGATGCCCAACTGCCGGCCGCAGACGGTGACGGCCGAGGCGCTCGAGGACAAGCACGCCCGCGCCGCCGCCGGCTCGATGGCGAACTGGGGGTTCTACCTCGGCGCCACCAACGACAACCTCGAGGCGGTGAAGGCGGTCGACCGGCATCGCGCGTGCGGCATCAAGGTGTTCATGGGCTCGAGCACCGGCAACATGCTGGTGGACGACGAGCGGACCCTCGAAGGCATCTTCGCCAACGCCCCCCTGCTGGTGGCCACCCACTGCGAGCACACGCCGACGATACTCGCGAACGAGGCCCGGGCCCGGGAGCGATACGGCGAGGAGATACCGTTCAGCGAGCACCCGCGCATTCGCTCGGTCGAGGCGTGCCACCGCTCGTCGAGCCTCGCCGTCGAGCTGTCCCGGCGCCACGGCACGCGCCTGCACGTGCTGCACCTCACCACCGCGCGCGAGCTCGCGCTCTTCGAGCCGGGAGACCTCGCCGGCAAGCGGATCACGGCGGAGGCCTGCGTGCACCACCTGTTCTTCGACGACTCCGCGTACCCGACGCTCGGGGCCCGCGTGAAGTGCAACCCCGCCATCAAGTCGGCGGCCGACCGGGACGCGCTGTGGGCGGCGGTGAACGACGGCCGCATCGACGTCATCGCCACCGACCACGCGCCCCACACCGTGGAGGAGAAGGCGCGCCCCTACTCGTCCGCCCCGGCCGGACTCCCGCTCGTCCAGCACGCCCTGCTGGTTCTGTTCGAGCAGGTGCGGTCGAGTCGGTGCGCGGTCACCACCGTGGTCGAGAAGACCGCCCACGCCCCGGCGCGCCTGTTCGACATCCGGGATCGCGGCTTCGTCCGGGAGGGGTACTGGGCCGACCTGGTCATCGTCGACCCCACGGCGGGAAGCCGCGACGAGCCGATTCACGCGAAGTGCGGGTGGAGCCCGTTCAGCGGGTTCCCGTTCAGCGCCCGGGTGCGGGCGACGTGGGTGAACGGCGAGCTGAGGTACCGTGACGGCCGGTTCCTCCCCGGCGCCGGCGGGCGCGCGCTGGAGTTCGACCGGTAAGGCCGCGGAGGGGCGGGCGCTTCCGACCCGGCGGGCGGCGCCCTCGCGATGGAACGCGGAACAGCGCGGTGCCAGCGCGCTTGCGCGCCGACGCTCGCCACGGACTCCCACGTGACCGCTGGTTGCGCCAGAAGCTCGCATGGGGAGTCCGTGCCGGCGAAACTCCCCAGGCGACCGCAGGGCCGCACCCGGAAACCTGCGCACGGGAGCTTCGCGGCGGCGAAGCTCCCGGCCCGACCGCAAGGCCGCGCGGTCGCTGCTAGATGCCGTCCTCCATCCGGACGACGATGGTGTCGCACAGCCCCTCGAGGGTCCGGTGCTCGTCATCGCCGATCTGCACCGTCAAGCGATACTCGCCGCCCTCGAGCTGCATCTCCATGCCGTCGGAGCCGTCGCCGAAGTGCACCCAGGGATCGGCGGAGGGGATGATCTCGCCGGCGGGCAGGCAATCGGTGTCGAGCGCCAGATGGTAGTGACCCACGCCCTCCCGCACCGTGGTCACCTCCTCGGGAACGGCGCCGATCTCGAAGTTCTCGATGCCGAACGTGATGCCGAGCGGGATCTCGGTCGCGTGATCGGTCTCGTCGCGCGGGGCGACGAAGAACACCCGCGGCTCTCCCGACTCCTCGGCCGCGGCCTCCTCCATCGGCTCCGCCGCGCTCTCGGGCGCGGCCTCTTCCGGCCCGCCCCCGCAAGCCGCGACGCCGACCACGGCGAACGCCGCGACGGCCAGCATCGCCTTCCACCTCAGTGACATGTCCACCTGCACGCTCTCCCCCTCCTTGTCGATTGAGTTCCTTCAGCCCGATCTTAACAGCCCGCGGCGAGAACCGGGCCCGGCCGTCTCGACGCCGCGCTCCGGCGACCACGGGACCACCCCGCCCTCGCCGCGCTCCCCGGGCGGGACCTCCAAACGCCCCGGGAGCCCGCGAGGGACCCGCCAGCGGCTCGTGACGAACGACGACAGTCCCGGCTTCATTAGAGCGGCGATGCATCCGGCCTCGGCGCGCTCCCGGCAACCCGGAGTCTCGCCAGGGCCGGCCGGCGTCGACCGGCGATCCCGGCCCGGCTCACCGCGTTGTTCCTCGCTTCCGCAACGCGGCGTGCCGCCCCGGGGCCGAAGGCGGTCGAGCTCGGCGCCGACGACGTTCCCACGGCAATCAACTGGGCCGATAGGCCAGCACCAGCCCGGCCCCGACCGCGGCCATGACGAGCCCCAGGAAGAAGATCGGGGACGGGAGGTTCTCGGGCGGGTTGTACAGCATGGCCACGAACACGCTGACCACCGGCGCTCCCGCGAAGACCAGCGGCGGCACCACGGTGGGGCGGCCGCCGTTCACGAGCGCGAACACGATGCCGAGGGCCCCGAGGGCGCCGAGCACGCCGGCCGCGAGCGTGAACCCGGCCCCGCCGGCGGTGAAGAGATCCCAGGTGCCGGCCCGGGCGATCATCGTCCCGGGAATCAGGATGGCCACGAGCAGGTAGGCCACGCCCACCATCAGGAAGGCGTGCACGCCGCTGCCGCCCAGCGCGACCTGGCCCTTGTGCAGCGTCGGAATGTAGGTGCCCCAGCTCAGGACGGTCAGCAGCACGAACGGCAACCAGCTACGCATTCGGGGGAATCTCCTTCTGCGGCCGGGCGGACCCGCCGCGACGTTCGGACGAACGCCGTATTGTATATTGGCGCCCGCCGCCGCGGCCGGAGAACGCCCATGAAGCGACACTCGAGCCTGATCCCCCTGTCGCACGATCATCACGACACCCTGGTCGTCGCCCAGGGGCTCATGCGGGGACGCCCCACCGCACCCCGGTCGGACTGGCCGACGGATCGGCGCGCCCAGGCTGACCGTCTGGCGGCCTTCTATGAAGGCACCCTTCAGCCCCATTTCGCGGCGGAAGAGGCGGAGGTCTTTCCCCTGGCGGAACGCCTGCTCCCGGACCACGCCGATCTCGTGAAGGCGTTGCGCAAGGACCACGACGACATCCGGGCCGAGATACTCGCCCTCGCCGCGTGTTCCGACGCCGATCTCGCGGTGCGCCTGCCCGCGCTGGGAGCTCGGCTCGAAGCCCACGTCCGGAGCGAAGAGCGCGTGCTGTTCGAGGCCGTGCAAGAGGCGGCGCCGCCCGCCGAGCTGGACCGGCTCGGCTCGACGCTGAGGCAGGAGCGGCAACGGACCGTCGCCTGCGCCACGCCGGACCGCGCAACCACCCCATCGAGTCGCTGAGACGCCGCGCCCGGGGAACCGCTCCGGACTCCGCCGGGGCCGTGGAGGCGTCGCGTCGCCAAGGAATCCGCGTCCGGGCCGCGTCCTTCCTCCAATGAAGAAGCCCGGCGCGGTCGGGCGCCGCCACCCGCGCCAGGCGCCGGGCCTTCCGCATCAACCGCATCGCCGACGCCGCGCTCCTCGCGACCGCTGGGCCGCACGTTGTCGCCGCCCCTCGCCAGCCCGACGGACAGACGGGAAGCCGGACCGCTCCACGTCGGGCCGATCAGGCGCCGGGCTCCCCGGCCGGGTCCACGATGCGCGCGGCCCGGAACAGCCGGTCCGCCGACTGCAGGATCTTCGCGCGCAGTCGGGGCGGATAGCCGGCGTCGAGCCCATCGAGGAACCGGCGGACGACGTCGGCGGCGGCGGCGGAGCCGTGCCCGCCGAGGGTGGCACCGAGCCAGCCGGCGGGGAAGAAGATGTCGCCGGTGCGCTGGACCTCGACCAGCAGTTCGAGGGCGGGGCCGATGAACTGACGGGAGTGCTCGGACCGCAGGGGATGGTGCAGATAGCCCAGCCCGGCCAGCACCCAGGGCTCGCGCTCCCGGTTCGCGGCATCGCGCAGGCCGGCGAAGAACCGCTCCCTCACCGCCGGGTCCGGTGAGAGCGCGGGCCGCAGGAACTCGAAGCGGGCGAGCCGGTCGGGGTTCTCGATGCGGGCCGCCTGCAGGGCGAGGACCTCCTCCGTTCCCGGCGCCCCGCGAACCGCGAGGGCGGCGGCGAGGGCGGTGAAGTCCCGCTCGGAGAGGGTCACGCCGGGCACGGTCTCGTCCTCGGCCCAGATGCGCCGCAGCCGCGCCAGACCACCTGGGGTCCCGACGAGGCCGTGCCACGCCCGGAAGTACGCGGCCTTGCGCGTCGGCTCCGCGCTGCCCGTCACGCCGGCCCAGAGCACCGCGTCGACCCGAGGCGACGCGGCCCGCCGCGCCGCGTCGCTCATGAGCGACCAGCAGGTGGTCGAGAGGTAGCCGAGCAGGCGCTGGGCGTTCTGCTCGACGGGCTCGGACTCGAGACCGCGCAGCAGCAGCTCGAACCAGTCCGCGACGGGGACCTCTCCCTCCAGCACCGCGTCCCACAGCGTGCCCCAGGCGATGCCGCGGGTCAGCGGGTCGGCGATGTCGGGGAGCGCCGTCATCAGGAACGCGGTGCTGGCCTCGTCGAGCCGGAAGCGGCCGTACTCCACCCCGCTCGCGTTCGGCAGCACGAAGCGGGGCGCGGGCCGATCGAGCTCGACCGAGGCGGCGGGGCCGGAGAGCAGCAGGGGTTCGCGGACCTCCGCGTCGCCGTAGCTCAGCAGCAGCTCGAGCCGCTGCGGCCAGAGGCGCCCTCGCGCGGCCGGGTCCGACTGCTCGAGCGTGATGCGGCGGCCGGGGTCGCCACCCCCCGCGCTGCGCCGCACGGTGACCGTCGGGCGCCCGGGCTCCTCCACCCACACCGCGCTCCACGACCGCAGGTCGGTCCCGGTGCGCCGATCGAGGATGTCGATGAGGTCCGGCCACGTGGCATTGCCGTATCCGAACGCCCGCAGGTACTCGCGCAGGCCGTCGCGGAACCGCTCCTCCCCCACCAGGCGCTCGAGGTGCCGCATCACGATCGGCGCCTTCTGGTAGATGATCGGCCCGTAGAGCGCCCCCGCCTCCTTCAGGTTCTCCAGCGGCTGCCGGATGGGATTGGCCCCGGCGGTGCGGTCGATGCCGTAGGCGGCCTGGTGATGCGCGAGGAAGAACCGGAGGTCGTGGTCCACCTCGGGGAACGAGGGATGCACGATCTTGGCGGCGAGGAAGTTCGCGAACACCTCCTTGGTCCAGACGTCGTCGAACCAGTTCATGGTGACGAGGTCGCCGAACCACATGTGGGCGGTCTCGTGGGCGATGAGGCTGGCCCGCCCGAGGTAGGCGGCCTGGGTCGCCGACTCGTCGAGCATGAGGCTGGACGCGCGGTAGAAGATCGCGCCGGGGTGCTCCATGCCCCCGTACTGGAAGGGCGGGACGAGCACGAAGTCGAACTTGCCGAACGGATAGGGAATCGCCGTGTAGTCCTCGAGCCAGTCGAGGGCGGCGGCGTGCAGGTCGAAGATGGCGTCCCGGTTGCGCGCCACCTTCGCGGCGTCGGTCTCGCGATGGAACATGCGCAACCGGCGCCCCCCCCGCTCCGCCGTCTCGACCTGAAAGCGGCCGGCCGCGAACGCGAACAGGTACGTGGGAATCGGCTCGGTCTCGGCGAAGCGCCAGGCCGCCGGTCCGTCCCCCCCCGACGGGCCCGGCGCCTCGACCGTCTCCCCGTTGGCCACCGCGACCCAGCCGGCGGGCGCCTCCAGGCTCAGCTCGAAGCGCGCCTTCAGGTTGGGCTGGTCGAAGAGGGGCAGCGAGAAGTGCGCCCGGTCGGGCACGAAGAGCGTGTAGAGGAAGTCGTCGTTCCGGTTCAGGGCCTCGTCGCCCGCCTCGAACTCCAGCTCGACGCGGTTCTCCTCGTCGGGGCGCAGGGCGCCGGCGGGAACGACGACGTGGTCGTGCCGGGCCGCCCAGTCGACCGCCGCGCCGTTGGCCCGCACCGCGCTCACCCGTCGGGACGGGTCCTTGAGGTCCAGCACCACGTCGAGGCCGCGGGGGTCGGACCACGTGAAGCGGATCTCGACCGCCCCGGTGACGGGTGCGTTGCGCGCACGGGGAATCCGGAGGTGGTAGCGGTAGCGCAGGCCGGACAGCGTCGCCGCCCGGTGCTCGGCCAGGGTCCAGGACACGCCCTCGTCGATCTCGATCGGCGGCATCGCCTGCTCCCCGGACACGCCGCGCACCGCGCACAGCCCCAACGCCGCCGCGACCGCGAGACACCTGGCCGCGTGCTTCGATGGCATCATCCCCGTTCTCCGGACGCCCGCGCTTCCCGGCCTTCGCCACTTCTTGCGCGAGGGTTCGCTCCGGTCGCGCCGAAGCCGACCGGACCCGACGCTTCCCCCCGCCTCCGCGGCCACCTCGTGCGCGGGGACCTGCTCTGGTCGGCGCCGAACCCAAACCGGACTCGACGCCTCCCGGCCGCCCCTACCGTTCCCCCCACGACCCGCTGGTGGCCACGTGGCCCGGTTGGACCTTCGCGGCCACTCCACCCCGGATGCCGGCGGCTCGGGCCCTGGTGCGGGACCGGACGGCGTGGGGGGAGGGTCCCGACGACGCCGAACGTCGCGGCCGCGGTCAGAACTCCACCGCGCAGTCGCCGACGTACTGCTCCGGCCGCGAGGTGAACCCGACGAGCCGCGTGTCGGTGTACTCGTGGCGGGTGTGCACCGCCATCCGCCGCCCGTCCGCCGTCTCCCGGTCGATCACCGTCGTCGTGTACAGCGGCCCCACCGTGAACATCTGGACGAGGTGGAGGTAGTCGCCGGTCTGGCGCACGATGATGTGCGAGGCGCCGTAGGGGCCGACGATCGCCGCCGTGGCGCCGTCGGCGTCGATCTCCTCGAAGCGCAGCGACAGCCTCGAGGGCTCGACGCTCGCGTCGGCCTCACCCTCGGACCAGTCCGCGGTGGCGATCACCGTGAAGGAGCAGTCGAGGGCGGTGGCGTCGTACAGGTCCTGCGCGAAGGCGCCCGGGGACGCGGCGAGGGCGGCGACGAGCAGCGCGGCGGCGGTCGCGCCGGGTCTGATACGCGGCATGGGTCCTCCCGTTGGGGTAAACTTCGGGCAATTCTATGAGAATTCCCATCCTCGCGCTGCTGATGGCCGGCGTCGTGGTCGTCGAGAGCCAGTCGCCCTTCGATCCGCTGCTACAGGAGCAGCTCGGCAAGCTGTTCCCTCGCGCCGCCTCCTTCTCGCCCAAGGAGGGATCGCCACCCCACTTCAAGGCGTTCGCGGCCAACGGCGACATCGTCGGCTTCGCCTTCTGGACCACCGAGCTCGAGCCGCTCGAGCGCGGCTACGACGGCCCCATCCAGGTGCTCGTGGGGGTCGACCTCGACGCCGAGCTCACCGGCATCATCGTCGCCCGGCACCACGAGCCCTACGGCTACTTCTCGATCGACACCCCCGAGTACGGTGCGCAGTTCGTCCGCAAGAGCGTGCGCGACCGGTTCCGGGTCGGCGCCGACATCGACTCGGTGGCCACCGCCACCATCACCGTCCGCAGCGCGACCCGCGCGGTGCGCAACGGGGCCCGCCGCATCGCGCGGCAGTTCCTGAGTCCCGAGGGAGGCCTGCGGTGATCCGGATCCCGGCCCTCGCGGCGTTGCTGATCGCGGGAATCGGGCCGGCCGCACCGTATGCGGCGCAGCCGGAGCCCGCCGCCGCTCCGGAAGTGGTGCAGCCCCGGCCGGGCACCACCCCCGCTGAACAGCGGGAGCCCGAGGCCCCCCCGGCGCAGGCGGAGTCCTCCAGGCCCCCGGGCGCGGCACAGCCGGCGTCCGCGGCAGGCCTCGCGCCACGGGCCGCGACCAGCACCCCGGCGCGGTCAGAGCCGGAACCCGCGTCGGCGGCGGCGCAGCCGCAACCCGAAGCGGCCGGCGGCGACGACCAGCCCGCCGACGACGGATGGGGCTTCGAGGACGATGAGGAAGAGGACGGCTGGGGCTTCGAGGACGACGAGGAGGGTGACGACGCGTGGAGCTTCGCCGACGACGAGGCGGACACGGAGACCTGGGGCACCCTGCTCCGCGACCAGGCCGTCGACATCGGGTTCTTCACCGGCTTCGCGGCGCTGGTGCTCGTGGGGTTCTTCAGGAAGAGCGTGCCCCTCAAGTACGTGACCCTGGCCGCCGCCGTCGCCTACATGGGGTTCACGAAGAGCCAGCTCATCTCCGTCGTCAACGTCTACGGGCTCGTGACCGGCAACATGCCGGTCTTCCGCTACAGCCTCGCGTGGTACCTGTTCGCGGCGTTCACGGTCGTCACCACGGTGCTCTGGGGGCGGCTCTATTGCGGGCGCGTGTGCGCCTTCGGGGCCCTCACCCAGTTGATGGACCGGGTGGTGCCGGCGCGGCTGCGGGTCGAGGTGCCGCCGTGGCTGGAGCACCGCGCGGCGTGGATCAAGTACGGCCTGCTCGTCGCGGTCCTGCTCTACTTCCTGGCGACGGCGGACATCCCCGCCTACCGCTGGGTCGAGCCGTTCTGGATGTTCACGCGGCGGGGCACGACGGCGATGTGGATCGCGCTGGCGGTGCTGCTCGTGGCCACGGTGTTCGTGCGCAACCTCTACTGCCGGTTCCTGTGCCCGGTGGGCGCGTTCCTGGGCATCCTGTCGAAGGCGACGGTCTTCCGCATCAAGCGGTGGAAGGAATGCGACACCTGCAAGATCTGCGAGAAGGCGTGCGAGTGGGGCGCCATCCAGGGGCCGCGGATCGACATGACCGAGTGCGTCCGCTGCGACGACTGCGAGCGGCTCTACGCCGACGTCAAGAAGTGCCCGCACTGGCTGCTGCTGCTCCGCGCCAAGCGGAGGCAGCGGCAGGCGGCGCCGTCCGTCATCCCGGTCCGGCCGGTCGCGTCGACCTGATTGCGCGAGGGCACTGACGGGAATCACCTTGCCGGGCGCCAGGCGGGCGAACCGCAGACACGGCTGCGCCTCCGGGGGGCTGACAGCTCGCCGTCGATCACTGTCTCAAGCGAGGAGATGATGCCGATCTACGAGTACGAATGCCGCGGGTGCCGGAAGCAGTTCGAGCTGCTGGTGCTGCCGGGCACCGACCCGGCCTGCCCGGACTGCCGGGGCGCCGACCTGGAGAAGCTGCTGTCGATCTCGTCGGTGAGCTCGGACGGGACGCGGCAGCGCAACCTGGGGCTGGCCCGCCAGGCCGCGAAGAAGATCCAGCGCGACAAGGCGCACGCCGAGCACGAGGCGTACCACCACCATCACCACTGAGCGGGCGGTCCCGGTCGGCAGGTCGTGACCGGGCGGCGGTCGAAGCTCGCCGACGGCCGGCGGATGCACATGCCCGCCTCCCTTCGCCGTCCGCGACACCGAGTCCGGCGGGCGGCGTCGAGGGGCAGCTCACGCGTGCCTGTGCAGCCCTGGCGTGTCGACGTGCGCGTCGTGCGCCGTCTCCAGCGTATCCACCCTCCCCCTCGACTCCCGGAACTGGAGAGTGTTCCAGACCCCGGTGATCGCCCCCACCAACGCTGCCGCCAGCGTGAGGAGCTGCATGACGAGCATCCAGGAGGCGTAATGGTCCACCATCCGCCCTCCTCCACGCGACGTGCAGCCCGGACGACCCGAGGAGCCGGAAGCCGGCGCTGATTCCTACACGTCCGACAGGTGCTTCAACCGGCCGGTGCTGTCGCCGAGCTTCTCGGTCGGCACGCCGACCTTGTCGAGCAGGCTGAGCTGCAGGTTGGTCAGCGGCGTCTCGTCGGCCACGCGCACGTGGCGGCCGCCGCGCATGCGGCCGGCCGAGCCGCCGACGAGCAGAATCGGCAGGTTGACGTGCAGGTGCTGGTTGCCGTCGCTGATGCCGCAGCCGTAGAGCATCATCATGTGGTCGAGGAGGCTGCCGTCGCCGTCCGGCGTCTCCGCGAGGCGCCCGACGAAGTACGCGAACTGCTCGATGTGGTGCCGGTTCAGCTTGGCCAGCTTCTCCATCTGCACCGGGCGGTTCTGGTGGTGCGACAGCCCGTGGTGGGGGTCGGGGATGCCCAGCTCGGGATAGGTCCGCGGGCTGACCTCGCGCGACATCATGAACGTGATGACCCGGGTCATGTCGGTCTGCAGGGCCAGCACCTGCAGGTCGAACATCAGCCGCGCGTGCTCGGCGAAGGTGTCGGGGATGCCCCCGGTGGGCCGGGCCAGCTCGGGCAGCTCGACGTGGCTCTGCAGCTCGGCGAGCCGGATGCGCCGCTCGATGTCGCGGATGGCGTCGAGGTACTGGTCGACCTTGTCGCGGTCGGCGGGCGCGAGGGTGTGGCGGAAGTCGTCGACCTCGTGCACCAGCGAGTCGAGGATGCTGCGGTCCTCGCGGATGCGCGCGAGCCGGGCCGCCTGGCTGGTGTCGTCGGTGTCGCCGAAGAGCCGCTCGAAGACCGCCCGCGGCTGGTTCTCCATCGGCAGCGGGGTCGTCGGGTTGCGCCACGACAGGGTGTTGGCGTAGGCGCAGCTCCAGCCCGCCTCGCAGGCGCCGATGAGCTCGTTCGGGTCCAGCGCGAGCTCGAGCGACGTGAGCTGGGTGTCCTGGCCGATCTTCGCGGCCGCGATCTGGTCCATCGACGTGCCGCCGCGGATGTCCGGCCCCTCGGTCTTCTTGGGATGCACCCCGGTGAGGAACGCGGAGGCGGCGCGGACGTGGTCGCCGGTGCCCTCGCCCGGCAGCGGGAACATCGGCTCGCTCCGGAGCCCGCTCACCACCGTGACCTGGTCCTGGAACGGCGCGAGGGGGGCGAGGGTCTGCGGCAGGATGAAGTCCCGGCCCTCGGCCGCCGGCGTCCACTGGTCCATGATGACGCCGTTGGGGACGTAGCCGACGTAGAGCCGCGCCCGGGGCCGCGCCGCGGTGTTCCGCATCGCCGACAGGGCCGGCACCATGCCGTCGAGCAGGGGCAGGGCCAGCGTGGCGCCCACGCCGCGCAGGAACGTCCGCCGGGGCAGGGCCATCTTGGTGATGATCATGACGCGGAGCCTCTCCTCAGTTGAAACGGCACGCTACGGCGATGCCCGCGATGATCGTCATCCTGGTGACGATCATGACGCGGGACCTCTCCTCAGTTGAAACGGCGCGCTGCGGGCGATGCCCGCGATGATCGCCGACCAGCGGTAGTCGTCGTCCGCCGCCTCGCGGACGACGCGGCGCACCGCCGGGGCGTCGTAATACTCTACACCGCGCCCGAGCCCATAGGTCATCAGCTTCTCGGTCACGGTGGTCACGAAGCTCTCCGGCCGCTTGAGCAACGCCGAGGCCAGCGACTCGGGCCCGTCCACCGGGGTGCCGTCGGCGAGCTCGCCGGCCGCGTCCACCGGGGTCCCCGCCTCGGTCACCGTCCGCCAGCGGCCGATGGCGTCGAAGTTCTCGAGCGCGAAGCCCAGGGGGTCCATGACGCGGTGGCAGCCGGCGCACGCGGGGTTCTCGCGGTGCACCTCGAGCCGCTCGCGCACCGAGCGGGGCGGCTCGCCGCTGTCGTCGTTCTCGGCGAGGGCGGGCACGTCGGGCGGGGGCGGCGGGGGCGGCGACCCGAGGATGTTCTCGAGCAGCCACTTGCCGCGGACCACCGGCGACGTGCGGTGGGCGTACGAGGTCACCGTCAGCAGGCTGCCCTTGCCGAGCAGGCCCCGCCGCGGCGACAGCCCGCCGGCGAGGGCGACGGGCCGGAAGTGGTTCCCGTAGACGCCGGGGATGCCGTAGTGCTCGGCCAGCCGCTGGTTGACGAACGTCTCGTCCGACGTCAGCAGCTCGAGGACGCCGTGGTCGCCGCGGATCTGCCGGTCGAGGAACAGCTCCATCTCGCGGGCCATCGCCTCGCGGAGGTTGGCGTCGAAGTCGGCGAAGGCGTAGGGATCGGGGGCCACCAGGGCCATGTTGCGAAGGTACAGCCACTGCCCGCCGAAGTTGTCGACGAGCGACGCGGCCCGGGGATCCGCCAGCATCCGCTCCACCTGGGCCTCGAGCACGCCCGGCTCGCGCAGGGCGCCCCGGTCGGCGAGGTCGAGCAGCTCGTCGTCGGGAATGCTGCTCCACAGGAAGAACGACAGCCGCGCCGCGAGCTCGTGCTCGCTGACGAGATACGGCGCGCCCGGCGCCGCCCCCTCGGGGTCGCGCTCGCGCCGGAAGAGGAAGTCGGGGCTCACGAGCACCCGGCGCAGGGCCATCTCGACGCCGGCGTCGAAGTCTCCGCTCTCGCGCCCGAGATGGAAGAAGTCGAGCAGCATGTCGAGGTCGCCGCCGTCGAGCGGCCGGCGGAACGCGCGGCGCCCGAGCGCCCCCAGGATCTCGCGGGCGCACGCGATCTCCTCAGGACCGGACGGGGCCGCGCCGGCCGGGGGCCGGCACACGAAGATGGCGCGCCGGCTCGGGGTGTCGCCGCGGCCGGTGACGTCGTAGGGCCCGCGCAGCTCGACGCGGCCGATGCCCGGATCGTGGGTCTGGTCGCCCGCGTACTCGTAGCTCGTGACCGCGTAGTGCGGCCGGCGCATGCCCTCGAGCACCGCCGCCTGGTCGACGAAGGTCACCGCGAGCAGGTGGGGGCCGGCGGGGACCGTGAACCGCACCTCCTGGCCGTCGTCGGCCGCGTTCCGGTAGTCGCGCCGCTGCTCTTCGCCCGACGCGTCGAGGACGGGGCCGCCCACCGTCAGCGTCTCGACGAGGGCGCCGTCGAGCCGCACCTCCATCTCGTGCCGGTTGGCGAGGCCGCGCAGCCGCCCGTCGTAGGTGCGGGCCAGGTAGATCTTGACGACGTACTCGCCGTCCACGGGGAACGTGTGCCGCACCGCCAACCCGCCGCGAGAGCCGAACGGCAGGTCGTCGCTGACCCGGGCGTCCTGCTTCAGGTACTTGTCGACGGTGAAGATCTCGGTCGACGGGGCGAGGTTCGGGTCGCCCACCGCGAGCCGGCTGATCTTGCGCGCCGCCGACAGGTAGCGCTCGGTCAGCATGGGCGACACCGACAGCACGTCGGCGATGTTGTCGAAGCCGAAGCCCGAGTCGTCGGCCGGCAGCAGCGTCCGGGCGTCGACATCGAGCGCGAGGAGGTCGCGGACGGCGTTGGCGTACTCGGCGCGGTTGAGGCGGTGGACCGCGGGGCGCCGGCCCGGGTTGGGGTCGGCCGCGGCCGCGGCGTCGATCGCCGTCTCGAGGCGGGCGACGACGCCCTCGTACTGCTCCTCGCTCGGACGCGGCCGGCCCGCGGGTGGCATCGCGCGAGTGCGAAGCTTGCGGATCACCCGCTCCCACAGCTCGACCTCGCCGGCGTGCTCGCCGACCCGGTCGACGTCGACGCCCTGCAGGGAGACGCCCGCGGTCAGGGTGCGGTCGTTGTGGCAGCCCACGCAGTAGCGCGTGAGGAGGGCGCGGTCGTCCGGCGCGGACTGCGCCAGCGCGGCGCCGGGGCCGCCCCCGACCAACCACAGCAACGTCCAAGCGAGGACGGCCGGTACGCCCCGTGTACAGACTGCCGGTACGCTCCGTGTACGGAAGCAACGGTATGGCATGCTCACCCGGTCGATGGAGTTGTCTTCGAAACCCGCCGCTGCATTATCATGAAGGTGTCGGCGGCAGTCAAGATGATGAAGGCGCCGGCGGCTGCCAAGCGACGGCTCCAGGGTGATTTCCGCAGGGTTGCGGATGAGCCCGGGACCGTTCGGAACCTCGTGGAGCGCTGCCTGGGGCTCGGAAAATCAAAGGAGGCGGCGTGACCCCGGAGTTCCGGGCCATCATCGGTGTCGGTGTTGCCGTGACCGGCGTGGGGGTGAGCGGGCTCGGGTTCCTCGCCTACCGCGGCCTGCGCGACGACATCCGCGGACTGCATGGAGACGTCGGGTCCGTGCGTGAACGCATGGCCAAGCTCGAAGCCGCGATGTCGAGGCTCGAAGGCGCGATGGACGGGCTCACTGCCGGGTTCTCGGCCGGCCGTCAGCAGACTTGACCACCGCCCCGCAGTAACGAACGCACGTCAGAACAGGTCAGAGACCCAGAACCATGCAGGTACACGATTCGACGGCGATAGCGACCGGCATCCTGGCGATGGCGATCGCCGCCACGTCCCACGCCCAGCCGTCCTTCGGCGTGCCGGAGCTCGTGGCGGCGGCGAGAAGCAGCGATCACCAGGCGGTGCGGGACCTTCTCGAGGCCGGCGCGGCCCCCGACGCGACGTACGGGGACGGCACCACCGCCCTCCACTGGGCGGCGCACCGCGACGCCCACGCCATGGTGACCGATCTGCTCGCGGCCGGCGCCGACGTGAACGCCCGTGACGACCACGGCGTTACCCCGCTGTCGCTGGCCTGCGTGAACGGCAACCGCCTCGTCGTCGACACCCTTCTCGCGGCCGGCGCCGACCCCAACGCCGCGCGCGGCAACGGCGAGACGCCGCTGATGACGGCGGCGCGGGTCGGCGGCCTCGACGTGGTCCGGAGCCTGATCGCGGCGGGGGCCGACCCCAACGCCCGGGAGGCCACCCTCGGCCAGACCGCGCTGATGCTCGCCGTCGCCGGGA
>JAJEEA010000357.1 GCA_022821235.1 Vicinamibacteria bacterium
GGAGTCGCCGTAGAACGGCGCGGACTCCTGGCGGGTGGGTTGGGCGCCCGGCGGAGCCGCAGGCGACGACGGGCGGGCGAGGAGTCGCCGTAGAACGGCGCGGACTCCTGGCGGGTTGGTTGGGCGCCCGGCGGAGCCGCAGGCGACGACGGGCGGGCGAGGAGTCGCCGTAGAACGGCGCGGACTCCTGGCGGGTTGGTTGGGCGCCCGGCGGAGCCGAAGGCGACGATGGGCGGGCTAGTTCCTGCCGTGACCGGGGAGTTCTACCGGCTGTGAAGCCCGGGTGCGTTCACGTGCGCGTTCTGCGCGGCCTCGATGGCCTGCACCTTGCCGGCCAGGTGGTCCTGCCCGCGCTGCAGACGATAGGCGCCCATCGCGGCGTAGGCCGCACAAACCGCCGTCAGGACGTCAATCACGGTTTGCCAAGCCATGCCTCGATAATTCTCCGACGACGCCGCTCCGCGCAGGTCCCGCCACGAGGGTGAATCCTCAGTCGGCGGCCGCCTCGCGGGGCGGGGGAGACTGAATCGCCTTGGCGCCGGCCCACAGCGCCCCGGCCATCAGCAGCAGGAGCACCATCCACCCCATCGCGCCGGTGAACATCGCCCGGCTGAACGCCTCCCAGGTGATGGGGAACTGGGTGAGCACCCCCCACCGCTCGGTCATCCAGTGCCAGCTCGTGTGCGCGACGAGCGTCGACAGCAGGATGGTCCCCACCTTCTCGGCCACCACGTGGCGGAACATCAGGTGGAGGGCCGGCACCAGCACCGCCAGGACCAGCAACTGGCCCAGCTCGACCCCGATGTTGAACGACAGCAGCGACGTCAGCAGGTGCGAGCCCGCGAACTGCAGGGTCTCGCGCAGGGCGAACGAGAAGCCGAACCCGTGCACCAGCCCGAAGAGGAACGTGATGGTCCACCGGCGTTGCACGTTGGCCCCGAGGATGTTCTCGATGGCCATGTACACGATGGACATCGCGATCAGGGTCTCGACCAGCGGCGGGAACCACAGCGCGTCGGGCGCGAGGTCGTAGGCCGAGGCGATCAGGGTGACCGAGTGGGCGACGGTGAACGCGGTCACGATGATCGCCAGCGGCTTGAACTTCCGGAACGGGATGACGAGGCAGGCGAGGAACAGCAGGTGGTCGGTGCCGTCGAGGATGTGCTCGAAGCCCATCGCCACGAACCGGAACGCGGCCTGGTGCCAGCGGGGGTCGAGCACCACGACCCCGGGGTCGCCCCGCAGCTCGAACGCCCGCTCGGCCCCGCCCGGCGGGAGGAACCGCATGACGGTGACGACCCGCAGGCCCATGCGCTCGAAGCTCGGGCGGATGGAGAACTCCGACCGATCCGACTGGATGTCGTAGTCGAACAGGACGTCGAGCATCGCCTGCTGCCAGACGATCTGGGTGTCGGCGGGCAGCAGCGGGCCCTGGACGTGGGCGAGCGCCTCCTCCCAGGTCTCGAACGAGCGGTTCGACGGCAGCGAGATCCTGATGGCGGCGATCGCCGGCTCGGTGAGCGGCTCGCCGTTCTCGAAGATGCGGACCTCCTGCCCCATCCACACCATGGCGGCGTCGGTGAACTCGTCCCGCTCGCGCGCCCTCTCGAAGTCGAGGTAGCCCGGCCCGTAGGTCGGGAACGCCATGTCGGACAGCGCCTCGAGCGGCACCCGCACGAGGAGGCGCAGGCGCTGCCCCTCGGGCTTGACGAAGGCCTGCACCGTCACGTCGCCGGGGATGTCGTGGGCCGACTGGGTGGCGGGCAGGGTCAGGAGCAGCCCGATGACCGCAAGGCCCCGGACGAGGAGCCCGCGGGGCATGCGCCGGCCCGGTCCGGCGGCTTCGCCGTCGGCGGCGCCCGGTCGCGGGCTGCCGTCGGCGGACCGCCGCGGGCGGGCGTCGACGGCGCGCTCGCCAGTTCCAGCCACGTGGCGGTGATCGCCGGCGGCGGAACGTCGCGGGCGGGGGTCGGGGGTGGAATCGCCCGGCGCGGGGCGTTCTCGGGCCGGCATCGAAAAGAGTGCGCAATTCATGAGGTTTACAAGTATACTGGCGACCCCCGGCCGGCGGGCCATGGCTCCCCAGGTTCGTACGGGCGGTCGCGGTTCGGGGCGGTTCGAGTTGCGGTTCTGTCGTACGCGTTGCGGGCCCGAAGGGCCTCAGCTACAGCAAGTAGCCGGCGCGGGTCCGTGCAGGGCGCCGGGTTCAAGGAGGAGTTCGATGAATCGGAAGCAGCATCTTCTTTTCGCAGTCGCGCTGGCGGCGGCGGCGCTGGTCGTGGTGGTCGGCACCGGCGCCCAGGAGCAGGGTGGCGGCAGCGCCGCGCTCTCGATGGACCCGAACGACGGCGTGCCGACGTTCGAGGTGGATCCGCTGTTTCCCAAGAACCTGCCGAACCACTGGCTGATGGGGCCGACCATCGGGGTCGACGTCGACGCGGACGACCACATCTGGGTCGTGCACCGTAACACCCCCGACCAGTTCGTGCTGAACACCGAGATCGGCATGACCACCGACCCGCCGGTCGCCGAGTGCTGCCAGCCCGGTCCCCCCGTCCTCGAGTTCGACCAGGAGGGGAACCTGCTGCAGGCGTGGGGCGGCCCCGGCACCGAGACCGGTGACTACACCTGGCCGGTGTCCAACCACGGCATCGCCATCGACGGCATGAACAACGTGTGGATCGGCGGCAACGGCGGCCCCGACTCGCACGTGGTGAAGTTCGACCATCAGGGCAACTTCCTGATGCAGGTCGGCATTGCCGGCGCCCGCATGACCGGCCCCGTCAGCGAGCGCACGGGTCAGGCGACCCCGCAGCGCGACAGCCACGCCACCGACAGCTTCGGCCGCGTCGCCGAGATCGGCATCGACAACGAGGCCGGCGAGGCGTACTTCGCCGACGGCTACTTCAACCGCCGGGTCGCGGTCGTCGACCAGGACACCGGCGAGGTGAAGCGCTTCTGGGGCGCCTACGGCAACGAGCCCGACGACAGCCTCGACCTCGGCCGCTACGAGCCCGGCGGCGACCCCGCCTCGCAGTTCCGCGGTCCCGTGCACTGCGCCGTGATCGCCGACGACGGCCTCGTGTACGTCTGCGACCGGGCGGAAGACCGCATCCAGATCTTCCAGAAGGACGGGACGTTCGTCTCCGAGCACATCGTGGCCCCGCTGACCCGCTCGCAGGGGTCGACCTGGGACCTCGCCTTCTCGCACGACGACGGGCAGCGGTGGATGTACCTGGCCGACGGCCAGAACATGAAGGTCTACATCATCCAGCGCGACACCATGGAGGTGCTGACCGCGTTCGGGGACGGCGGACGCCAGCCCGGCATGTTCTTCGCGGTGCACAGCATCTCCACCGACTCGGACGGCAACATCTACACCACCGAGACCTACGAGGGGTCGCGGCTGCAGAAGTTCGTGTTCAAGGGCTACGGCCCGGTGCCGGAAGGCGCGGAAGGCATCAACAGCCAGGGCGTGCTCTGGCCGACCGGGAACTAGCCGACTGCGCGACCTTGCGTTGGCGTTGGGAGCTTCGCTGGCGCGAAGCTCCCCGCGCAGCCTGACGGTTCGTGGCGCGACCTCAGCGGTCGCGTCGGGAGTTTCGCTGGTGCGAGACCTCCTCGCGCGGTTCGGCGGGCACGTGGGGTTTCGTCGGCGCGAAGCTCCCGCGGCGCAGGCGCCCGGAGGACGTTGGTGAAGTCGTGAGATGGTGAGGCCGGTCCCCGCAGCGCGCGGCGGGCCGGCCTTTCCCGTTCAATGGAGGCCGCGCCGGCAGGCTCGGCCCTCCGGGGGAGAAGGTCGATGATGCGGTGGTCTGGTATGAAGGGAGCTCTGGCGTCCGGTGTCTGCGCCGCCGCGTTGGCGTCCGGCGGCTTCGGGGCCGCGGCGGCGCAGGAGGCGCTGACCGAGGAGACGTACGGTCCCACGATGAGCGAGATCCGACTCATTGTGGGCGATGCCGAGCTGCACACCGACGCGCGGTACTGGCCCGAGCTGGGGGAGGACCTCGACAAGCTGTTCCCGATGTTCCGCCAGATCGAGGCGTTCTGGGGGGAGCGGGGCAACGACGACGCGGTCGCCAAGACCCTGACCACGATCGAGGCGCTCCGGGAGATTGGCCAGGCTGGCATCGCGATGGACCAGGGCAGCGCGAGGTCCGGAATCAGGGCCCTGCGCGCGACCTGCCAGTCGTGCCACGACGCGCACCGGGAGGAGACCGCGGACGGCTACCGGATCAAGCCGGGGTCGTAGACGCCTGCGCCGTGGAACCGCGCGCCTTGTGCCGGGGCGCGGACGGCTGGAGGGTTGCTGCGCAGCAGCAGGCTCGCACAGGCGGAGCTTCGACGCGACCGCAGGTCGGGCTGCGGCGGCAGGCTCGCGCGTTCGGCCGGCGGATGGTGATCGTCGCGGCGTCGCATCGCCTGCGGTGGGCCGCGGGCGTGTCGGCGTCGTGCGCAGAGACAAGCACCGGGTCTTCCCGGAAAGGAGTCGATGATGCGACGACCGCTCTCGAGTACCGTCGCGGCGGCGGTGGCGTTCGGTGTCGTGCTCGGCGCGGCGGCGCTCTCCGACGCCCAGGGCGCGAAGCGGGGACAGGTCACCGACGAGTGGGACAACCCGCTCGAGGGCGTCACCGTGCTCGCCGATCCCGCCGGCGCCGACGGGACGCAGCAGACCACCACGACCGACGACGGCGGCAACTTCTCGTTCATCGGGCTGGGGTCGGGAGACTGGCAGTTCACCGTGCTCCTCGACGGCTATCAGGGCCTGGCGCAGGTCGCCAACGTCCGCCGGACGGGGCAGACCCGTCCGCTGCGCTTCGAGATGCCGGCCACGCCCGCGGGCGGCCGTTTCCGCGAGCGCACCGAGTTCCGGGCCGAGGGCGGCACCCCGAGGTTCCGCTTCGAGGACGACGAGCGGTTCGAGTTCGAGGACGAGGACGGCGAGGGCGAAGGCACCTACGGCATCGTCGGTCTCACGGCGGTCCTCACCGTGCGCGAGTACGACGGGCCCGACGACAGGTTCAGCCTGCAGACCCCCGTGGTGGTCGAGTTCCCGAGCAACCAGTTCAACTCGGCGACCTACAACGGTGTACAGCTCCAGAAGCGCTAGCCCGCCCGTTGTGGCCTTCGGTTCCGCCGGGGGCCCAGCCAACCCTGCCCGGAGTCTGCACCGTTCTGCGGTGCAGACTCCGGGTCCGCCCAGCGTCGCCTCGAGGCTCCGCCTGGCGCCCGGCCGGCCCGCCAGGCGTCGGCGCCGGCCTACGGCGCAGATGCCCGGAAGCGTCGGCAGGAACACCCGGATCGGGGTCGCGCCGCGGCGCCGGGTCGCGTGGCTGGCGCTGGCGGCGTGGGCGGCGACGGCCTCGGCCGCCGCCGCCGAGGTCATCCGCCTCGACATCATCTCCCGAGAGTCGTTCGGCGCGGCGGTCGAGTCGAAGGTCGGCGCCTACGAGCGGCTGCGCGGGCGCGCGGTCTACGCCCTCGACCCGACCGCCGCCGCCAACCGGGGCATCGTCGATCTCGACCTCGCGCTGACCGACGAGCGGGGCCGCGTGCAGTTCTACGGCGATGTCGAGATCATCGCGCCGGTCGACCGCGCCCTCGCCCGCCCCACCGTGCTCTACGTCGTGAACAACCGCGGCCGGCGGACGTGGGGCGGCGAGCGGTTCTTCCTCGAGCGCGGCTACGTCACCGTGTCGAGCGGCTGGATCGCCCAGGTGCCGGTGGCGCGGGACCTGCTTCGGCTCGAGGCCCCGGTGGCCTACGATCCGGACGACCTGATACCGGTCGTCGGGACGGTCCGGGCCGAGCTGTCGACCGACGCCGCCGCCGATCGCCTGCCCGTCGGCGACCGGAACCAGCTCGCCTTCGAGCCCCTCGTCGGCGGGCTGCCCGACGCGACCCTGACCCGACGCCTGCGCGAGCAGGACCCCCGCGAGCCGGTGCCGCGCGACCGGTGGCGCCTCGGGGTCCGTTACGACGGGCAGGACGAGGGGAGCGGCCTCGTCGAGCTGGCGATGACCCTCGCCGGCGGCTTCGAGCCCGGGGCCATCTACGAGCTGATCTACGAGGCGCGGGGCTCGGTGGTCCAGGGCGCCGGGTTCGCGGCGATGCGGGACCTCGTCTCGTTCCTCAAGCACGACCGGTCGGACATGAACCCGCTCCGGCGGCCGGACGGCGCGCCGGTGGCCGAGCGCGTGATCGGCCAGGGGCGGTCGCAGAGCGGCCGGGCCCTGCGGGCGTTCCTCCACGAGGGGTTCAACGCGGACGAGCGTGGCCGTCAGGTGTTCGACGGCGTCATGCCGACGGTCGCGGGGGCCGGGCGCGGGTTCTTCAACCACCGCTTCGCGTCGCCGACCCGCACCGCGACCCAGCACCTGGGCCACCTCTATCCGGTCGATCTCTTCCCGTTCACTTACGGCGACGAGACCGATCCGTTCACCGGCCGCACCGACGGGCTGCTGCGCCGCGCCCGCGCGAGCGGGACGGTTCCGCGGGTCATGCACCTCGACACGTCGTCGGAGTACTGGCACCGCGGCGGGTCGCTCGTCGTCACCGACCCCCTCGGCGAGCGGGACACCGTGCTCCCGCCCGAGGTGCGGGTCTACGTGGTCGGCGGCGCCCAGCACCGCCCGGCCCGCGCCCCGTCCGACCGCGGGCAACTGCCCGCGAACCCGAACGACTACGCGCCGATACGCGAGGCGCTGTTCCTGGCCCTCGACCGATGGATGTCCGAGGGGGTCGAGCCGCCGCCGAGCGTGCATCCCCGCGTGGCGGACGGCACGCTGGCGGGATGGGCCGAGTCGGACGCGGGCTGGCGGGCCCTGCCCGGCGTCTCGTACCCGACGGTCATCCAGCAGCCGGAGCGGCTCGACTACGGGGAGCGGTTCGAGGGCGAGCGCCGCGTCGACATTCACCCGCCCCGCCGGACGGGTGAGCGCTACGGGGTGCGGGTGCCGGCCCTCGACGCCGACAACAACGAGCGGGGGGTGCTGCGGCTCCCGCGGGTCGCGGCGCCGGTGGCCACCTACACCGGGTGGAACCTGCGCAACCCGGCCATCGGGGCGCCCGACGAGCTGCTCGATCTGCAGGGGGGGCGGATTCCGTTTCCCGTCACGCCGCAGGAACGGGAACGGACCGGCGATCCGCGCCGCGCGGTGACGGAGCGTTATGCGGACTTCGCCGACTACCGGGGCCGCTACGTGGCGGCGGCCGAGCCGTTGATCGCCGGCGGTTACCTGCTGCCGTCGCACCGCGGGGGGCTGGCGGCGATTGCCGAGGAGCACCGGTCGCTGTTCGCGCCTTGAGCCCGGCATCGGGCATGGCGGGTCGGAGGCGATGGGGGCGGCGAGCGCCCCCATCGGGGACCGCCGCCGCCGGTCGGCGGAAGAGTCCCGCGTCGAACCGCTCGAGTGCGGCGGGGCGCCCGCCGCCGCCCGCCGGGGATGGCCGCCTGAGAGTGGATTGCCGCGAAACGGCCCGCAAGACGCGTGCGGGCCACGCCGGGTCGGACCAGACGGATTTCGGCCTCATCCGGAGATTGAGCACATGTCCGAACGAGTGATGCGCGCGGCGCGGTGGTCGTGTGTCTTCCTGCTGGCGTTGGCGGCGGGTTCCCTCGCGGCAGGGCAGGACCTGCCGACCGCCGCGCCGGCCCGGCTCGGCCTGGACCCGGACCGGCTGGAGCGCATCGTGACCCTCGTCGAGGAGGCGGTAGAGCGCCGGGAAGTCGCCGGGGCGGTCACCCTGGTCGCCCGCCTCGGCCGCGTGGGACACCTCGAGGCCGTCGGCTGGCGCGACATCGAACGCCGGGCCCCGATGGAGACCGACACGCTGTTCCGCATCGCCTCGATGACCAAGGCGGTCACCAGCGTGGCGGCGATGCAGCTCTACGAGTCGGGCGCGCTCCTGCTCGACGACCCCGTCTCGACGTACCTGCCGGCGTTCGCGTCGGTCCAGGTGCTCGCGCCCGGCGGCGGGTCCGGGGCGCCGCTCGCGCCGCTCGACCGGCCCGTCACCATCCGCCATCTCCTGACCCACACGTCCGGCCTCAGCTACCGCTTTCTCGCCCCGCCGCAGCTCGCGACGCGCTACATCGACGCGGGCATCACCGACGGGCTCGCGCAGACCCCGGGCACCGTGGGCGAGATGGTGGACCGGCTGGCCGCCCTGCCCCTGCTGCACCAGCCGGGGGCGCGGTTCACCTACAGCCTCGGCGTCGACGTGCTCGGGCGGGTCGTCGAGGTGGTCAGCGGCCGGTCGCTCGCCGACTACATGCGGGACGAGATCTTCGAGCCGCTGGGCATGGTCGACACCGGCTTCTTCCGCGATCCCGACGACGCCGACCGCTACGCCGCCGTCTACGCGCCGGGCCCGGACGGCCTCGTCGAGGCGCCGGCCGATCCGGTGACGAGCCCCGACGGCCGTACCGTCTACTCGGCCGGCTACCCCTACGACGGCCCCCGGACCTACCACTCGGGCGGCGCCGGGCTCACCTCGACCATCTCCGACTACGCGCGGTTCCTCCTCGCCCTCCTAAACGGTGGCGAGCTCGCCGGCGCCCGCATCCTCGGCCGCCGCACCGTGCAGCTCATGACCCGCGACCACCTCGCCGGGCTCGGGGCGCCCGACACCGGCCAGCGCTTCGGGCTCGGGTTCGCCATCTCGGGCGACCCCGGGGCGACCGGCGGCCCCCGGTCGGAGGGCGCGTTCGGCTGGCTCGGCTTCTTCAACACCGTCTACTGGGTCGATCCCGAGGAGCAGCTCGTGGCCATCATCATGACCCAGCTCTACCCCAACAACGGGTCGCGGCTGACGGATCGCTTCGAGGTGGCGGTCTACAGCGCCATCGTCAACTGAGGGCGGGCGGGACGCCCGGGTCCCCGCCGCCGGTTCCGCACGGGGCGAGGGCGCCCGCCGGCGCCCTTGTGCGCCGCCGGCCGTTTCCGCGGCGGTCATCGCCGGTTCCATGCGCGTGAGCGCGCCGTCCGCGCATTCGCGGGCGTGGCCGCGACCGCCGGCTCGCGAATCCCGGCGTCGGCCGGAAGGACATTCCGCGGTACCATGACCGGCGTGGACGACGGCACCCATGGGGCAGGCGCGGTCTACGGCCGGAAGACCATCCAGCAACTGGCGCGCGGACTCGACGTCGACCTCCGTGACGTGTCCCGGGCGGCGCGGCGGGTGCTCGGCCTGGATTCCGGCAGCGCGCGCGACCGCCGCTTCATGCTGTCGTCCACGCAATGCCGGCAGATCGCCGACGCGCTCGGCAAGAAGCCGCAGCCGTCGCTCCTCGGTCTCGCCGGGGTCGATGATGCTCCCCCGTCGGGACCGCCCGGTCGAGCGCGGTTGCGATTCCGGTCCGACCCGCCGGCCCACGCCGCCGACCTGAAGCTCCGGGACCTGCGTCACGGGCTCTGGGTGCATCCGGAGGTCTCCGACCGCCTGCGCGAGTGGACGCACCTCTACAAGAGGCTGGGCATCGTCCTCCAGCATCTCGCCGCCCACGGCCGGTCGACGGTGGTCAAGGGGTGCCGGGACGCGAACCGCGGCTGGCGTCGCTCGCCGCTCGGCGGCAACAACGGGATGCAGTACTACCTGTGGTGGGCGCCGTGCGGCAGCTCGGCCGCGGGGACGCTCGATCTGCCGGAACGCGCCATCCTGGTGCGGGACGTTCGACATCACGACGACCACGCCCCGCTGGAGGCGGGCGGCCTCGGCGACTACCTGCCGCTGACGACGCCCGACCATCTGAACGAGGACATCGCCGGCTCTCCGTGGACGGACGAGCAGATCGACTTCGTCGAGGACGCCAGCCCCGTCCGCGTGATTCTCGGCCGCCCGGGATCGGGAAAGACGACGGTGCTGTGGAAGGCGGTGGAGACGCGGAGCCGCCAGCGCGTGCTGTATCTCACGTGGTCGAGCGCGCTCACGCACCACGCCGAGGAGCGCTTCGCGTCGTTCGCGCCGGCCGACGCCGAGGTGATCGCCCGCGACTTCACGACCTTCCTCGGCGAGGTCTGCGGCGCCGACGTCGAGCGGCGGCCGTTGAGGGCCAGCCGCGCGAGGTTCGACCAGGTGCTCACGCGGCTCGGGCGCGACATGGCGGGACCCTGGGCGCGGCGGCAGCACGCCCTGCACGCCGAGCTGCGCGCCGTCTACTTCGGCGGGGCGGTCCCCGGCGACCACGGATGCGTCACCGATCACGGCATCGCCTGCCTGAGCGAGGAGGCCTACGGCACGCTGCGGGGCGACGACGACGGCATCCGTGGCGCCGGCGGCGTCGGCGCCAAGGCGGTCAAGGCGTTGCTGAAGGTCGCGCAGCGCCTGGCGCGGGACCGGGAGCGGGTCGGATCGGTCTTCCCCGAGCTGGTCGCGGCGACGCGGGCCATCGAACGGCTGCGCCGCGACGAGGTCCCGGAGGGGTTCGCCGACTTCGATCGCGTCGTGGTCGACGAGGTCCAGGACCTCACGCTGCTCGAGAGCGCGGTGGTGGTGGAGCTCTGCCGCGCGATCGCGCGGGCGCGCGGGAGCGCCCCGTGGCTGCTGATGGCGGGCGACGCGGGGCAGACGGTGCGGCCGACGGGGTTCGAGTGGGCGCCCGTGAACGACCTGCTCGCGGAGCGGCTGCGGCGGCCGGAGAGGTTCCACCTCGGCGAGCACCTGCGCTGCCCGAGCCGGATCGCGGAGGTCGTCGACCGGGCCTCGCGGCGCTACGCCGACATCGAGAAGGAGGCGCGCCCCACGAGCCAGCGGCGCCAGCAGGGCGGCGAGCACGTCGACGCGCACCTCGTCCACGTGCACCTTCCGGCGCGGGCCGAGGCGGTCCGGCTGCTGGAGGGGCTCGACGAGACCGACGACGTGGTCGTCGTGTCGCCGCGGGACGACCCGCCCGACTGGGTGCCGGCCGGGCTGCGCGGCGTGGTGCTGACGCCCGAGGAGACCAAGGGGCTGGAGTACCAGTCGGTCTGCGTCCTCGACCCGGGACGCCTGCTCTGGAGCCTGAGGCCGGAGAACGCGTCGTACGGGCTCGACGCCGAGCTCGATCTGCCGGCGCGCCGGACCGCCATCGACCATCTGCGCGTGACGTTGAGCCGGGCGACGGAGACGCTGGTGTTCGTGGACGTCGAGGCCGGCGACGACGAGCTGCGCGAGAGCCGCGGGCTGCTGGGGGACGCGGCGCCGTACAGCGCGGAGGACCTGCTCGACCATCTCGCCAACGCCGATGCCTCGGCCGAGGAGCGGGTGCTGGCGCGGACCGGCGACGCCCGCGCCCTGATCGACTCGGCCCCGCGCCGGGCCTGGCAGCGCGCCTGCCAGGCGGTGCGCCTGCTCGGAGAGCCGGACCTGCCGAACGGCGTGTCGGACCCCGTCGTCCGCCGGGACGCCCGGTCCACCCTGCTCGCGACGGCGGCGCGGCTCCTCGTCGACGGGGTGCCCGAGGGGGTGCAGCGGCAGGACGTGGTGCTCGTGGCCCTGGCCGTCGCGCGGAGGGAGGAGGCGTCGGGGGGCGCCGGCGCGGCGCCGGTGGGGGAGGATGCCGGCGGGGAGCGCGCCACCGAGGGCGGCCCCGGCCGGGCGGCGCTGACCGCGGTGTCGGTGCACGAGGCAATCGCGTTCCGCGCGCTGGAGTACTGGTCGGGCGACCAAGGGGCGCCGCCCTTCGACCTGCTCGAGTCCGCCCGCGAGCTCGACGCCGTGTCGGGGGGCGGCCGCGACTGGCTGCGGGCGGCGTTGCTGTCGGCGGCCCAGGCCCTGCGCGACGGGCTGAGCGCCAGCGCCGCCGACCCGGCGTCGGCCTCGGCGTTCGCGGGTGCCGACGTCGAGGCGTGGCTGCGGCTGACCGGCTACGCGGGGGATGCCGCGGCCCGGGCCCACGCCCTGCGGGGCAAGGCGTTCGACGCGCTGGTCAAGGGCGGCGGCGCGGACGAGCCGCGGTCGGCGCGGCGGACGCGGCTGGGGCGCGCCGAGTCGGTGCTGGAGACGATTGCGCCCGACCCGGTGCGGCTCGGCCGGCTGCGCGAGGCGCAGGGGCGGCCCGACGACGCGGTGGGCGCGTACGAGCTCGCGGGCCGGTCGAAGGACGTGTTGCGGGTGCTGCGCAACTCCGGCCGGTGGGAGCGGGCGGCGGAGCTGGCGGACGGCGAGACGCGGGCCGACCTGGACTGGCTGCTCGAGCTGAAGGCGCTCGTCGAACGCCGCCCGCCGCAGCAGAACCGACGGCTGCGCAACGCCGAGCGCGATCGTCTCGAAAAGCTGCTCGACGAGATCCAGAAACGGCCGCCCAGGAAGTCGGGAGGGGGCTGACGTCGGGTCCGCCGGCGGACCGGATGGACCGCCGGCGCTCGATTCGAGGTGGAGCCGAGAGGTGGAGCCGAAATGCTGCAAATGAACGGCGGTGGGGTGGTGCGGGTTGGTGTCGTGGCCGCCTGTCTGGCGGCGGTCGCGGTCTCCTCGGGGGTCGCCCAGGAGCCCGGCGGCGGGGCGGCCGGGTTCTGGCCGGAGTGGCGGGGGCCCCTGCACAGCGGGGTCGCGCCGGCGGGGGACCCGCCCGTCACGTGGAGCGAGTCGTCCAACGTGCGGTGGAAGGTCGAGCTGCCGGGGCTCGGCTCGGCCACCCCGGTCATCTGGGGCGACCGGCTGTTCGTGCTCACCGCGGCGCCGACCGGCGAGCGGGCGAGCTCGGGGCCGGGGTTCTTCTCGCGCCTCGCCGACCGTTTCATGCGCCGGGCGTCGGCGAGCGACGTGCAGCAGTTCGTCGTCCTCGCCATCGACCGCCGCGACGGCAGCGTGCTGTGGGAGCGCGTGGCCCGGGAGGCGGCGCCGCACCAGGGCCGGCACGGCACCAACACCTGGGCCTCGCCGTCCGCGGTGACCGACGGCGAGGTGGTCTGCGCGTCGTTCGGCTCGGTCGGGCTGTACTGCTACGACCTCGACGGAGGCCTCCTCTGGGAGGCCGACCTCGGCGACATGCAGACGAGGCTGGGCTTCGGCGAGGGGGCGTCGCCGACCCTGCACGGGGACCTGCTGATCGTGCCCTGGGACCACCAGGGCCAGTCGTTCATCGCCGCCTTCGACAAGCGGACGGGGCGCGAGCGCTGGCGGACGCCCCGCGACGAGCAGACCTCGTGGAGCACCCCGCTCGTGATCGAGGACGAGAACGGCGTCCAGGTGGTGACGAGCGCGACCGAGGCCGTCCGCGGCTACGACGCGGCCACCGGCGAGCTGCTCTGGTGGGACCGGGGGGTGACCGAGAACGCCATTCCCACCCCGGTGTCGGCCGACGGGCTGGTCTTCGTCACCAGCGGCTACCGCGGCAGCCGGCTCGCCGCCATCGACCTGTCGGCGGCGGCGGGCGACATCCGCGGGTCGGACGCGGTGGTGTGGTCGGTCGATCGCGACACGCCGTACGTGCCCTCGCCGCTCCTGCTCGACGGCCAGCTCTACGTCCTCAAGAGCAACTCGGGGGTGCTGACCGCCTACGACGCGGCCACCGGGGCTCGGCGCTACGGGCCCGAACGGCTGCGCGGCATCCGCAACGTCTACGCCTCGCCGGTCGCGGCGGGGGGGCGGCTGTACGTGACGAGCCGCGACGGGGCCACCGCGGTTCTGCGGGCGGGGCCCGAGTTCGACGTGCTCGCCGTCAACACCCTCGACGACGGGTTCGACGCCTCGCCGGCCATCGCCGGCGACGAGATCTACCTGCGGGGTCGGGAGTTCCTGTACTGTATCGCGGCGGATTGACCCTGGCCTGCGCCGCGCACGCGGCGGCCGCGTCGGGCGGGGGCCCTCGGCCCGGGGACGCCGATGGTTGTTCTGCCGTTGGCGGCCCCTTGGCGTGCCGGGCGCGCTGGGCGGCAGGAAACCGGCCGCGCCCGCGTCCGGGCGGCAATTGGCGTCGGCGGCTTCCGCAAGGACGGCGACGGGAATCACCTTGCCACGTGCCCGGCGCAGGAAACCGCGGAAAACGGGCTGCACTGGACGCGGTTGGCAACTTCATGTCGATGACTGTCCCAAGGGTCGACGGCTGCATGGATGGCAGAGCCGCGGGCGGGAAGGCCGGCCTGCCGGCGAGGACGGGCGACACGTGAGAATCACCAGCATCACGGCCGGGGCGAGCGGCATGTACTGTGGAAGCTGCATCCGCGACAACGCGCTGGCGGCGGCCCTCACCCGACGCGGGCACGAGGTCACCCTGCTGCCCCTCTACACGCCGACCCGCACCGACGAGGAGAACGTCAGCCGGAAGCGCGTCTTCTTCAGCGGCATCAGCGTCTATCTGGAAGAGTACGTCTCGCTGTTCCGCTGGACGCCGTGGCTGCTCGACCGGCTCTGGGAGTCGCCGTGGCTGCTCAGGCTCGTCTCGGGCCGCATGAAGACCGACCCCGGCCAGCTCGGCGGGCTGACGGTGTCGATGCTCGAGGGCACGCACGGGCACCAGCGCAAGGAGTTCGACAAGCTCGTCCACTGGCTGCGCGACCAGCCCCGCCCCGACGTCATCGACATCTCGAACTCGATGCTGATCGGCATCGCCGAGCCCCTCAAGCAGGCCCTGGGGTGCCCCGTCAACTGCACCCTGCAGGGCGAGAACATCTTCCTGGGCCACCTGCCCGAGCCGTACCGGTCGCGGGCGGTGGGCCTCATCCGCGAGCAGGTCGCGCACGTCGACTCGTTCGTCGCGGTCAGCGACTACTACGCCGGGTGCATGAGCCGGTACCTGGAGATTCCCGGGGCGAAGATGCACGTCGTGCCCCTCGGGGTCGACGTGGACCGCTTCCGGCCGGGTGACGGCGCCCCCGGCGGCGCCCTGACCATCGGCTACTTCGGCCGCATCGCCCCCGAGAAGGGCATCCACCGGTTGTGCGACGCCTTTGCGGCGCTGCGCGGGCGGGGCGAGCTCGACGGGTGCCGGGTCGAGCTCGCCGGCTATCTCGGCCCGGAGCACGCCGACTACTGGCGGAAGATCGAGAGCGGAATCGCCGGCCGGGACCTCTCGGCGGACATCCACTATCGCGGCGAGCTCGAGCTGGGCGACAAGGTCGCGTTCATGCAGGGCCTCGACCTGTTCGTGGTGCCGGCCGAGTACGACGACCCCAAGGGGCTGTCGCTCATCGAGGCGATGGCGTGCGGGGTGCCGGTGGTGGCCCCGCGCCGCGGCACCTACACCGAGCTCGTCGAGCGCACCGGCGGCGGCGTGCTCGTCGAGCCGGAGGACGACGGCGCCCTGGAGCACGCCCTCGCAGCGCTCGCCGCCGATCCCGACCGGCGGGCCGAGCTCGGACGCCGCGCCGCCGAGGGGGTGCGGGCGCGCTACAGCACCGACGAGATGACGACCCGCGCGCTCGACGTCTACGCGCGGCTGACGGCGGGGGCGGTAGGGTAACGTCGCGGCCCGGGTGCGAAGGAACGAGCCGGTCGAGCGGGAGGGGAGTGCCTCGGACCAGCGAGGATGATGTCGAGCTGGCTGGCGCGAAGGAAGTCGAGGCTGGCTGGCGCGAAGGAACGTGCGGTCGAGAGTGTGGGGGCGCCTCGAGGATGATCCGACCCGGAAGGCGCGGCCGGCCGCGCGAGGCGCGGAGTGACGGAGGGAGCGAGAGAAATGTCGAGACGCCTGTCGATCCTGTCGGCGGTACTGATCGCCGGCGCTCTGTCCTGTTCCGGCGGCGAGCCCGCAAGTGATCCCGACGCCGGCGCCGCAGAGACCGGTCTCACCTCGCCCCGGCTCTACATCTTCGACTGCGGGCATCTTCGGGTCGGCGATCCCGGACGCTTCTCGCTGACCA
Organism: Vicinamibacteria bacterium; assembly: GCA_022821235.1. GTDB lineage: Bacteria > Acidobacteriota > Vicinamibacteria > Vicinamibacterales > UBA8438 > JAJEEA01. Next base: position 15,786 of record JAJEEA010000357.1, read on the forward strand.
TGGACGAGGTGTCGACCCTGGAGCTCTCGGTGCCGTGCTACCTCATCGAGCACGCCGAGGGCAGCCTGCTGTGGGACGCCGGCCTCTCGGACGCCCTCGCCGGCCAGGACGCGACCGCGCAGTCGAGCGGCAGCGTCGCCACCGTCACCACCACCCTGCGCGCGCAGCTCGCCGATCTCGGCTACGAGCCGTCCGACGTCACCTACATCGCCCTGTCGCACCTGCACTACGACCACGCCGGCAACGCCAACGACTTCGCGGCGTCGACCTGGCTCGTGCAGCGCCCCGAGCACGAGGCCGCGTTCAGCGACGACCCCGCCGCGTACGGCTTCGACCCGCAGTACTACGGCGCCCTCGAGACGGCCGAGAACCTGATTCTCGACGGCGACCACGACGTCTTCGGCGACGGCACCGTCGTCATCAAGTCGGCCCCGGGGCACACCCCCGGCCACCAGGTGCTCTTCGTCGATCTCGCCGAGTACGGCCCCGTCGTCCTCAGCGGCGACCTCTACCACTTCCCCGAGAACCGTTCCCTGAAGCGGGTCCCCACGTTCAACTTCGACGCCGAGATGACCCTCGAGGCGATGGACCGCGTCGAGGACTTCCTGATCGAGACCGGCGCCCGGCTCTGGATAGAGCACGACATCGCCGAGAACGCGCTGCTCGACAAGTCGCCGGCGTACTACGAGTAGCGGCCGAGGACCCCATCAGTTCCGCTCGCCGCCGGTATCTGCCGCGAGGGCGCGCGCCTCGTGATGGAGATCGAGCGGAATCCGGGCTTCGAGCCGACGGACCGCGAGCCCGAGAAGCTCGGCTACGACATCGAGAGCCGTGTCCCCGCCAGCGGCAGGCTCCGGTTCATCGAGGTCAAGGGACGCCGGAGCGACGCCGTTACCATCAACGTGACCCGGAACGAGATTCTCTACACAAGCCGGACGACTTCATCCTCGCGATCCCGCTCACGGACGTGGATGCGGCGAGGTGATCGTCCAGCCGGGCATCGCGCGGCGGCAGCTCGACGCGGAACGCGCACCGGTCGTGCCGCCGGGGCCGGACGGTGGGGACGGACCAACCGTGACGCCGCCGGGACCCGGACCGGTACCGCCGCCGCCCGACCCGCGGCCGAAGCGGTTCCACGGCAGCGTTTCACTGGATGCCGCCCGGACGGAACGCGACGCGGGACGTATCGCCGACGAGCTGATCACGCACTTGGCGGGCCTTGTGGGGGCGAACGTGAAGGTGACGCTCGATATCGAAGCGGACATTCCCTACGGAGCGCCCGATCACGTCGTGCGGACGGTGACCGAGAACAGCCGGACCCTGAAGTGCAGCAGCCACGGCTTCGAGCGCGAGTAGCCCGCCGGCGACGATTTCGGGCGGGGCCGCGCGTGTCACAACCGTCGCCACTGTTCGATCAGTTTCTTCAGCCCGTCCACCAGCTCGTACAGCGCTTCCGTCCGCGCTTCGCGCTGACCGACGATGCGGGCGATGTCCGCGACCGTGCGTTCGAGCCGGTGCGCCAGCGAGCCGATGGCGACCTTGGCCATGTCCTGTCGCTGCCGCACGGCGCCATCGACCAGGCGCTCGAGGTCGCGCATCGTTCGCTGCATGTCGGCCGCGGTGGTCCCGAGCCGCTCCGCATACGCGTCCCGCCGCTTTCGCACGGCCTCCCACAGCCACTGCTCGGGCGGGCCGTCGCCGGGCAGGAACAACACGTGCACGGCGTGTCCGCGCCGCTCCGCGATGGTCTCCAACCCCTCCTCCAGCTTTCGCGAATCGCCGTCGAGGACCAGGATGAAGTTGGAGAGCCGGCCGAACTTCGCCAGCGTGCGGACATGACCCGGAAACTCGTCCCGCCCCGAGTTGCACCCGATGACGATGTCGCCGTGCATCAGCTCCATCTCGACGTTCAGTACGTCGAGGACGCCGCGAATCACTCCCTCGGCGACCTCGTCCTCGCACAGTATGAAGAGCTGGTTCTGTGAGGCGCCGTACAACGCCTTCTGGAAGAGGTCGCGATAGGCGGGCAAGCGGCGCACCTGGCCGGTGTCGTCGTCGCGGTCGAGGAATATCCGCGCCTCCGGCGGCACGCTGTCGAGGATGACCGGGCTGTGCGACGCCACGATGATCTGCAGGTTCCGCCGCAACGCGCTGCGCTGCAGATCGAGCATCGCCTGCTGCTGCGTGTAGGGATGCAGGCCGGTATCGATCTCGTCGATGAGGACCAGCGCATTGTCGAGCCGCGAGACGTCCTTCGAGATCCGCAGGATGGAACGTTCTCCCGACGACATGTGGAACTCGGAATACCGGGTCTCGTCGCCGCCTTCCAGCTCCGCGAACAGCAGGTCGTTCTCGGGTCCGCTGATGACCGACAGGTGGCTGTAGCGCCACGGCAGGATGCGTTGGGCGAAAGTCAACAGCTTGGGGTCGAGGGTCGCCGTCCGCACCTGTCGGCGGCCGAGCCGCAGCAGGCTGCGCACCTCGGAGGGGTTGGTGAGGTTGGCGAGGGTGCGCAGATAGACGGGCCGCTCGGGCTGGCGCCCGCCGTTGCGGCTGGTGAAGCTGCGTCTCCACCGCTTGCCCCGCTTCCAGGACATGGAAACATCGTCGCCATGGTGCAGGTACTGGAAATCGATCTGTGTCCGTTGCGGCGCATCCGAGGACACGTCCTGCTGCCGGCTGGTGAAGTCGGGAAACAACCTGCCGGGCGTCAGGTCCCGGGGACTGCCGCCGGGAACGCGGTAGGCGCAGGCGCACGCGAAGAGCACCGTGGACTTCCCGCTGCCGTTCGGTCCTGCGAGAACGCACACCGGATACTCGAAGGGAATCCGGACATCCCGAATACCCCGCAGTCTGCCGATGCGGACCGCCGTCAGCGCTTCGTCGCGGTGTCCGTTGCTGGCGCGCAGGGCATCCCAGACCTGGCGCAGCTCCCTGGCCATCAACGACACGGACAGCCTCCTTGCGGACCGCGCGCGTGACCGACGACGGCGGTCACGCTTCCTGCTCGACGTCCCCGTGGGCGTCGCCGAACAGGCCGCCCTGTTCTGCACTGCCGGCGGCGGCGAGGCGGCTGATCTCGGGCCAGCTCTGGACGAGCCCGTTGTAGGCCAGGGCCTCTGCGGCGCGCTTCCGGCGTTCGCACGCCGCGTACAGCCTGTAGCGCAGCTCGCGGGCGGCCTCTCTGCCCTTCAGCGCCCGCGCCGCCGCTCGTTTCTCGGCAGGGTCCGATAGTAGTACGTCGACGTATTCCGCCGGGTCGTCGACCATCTGGGCGAAGATGACCGCCCGCGCGGCGGCCAAGGGGCGTCGCGCCCACCAGAGGTGGAGTGTCGATGGATGGCCGTGACGGATGGACTTCTCGCGGGCCGCCGCGGCGTTGATCGCGTCGAGCGGCAGCGCCACCTCGATCAGCTTCCTGCGAACGGGCTTCGCAGCCACTGAAGGCATCACCAGTCTCCCAGCGGGTCGAGGACGGTCAGGAACGGAAAACGACGAAAGCCGCCGTCGCGGGTGCAGATGCGGCTGACGCCGTGCTCGCGCATCAGCACCGCGGTGTGCACGTCGTGCATCACGCTGCCGCGCAGGTCGGGCAGTTCCGACAGGGTCTGCGCAAGGACGGCCGCATGACGCGGCGTCGCCACGAGCACCTCGAATGCGGGCGAGCCCATCAGGGTGTGGACGAGGCTCCAAGCCCCCGAGGCGGTCCACGGCGACCGGAACACGCGAGGATGGGTGCTGACCCGGAGGAACTCGTAGCAGACGCTCCAAGTGAGGTACGCCGGCGCGGAGTCGCGGCGGGCGTCGTCCAGGCGACGGCGGCACGCCGTACTCAGGGCGGAGCGCCGGTCGGCGGCGTGAAGAAGCACGTTGGTGTCGAAGACCAGCAACTATTCCCCGTCCTCTTCCATTGCGCGGTAGAGCGCGTCACGGTCGTCGATGTCGACGAGATGGCCGCCGCTGTTCCACGTCGGCAGCGGAGGCAGAGTCTCGGGCGGTTGCGTGGGGGCTTCCGGCGCGGCGAGGACGCGGCGAAGCCCGGCCTCGACGAGCGCGGACATGGTGGTTCCTCGATGCGCCGCCTCTTCGCGAAGCCGCTGCATGACGGAGTCGTCGATGTTGAGCGTCGTCTTCATATGGAAAACCATACCATATCACCGGTCGCGGTCTTCCGTCGCCCGGCAGAGTGCGTGGCGGTCGCAGATGTCGACCCGCTCTCCCGGCCCGTTGCAGGACGGCAGTGGCGGCAGCCTGGTCGACGACGCCTCGCAGGCTGTCGGTCCGGACGGCACCCGAGGGTGGCCCGCATCAACGAGAGGCCGCCCATCGCGGGATAGCAATGGCGACCGTCGGGTCGATCCCAGACAGCCGTCGCCGACCGTGGTGTGGCGGCCGCCGCTGTCGTTGGTTCGCGGTGGGGGTTTCTGTCATACTGCCTGACGGAATGAGACTCAAGCTTACGAGGCCGCGCGCGAAGGACCGGATCAGGCTGCCGGTAGACGGCGTGGCTGTCGTCGGCCGCGGGGCCGGCGACCTGGTGCATGTCGCGGCCGATCAGGATCGCGTCATCACCGCGCGGGAACTGCGTGACCGTGGCCGAACCCATACGATGTCCGACTTGCTCGGGGCCGCCGCCGGGCTCTACGACTCCGTCGACGACATCGACGCCGAGGTCGCCGCGGGTCGCATCGATTGATCGCGCGGTCCCGGAGGCGACCGACGGCAGTTCGAGCGGCAGGCGACGATTGCCGGGTCAGGCCCGCTGCACCGGAGCACCCGGATCGCCTGCGGAACCTCGACCCGATGGCCGCGTGCAGCAGGGGCCCCGGCGACGCGCGTCAAACGCGCTCGACCTCGAACGACGCCAGGTTGCGGGTCTCCCGGCTGAATTCCACCGCCACCAGGTGCACGGGCAGACCCGGGCCGCGGTGCTTGTCGGCGTAGCCCTTTCGCTTCAACTGGGCCATCGCCGCGCCCTCGGCGGTCTGCTCCACCACCTTGAACTCGAACAGGTACACGCAGCCGTCGAGGCGAACGGCCATGTCGACGCGCCCGCGGCTGTCGCTGTCCTCGACCGTCACGTCGAGCCCCGCCGCGGCGAAGTGGGAGTAGAACACGCTGGCGTAGTAGCCCTCGTAGCGGGCGATGTCGTTGTTCGTGTGCCACTCGCAGGGGATGCTGGCGAAGAACGCCCGCAACAGCTCTTCCAGCCCCGCGAGGTCGTTGGCCTGCAACAGCCGGCGCAGCCGGTCGCCCTGCGCCAGCCGGCGCGAGGCCGGCGGCGCGAGGGCGTTCAGCAGGCTTCGGTTCAGGCTCTGCCGTACCTCGCGGTTCGGGTAGCCGAGCCGGTAGAGGAGCTCTCCGCCGGCGTCCTCGGCGTCGAGAATGGTCAGGTAGCCGGTCTGGAACAGCAGCGCCTCGGGGGCGACGTCGTCCACGTCGAAGGCGCCCAGCAGCTCGTCGCCGGCCCGCATGCCGTCGAGCTCCGTCGAGCCGACGCCGCGCGCGAGCAGCGTGTTCACCAGGAACGTGGGCGTGCCGGTCTCGAACCACCACGCCCCGAACCGGCGGCGGCGAAAGAGCAGCAGGACGTCGAAGGGGTTGTAGACCTTCTCCTCGCCGAGCCAGCCGTAGCCGTTGTACCGGTCGCGGATGCGGTCGCGGTCGAGGCCCGGCAGCTCCGGCGCGAACACCTCGTCGAGGTCCGCGTCGGTGTAGCCGCAGATGGTCGAGTACTCCGGCTCGAGGGTGATGTCGACGAGGTTGTTCAGGCCCGAGAACAGGCTGACCTTCGAGAACTTGCTGACCCCCGTGAGCAGGGTGAACTTGATGTGCGCGTCCGCGGACTTGGTGGTCGAGTACAGCCCGCGCAGGTAGTCGCGGTTCGCCCGGGCGACCTCCGGTTTCTCCAGCGCGTCGAGAATCGGCTTGTCGTACTCGTCGACCAGGACGACCACGCGCTGCCCCGTGCGCTCGCGCAGCGCCGCGATGAGATGGCCCAAGCGCCCGGGCGCGCTGGCGTGGTCCGAACCGCCGCCCGTCCGCCGTTCGATGGCGGCCAGTTGCGTCATCAGGTTCGTGTGCAGGCCGTCCGGCTCGGCGAAGTGGCCGCTGCTGAAGTCGAGGCGCACCACGGGATGGCGCAGCGACCAGTCCCAGCCGCCGTGGACGTCCAGACCCTCGAACAGCGCCTCGCTGCCCTCGAACAGCTCCTTCACGGTGTCGAGGAACAGGCTCTTGCCGAAGCGGCGCGGGCGCGACAGGAAGTAGTGCTTGCCCTCGTCCACGAGGCGGCGGATGAACGCGGTCTTGTCGACGTAGTAGCAGTCGTCCTCGCGAATCTCGCGAAAGTTCTGGATGCCGGTCGGCAGCTTGCGCCTCGGCCCCTCCCGCTTCGCCGACATGGTGGCCGTCTCTTCGCGCGGCTGCGGGCGTTGCGCCGACGTCGCCGCAACCGCTCCCATTCTAGCCGGCCCCGGTCCGCGCCGTTCTACGTCGCAGACGCCTGTGCCGATGGCCGCCCCGCCAGGGCGTCGGCCAGGGCCATGAGGCCGATCGCCTCGATGCCGCCGCCCATGGGGTAGCGCTCGTCGCGGGAGTGGACGAGAAACGTCCGGTCCGGTTGCAGGTCCTCCCGGGCGATTCGCAGTCCCTTCTCGACCTTGGGCGCCGAGCTCCGCTTGATCTCGATGGCCCAGAGCAGATTGCCGGGCAGCTCGAGCACCAGGTCGACCTCGACGCCGGTCGCCGTGCGGTAGAAGCTGGCCTGCGCCCGGTCGGGGGCGGCCCGGATGAGGGTTTCCAGCACGAAGCCCTCCCAGCTCGTGCCGGCGACGGGATGACCCAGCACCGCGTCCTGGTCGTCGAGCCGCAGCAGCGTGTGCACCAGCCCGCTGTCGCGCACGTAGACCTTGGGCGACTTGACGAGGCGCTTGCGGACGTTGGCGTGGAAGGGCGGCAGGCGGCGGACCAGGAACAGGTCGGCGAGCAGGTCGACGTATCGGGCCACGGTCTTGCCGTCGACGGCCAGCGAGCGCGCGAGCTCGGCCAGGTTCAGCAGGCCGCCCTGACCGTGCGCGAGCATGGTCCAGAGTCTTCGCAGCGTTCCCGCCGGCACGAGTGGTCCCAATTGGGGTACGTCCCGCTCGAGATAGGTGCGGATGAACTGCTCGCGCCACTCGGCGCTCTGTCCGTCGTCCTCGGCGAGGAAGCTCGGGGGGAATCCGCCGCGGACCCACAACCGGGAAGCGAGACCGGCGCCGGTCTCCCGGATGTCCAGGGGAGAGAGCTCGAGATACGCGATGCGCCCCGCCAGGCTCTCACCCGACTGCCGCAGCAGGTCCGGGGCGGCCGATCCGAGCAGCAGGAACTGACCGGCAGCCTCGCCGGCCCGGATCCGTTCGTCGATGAGCACCCGCAACAGCGGGAACAGTCCGGGCGCGCGCTGCACCTCGTCGATCACCACGAGCCGGCGGCGGAGCGCGCGCAGGTACCCGGCCGCGTCGTCCAGCTTCGCCAGGTCGACGGGGTCCTCCAGATCGAGGTACACGCTGTCGGCCGTCTCGGCGAGCCGGCGCGCCAGCGTGGTCTTGCCGACCTGCCGCGGCCCGAGCAGCGCGACGGCGGGAAACTGGCGAAGGCGGGCGGCGATGGTCGCCTCGAGGGTTCTGGCAATCACCTTGCAATCCGGGACCAGAAGTCCGTAATTGCAAGGTTATCATGCGGCAAGTCGACCCGGAGGGCCGTTTCACGCCTGGGAGGGGAGCTTGGGCCGCTCGGCGGGACGACCGCCCTTGCGTCCGTTGCGACGGGCGGCCTCCGCCTTGGCCGCGGTCGTCTTCTTTCCCATCAACGCTGCCGGTCCCACGAAGCGCAGGCGCTCGCGGCGCGTCCGGGCCCGGGCGTCATGGCGCAGGACGAGCAGGTCGGCATGCGGCTTCACGTCCTGCCCCAGCGCGGTCAATGCGTCGAGATGGGCGGCAAGCGCGGACCGGATGCCGCGCTTGGCGGCCGCCGCGGTGTCCGCGGCCGCATATACCCCGGGCAGTCCCGCCACCCAGGCGCTGAACGTGCCGTTGCTCTCGCGCTCGACGACCACCGGATAGTGTTCGATCACAGCCCCGCCTCCTTCATGATGCGGTGCGCCAGTCCGGTGCCCACTTCCTTGCTGGTGTGCACGGAGACGGTGACCACCCTCTTCGTCTCCGGGTGCACGAGCTGTCGGTGACTGCCCTTGCCGGTTCGTCGGTCCACGAAGCCGGCCGTCCGCAGCCGGCGAATCAGCTCGCCCCAGGTCACGGAGCATTGTAACCCAACGTTTGGTTCGGCGGCGGAGAGGCGCCGTCGGGTCCCGTCAAGGCGTCCCGAACGCGACGAGCTCCTGGCTGCCGCCGGGGGGGGGCCGCCCGAGGGTCCGTGCCCTCGAGCGGGGACGGCCGCCCGTCGGTTGCCGATCAGCGCCCTTCGTAGATGAGCCCGACGATCTGTTCCACCCGGCCCGCCGGCGCCTGGAAGTCGCTGTACTCCTCGGGCACCGAGTACGCGGCCACCGTCTCCTCGACGCTCTGCCCGGCCTCGGCCCCCGCCTGGGCGCGGGTCAGCAGGTCGTCGTAGAACGCCGCGTAGTCGACCAGATCGTCCCAGGTCAGGGGGTCGTCGTTGTGACCCGGGATGATGGTGTCGACGTCCTCGATGGCGTCGACGGCGTTCTTCAGGGTCTGGCCGAACTCGGTGGCGCTGCCGTTGGTGTTGTCGGCGTCGATGAACGGCAGCCCCTTGCGCGCCATCATGTCGCCGGTGTGCATGGCCCGGGCTTCGCGGAACACGACCCAGGTGTCGCCGTCGGTGTGGCCCCGCCCGAAGTAGTAGAGGTCGATCTGGTCGGCCCCGCTGTAGAGCGAGGTCCGGGTGGCGAAGGTGATCTTCGGCAGGAACCGCGCGTCGTCGCCGGTGAACGCCTCGCAGTTCTTGATGGACCCGCCCTGGTACCCGGCGCCGTCGTCGCAGTCGGTGCTCGCCATGTGCCCGGCCGTGTTCTCGTGCACCACGAAGTCGACGGTGTCGGGAAACTCGGTGTTGGCCCCGCTGTGGTCCCAGTGGGTATGGGTGTTGATGATCGTCGTCACCGGGTTGTCGGTGATGCGCGCCACCTCGGCCAGGATGTCCTCGCCGTAGCCGCGGATCTTGGTGTCGACGAGGGTCACTCCCGAGGCGGTCACGAACACGGCGGTGTTCCCGCCGGTGCGCATGCCCTGCTCGGCCGGATCGGACGTCAGCACGTAGAGGTTGTCGGCGATCTCCAGGGCGCGGATGCCGAAGCGCTCCTGCCGCGCCTCGTTGGCGGCGACGACGGCCGTCACGCCGGCCAGCGTCAACATCGCCAGGCAAGTCGTGCGTCTCATGGTGTGGACCTCCACGGCCCGTGGGAAGTCCCGCGTTGCCCGCGCCCGGATGGCGCCGGCGAACGCCGAAGCGCCCGGCTGCCAAGCCGTGACGAGGTGGCATACGGCCGGGCTGCGGTCGGCGAACGACGACCGTCAGCCGGGATGCGCGCCCGCCGATGCGGCGCGGACTCTTGCCTCGGGCCGTTCAGGGGCCGGCCGCGGCCGGTTCGGCTTCCCGCCGGCGGCGCTTCCGGCCGTTCACGTTCCCTCGACGGCGCCCCCCGCGGGCGCCCTGCTGCCGATTCTATTGCGAATCGGGGCCGGCGACGATAGACCCGTCATGCGGAACGCACACCCCGCTGCCGTTGACGGCATCGGCTTCGTCGGTGGTAGGATGGCTGCCGTTCGCTTCGAACGGCGGTCTCGTGACGGCGCGGGCCCCTCGTCTTGCTTTGCCGGGTCGGACGGCGGAGGGGCGGAGCGCGCGCCAGGAGAGGGGACCCCGGCCGCAACGCGACACGGGCTGCCGGCGAGGCGAGGCCGGCGAGACGGGGTGAGCTTCATGCACCACGGGCGAGGCCGATTGCGGCGACTCCGTCGGTACGCTGCCGCCTGCGCGGCGGCCATCGCCGGTCTGGCCCTGCTCGGCCCGACCCGCGCCGGAAGCGGCGGCGGCGTCGAGCCCGACGCCGCGTTCGAGCCGGTCCTGTCGCAGGTCGCCGAGCTGCCGCGCATGCGGTCGCTGCTCGTGTCGGTGGGCGGCTCGCTGCTCGTCGAGGAGTACTTCAACGGCGCGAGGCCGAACCGCGCCGCCAACATGAAGTCCGCCTCGAAGAGCATCATCTCGCTGCTCGTCGGCATCGCCGTCGACCGCGGGCACCTCACCGTCGACGACACCGTCGATCGCTTCTTCCCGGACCTCGTCGACGACCCCGCGAAGAGCGGCATCACCGTCGAGGACCTGCTGACCATGCGGTCGGGCCTCGAGACCACCAGCAACCGCAACTACGGCCGCTGGGTGGCGAGCCGCCACTGGGTCCGCCACGTACTCACCCGGCCCCTGGTGGCGGAGCCGGGCACGCGGATGATCTACAGCACCGGCAACACCCACCTGCTGTCGGCGATCGTCGCCGAGGCGTCCGGCATGAGCACCTGGCGGTTCGCCCGGCGTCACCTGGGCGAGCCGATGGGCATCTCGGTGCCCCGGTGGACCACCGATCCGCAGGGCGTGTACTTCGGCGGGAACGAGATGTCGATGCTGCCGCGCGACATGCTCGCCATCGGCGAGATGTACCTCGAGTGCGGGCGCGTCGGCACGCGGCAGATCGTCTCCGAGGACTGGGTGCACACGTCGATAGTCGCCCACGCGACGCGGACCCGCAGCCCGGACCGCGCCTACGGCTACGGCTGGTGGGTGCGGGAGCTGGCCGGCTACGACGCGTTCTACGCCTGGGGCTACGGCGGACAGTTCATCTACGTCGTGCCCGCCCTGCGGCTGGTCACGGTGATGACGTCGTCGCCCAGCCCCGGGCGGACGCTACGCGCCCACCGGCGGTCGCTGTACAGCCTCATGGAGGACGAGATAGTGCCGGCCGTGGCGGGCCGGCGCCGTTAGGCGGGTGCCGGGTAGTCGGGGCGGCGTGGCGTCGGGGGGGCGCTTTGCACGAGGCGCGCGTCGCCCCGGTCTTCTCCGCAATGGGCTCCCGAACGGCCCCGCGTCGTCGCAGGAGACCCGTCGTCATGGCGTTCGTGCGGAAGCTGCGAGCTGACCGGCACGAACGGCTCGGCCGCGAAGCACGCCGCCGGGAGGGGAGCCGGCAGGCCTGCCTGGGTCGGCAATCGCGATGTCGTCACCGGCAGCGGGTGCGCTGCCTGGCCGCCGGCTGTCACGCCCGGCTCGAGAGCGGGGTAAGGACAGTGACGGGAATTGCCTTGCCACGTGCCCAAGGCAGGAACCGCCGAAAACGGCTGCATTGGCGGTCGCAGTTGGCAGCCTTATGTCGATCACTGTCCCAAGCCAGGTCGCGTTCGATGGTCGGTTGAGCGCGGGTGGACCGCCGCCTGCGCGAGGAGTCCAGCAGACATGATCCAGAGCAACCATCGTTTCTCGCGAATGCACCGCAACGCCCGCGGCGCCGGCCGCCGGCGCCTCGCGTGCCTGATCGCCGCCGCCCTGCTGGCCGCGCCGGCCGCCTGGGGGCAGACCGGGGCCGGCGCCCAGGGCGGCGAGTGGCGCCACTACGGGGGCGACGAGGCGAACACCCGCTACTCGCCGCTCGACCAGATCGACGGGGACAACTTCGAGGAGCTCGAGCTGGCGTGGCGGCTCAAGACCGACAACTTCGGCCCCGAGCCCGAGTACAACTTCCAGTCCACGCCGCTGATGGTGGGCGGGATGATCTACACCACCGCGGGCACCCGCCGCGCCGTGGTCGCGGCCGACGCGGCCACCGGCGAGTACCTGTGGATGCACCGCCTCGACGAGGGCGAGCGGGCCGAGGTGGCGCCGCGCCGCCGGTCGGGCCGAGGGCTCGCGTACCGGGACGACGGCGGCGACGGGCAGATCATCTACGTCACTCCCGGCTACCGCATGGTCGCGCTGAACGCGCAGACGGGGCAGCGCATCGCGGGCTTCGGCGAGGACGGCATCGTCGACCTGATGCAGAACATGGACCAGGAGATCGACCCCCTCGGCGGCTCCATCGGCCTGCACTCGACGCCGCTGGTGGCCGGCGACACCATCGTCATCGGGGCCGCCCACGTGCCCGGCAGCGCCCCGGTGTCGATGCGCAACACGAAGGGCTACGTCCGCGGCTTCGACGCCGACACCGGCGAGCGGAAGTGGATCTTCCACACCCTGCCGGGGGCCGACGAGTTCGGGAACGACACCTGGCTCAACGACTCGTGGCGCTATACCGGCAACACCGGGGTGTGGGGGCAGACCAGCGTCGACCTCGAGCTGGGCATCGTCTACCTGGCGACGGAGATGCCTACCAACGACTACTACGGGGGGCACCGCCACGGCGACAACCTGTTCTCGGACAGCATCGTCGCGGTCGACCTGGAGACCGGCGACCGGCTGTGGCACTTCCAGGCCATCCACCACGACGTGTGGGACTGGGACTTCCCGTGCGCGCCGATCCTCGCCGACGTCGTCATCGACGGGGTCGAGCGGAAGATCGTGGCCCAGCCGAGCAAACAGGCGTGGCTCTACGTGCTCGACCGGGAGACGGGCGAGCCCATCTGGCCGATCGAGGAGCGGCCGATGGAGCAGTCCGACGTGCCCGGCGAGCTGCTCGCCGCCACCCAGCCGTTCCCCACCCGCCCCGCCCCCTACGACCGGCAGGGCGTGGGGGTGGAGGACCTCATCGACTTCACGCCCGAGCTGCACGCCGAGGCGCTGGCGCGGGTCGCCAACTTCCGGATGGGCCCGATCTTCACGCCGCCGGTGGTCGCCGATCCCGACGGGCCGTACGGGACGCTGATGCTGCCGTCGGCCGGCGGCGGCACCAACTGGCCGGGCGGGTCCCTCGACCCCGAGACCGACATCTTCTACGGCTACTCGTTCACCAGCGTGACCTCGCTCGGGCTCGTGAACGATCCCGAGCGGTCGGACATGGACTTCATCCGCGGCAACCCGGCCGGGGTCGCCCCGCGCGACCGGGCCCTGACCATCCGCGGGCTGCCCCTCGTCAAGCCGCCGTGGGGGCGCATCACCGCCATCGACCTGAAGACCGGCGACCACCTGTGGCAGATACCGCACGGCGAGACGCCCGACAACGTCCGCAACCACCCGGACCTCGAGGGCGTCGAGATCCCGCGCACCGGCCGCGTCGGCCGGGTCGGCACCCTCATCACCAAGACGCTGGTCATCGCGGGCGAGCCGGGGACGTTCACCACGCCGTCGGGCGAGGTGGGGGCGATGCTGCGGGCCTACGACAAGGCGACCGGCGAGGAGGTCGGCGAGGTCCTGATGCCGGCCGGGGTCTCGGGGTCGCCGATGACCTACATGCACGACGGGGCGCAGTACATCGTCGTCGCCGTCAGCGGCGGCGGCCACGCCGGCGAGCTGCTCGCGTACCGGCTGCTGGACTGATCGACGCAAGGACGCTTCGACAGGGAGCCCGCGGTGAGGCCGGAGGGTCTTGCCGCGGGCTTTCGCGTCCGGCGACCGCGGCGAGGCCCGGCGTGGGTTTCGCCGTCCCTGACGCCGAGCACCGGCACCCTGGCGGTCTCCGGCAACCGCGGCGAGGCCCGGCGTGGGGTTTCGCCCGCCGGCTGGTCACGCGATCGACGTCCCGCCGTCCACCGGGATCACCGCGCCGGTGGTGTAGGCGCCGGCCCGCGACGCCAGGTAGATGGCGACGCCGGCCATGTCCTCGGGGCGGCCGATGCGGCGCAACGGGCAGCGGCGCACGATCTCGTCCCCGAACCGCTCCAGCGACGCCTCGGTCATCCTGCTGGGGAAGAACCCCGGCGCAACCGCGTTGACGGTGACGTGGCGGGGGGCCAGCTCGAGGGCCAGCGACCGCGTCAGGTGGTGGACGGCGGCCTTGCTCGCCGAGTAGGGGAAGGTGCCGTTCTCGAGGATGGTCGGCGCCCTGAGGCCGTCCATCGAGCCGATGTTGATGACCCGGGCCGGATCGTCGGGGGTGGCCGCGGCGGCCAGCAGCGGTGTCAGGTCGCGGGTCAGGAAGAACAGCGCCGTCACGTTCAGCTCGAGCACCTTGCGGAACCCCGACTCGGGGAACGCCTCGTAGGGCGCGCCCCACGCCGCGCCGGCGTTGTTCACCAGGACGTCGAGCCGGGGGGTCCGCTCGCCCAGCGCCTGCACGAGCCGGGCGCGGTCCGCGTCGTCGGCGACGTTCGCGGGCAGGGCGTGGCAGGGGCCCGCCGCCGACAGATCGGCCGCGGTCTCCTCGCAGGCGTCGGCCTTCCGCGACGAGATCCAGACCGTCGCCCCGGCCTGCAGGAACCCCTCGGCGATCATGCGGCCGATGCCGCGGGACCCGCCGGTGACCAGCGCCGTCTTGCCGGTGAGGTCGAACAGCGCGGCCGCGTCGATGCCGTTACTCACTGCTCCGCCAGGGGCAGGAACAGCGAGATGCGGTCCTCCGTGCCGACCGCCCGCGAGATGTGCCCCTGCCCGGTGGTGTCCTCCGCCAGGAGGATGTGCCCCGGGTGCAGGCGTACCGCGGTCCCGTCGCCGATCACCACCTCGCTCTCCCCGCTCAGGGTGATGACGAACTGCCGCCGCGGCGCGGTGTGCCAGTCGATGAAGTAGTCGGGCGAGGTGCGCCGGAACTGGACGCTCGTGACGTCGATCGGCTCCGACAGCTCGGTGGCGCCGCGCTGCGTCCCCAGCGGCACGTCGTACTCCTCGGCGTGGGTCTTGCCGTCCTCCCCGGTGTAGATGCGGGTCACCTTGATCGGCGTCCGCTCCTGGGCGGCGGCGTGGCTCTCGCCGGTCCAGTGCACGGCCACGAGGGCCAGGGTCGGCACCCAGCCGAGGGCCGCGGTCACGAGGGCGATTCTGCGGAATGAGGGCATGGCTTCTGCTCACTGCGGCGGCGTCACCGCGCACCGTGGCGGCGTCGCTGCGATTCGGAGGTCGGTACGAGCACCCTGTATATCACGTTCCCCGGGCGCGGCCGCGCTCCGCAGGGGTTCCGGGACTCTCCCGCGAATCGGCTCACGCCGTCCGCGCACGGCGGCGCTCGGCGGGCGGGGCGGCTTGGCTCGGCCCATCGCGCCCCTCGCGCGGCGCCCCGCCCCGGGGTGCGCGACGAATCGTGAGGTGTCCGGCCGTGGCCCTGCCACATTGGCTTCGTGGTCCTTCCCGGTGGCGTCTCACCTTCTCCCTTGGAAGTTGACTTTCGCGGTCCTGCCTCGTCCGCCATCGTCCGCCGGAATCCAAACTGATAACTGTAGTAGACACAGCATTTTGCCGATTCGACGTCTTGACGCGTCCCGGAACTTTCGCTAGAATCCAAAAATAAATTGGGTACGGGATGAGACACCTGGTGATACCAGAATAAAGGGCGAAACCGACATGGACACGCCGCTCCCCAAGAAAACGCCGGGCACCAAGCGCCGCGGCCGACACCCCGACAAGGCCCTCTCCGCCGCCTTCTGCCGCAACGTCGCCCAGGCCGGCAGATACGCCGACGGCAACGGGCTGTACCTCCACGTCGACCCCTCGGGGGCCCGACGGTGGGTCCAGCGGCTCGTCATCCGCGGCCGATCCCGCTCCCTCGGCCTCGGCAGCTACGCGCTGGTCCCGCTCGCCGAAGCCCGGGAGAAGGCCCTCGACAACCGCAGGCTCGCGCGGGCGGGCGGCAACCCGCTGGCCGGCCGCCGCCGCGACGAGCGCATCCCGACCTTCGAAGAGGCGGCGAGGGAGGTGGTCGGCCTCTACGTCGGGGCCTGGAAGGGGGGCAACAAGACCGCCGACCAGTGGCTGGCGGGCATGCACAGCCACGTGTTCCCGCACCTCGGCGACA